>JANTFR010000019.1 GCA_024763355.1 Anaerolineales bacterium
CCGGCTACGCATCAACCAGTTTCATCGAAATCACCCTCCAGGCGGACGACGGCATCGTAGCCGCCACCCGGTTCAGCGGCAGCCCCTACGCCGTGGGCATCACCGTCTTCGACAAGAACGGTTTGCCCAGGACGGCGTTTGGCCCCGGCGGGGTAATTACCACCACAAACGGGGGACATACGGCCGGCGATTACGCCCTACTGGTGCAGCCGGACGGCAAAGTCGTCCTGGCCGGGAATGTGGACCTGGACGATACCAGCGCCTACGCGCATGACCTGGCCTTGTGGCGCTACGACTTGGCGAGCAACCGCATTTACCTGCCGATAGTCGTCAGGTAAACACGCCGAGGTGCCCTGCAACGAAACAGCCGCCGGGAGTACTCCCGGCGGCTGTCCGTGTTACAGAGAACAATGATAGTCACTTCAGAAAGCGACTGTCATTTGCTTCTCGCCGCATTACGGCGTGTACTCCCGGAAGATAACCGGCAGAATCACCCGATACGGGGAAGTGAAGGTCGCCACTACGGGGTCATGGTCGGAGTTGCGCCAGATGATAGTCTCCTCGTAGTAGGGCTTGTAAGGATAGTCAGCGTTGAAGTGCATCGGCGACATAGCCTCCAGTTCATCCAGCAGGGCGGGGGAAACCAGGATGTGGTCCAGGATTTGCGAAACGCCCTGGTAGATGTAACTGTAGCGCGCCTCTTCCGGCAGGGTGAACCAGGTGTTGGTGAACACGCCGCCGGCGTAAAGCGCCTGCAAAGGGGCCGAATCTTCGAAGTCGTTGAGGTCGCCCATCGTCAAGACGTAGGGGGTCTGGGTCTCGAAGGCCGCCGCCAGGTCGTGGACGAACTGCCCTTGCCCGGCCCGGCGCATATCGGCAGAAGCGCCGCCCAGTTTGGATTTGAAGTGATTGGCAATCACCACCACCTGCTGCGGGCCGGATGCCAGATTGACCGTGGCCGTGAGCACTACCGGCCGCCGCGAGAAGAGCGGGTACTCGCCCATCGCCCGGCAGGTATCCCACATCGGGTCGTAGGTGGAAGAGGAACTCCCGTAAGGCGAGCAGTCCTGGTAAGCGGTGGAGGTCATCACGTTGGTCACCATGTCGGTGCGCCACATGAGGGCTACGCCGTGCCCGCCCACGTCGGGGTGCGAGTAGGCAAAGTCGTAGGGGTAGCCCGCCGCGGCCAGGTCGGCTACGATGCCCGGCAGCACATCGGCGGCGGCAATCTCCTCCAGGGCGAGGAAGGTGGGCGCATTCATCTGCAAGACCTGCGAGACCATCTTGGTCGCCTTGACGTTCGGGTCGGCTGCGTCAAAGTTGTAGGTGTTCATCGTGGCGGCGGTGAACTGGATGGGCGTCGGCGCAGCCCAGGAGGGAGCCGCATCGGGCAGCGGGGCCGCATCCACCACGGCGTAGCCGTCCTGGTCGGCAATCAGGTAATCGCCATAAGAGTAGGTCAGTGGACCGTCCACACCGGAGACCACGCTGCCCACAATCAGGTCGGAGGCGCCGTTACCATAGCGCTCATCGGGACGGACGCCCACGGGCATACCCTCGTAGGGACCGCCGCGCATCACACGGTCGATGCCCAGCGCACCGGGCACAACCTGGATAGTGCCGTAACTGGTCGGGCCGACTACCGTGGCGGTATCCGGGATGGTGACCAGCATACCTTCCAGAGATTCGAAGTACAGCGTGGAGGAAACGGGGTCGCCTAGCGGAGCCAGGACGGTAGCGGTAACGCTGTCGGTGCCGATAACACTGATATTAGCGGTATCCACCGCAACCTGAGTCAGGCATTCCTCTCCATAGCAGGCCGCGCCATCCCATTCACTGAATTCCTGCACCGTCCCCGTGACAACCACCATGTCGCCCACGCTTATCCCGCTGAAGGAGGTAGTACCGTAGTTGACGAAGATGGCATCCGAGGTTTTCGGGTCGCCGTCACCGGAGGGGTCTTGAATGAAGAAGCCGTTGAAGTTGCCGGCTGCCGAGGAGTTGCCCTCAAAGAAGCCGACCACGACGCCTTCGGTCTTGACGGTTGCTCCCTCGAGAGGCGAGAGCATCCCATCTCCCTGGATGTCGGGAATGGGGGTGTAATCCCCCACGAAGGTGTGTACCGGCGTTCCGAAGGTGGGCGTGACCCACTCGGCGGCAGTCATGGCGTAACGCTCGTTGATAATCATCGTGCCCACGGTGATGGGCGCGGTGGCGGTGAAGCGCACGTCCACGCTGCCCTGGTCGGCGAGGCTGGCAACCGTCCAGGTGATAGTACCGTTGGCATAAACGCCGCCATCCGCCGGAGTGATGCCGCTCAGGTTCGCGGGCACGGTATCGGTGATGACGAGGTTAGTGAGGGTGTGCCCCAGCATGTTCTCCACGCTGATGGTGTAGGTGAAGGTCGCCGCGGGGGCTACGTTGGAAGGCGCTGATTTGCTAATGAGGGGGGCATCCTGATGCAAACTGATGTCAGCATCGTTACGCGGAAGAACTTTGTAATTACCGAACGAGTACCAGCCAATGCCGCGGATGTAATTGTACACATCGCCGTTGGCGGGGGTATACGACAAGTTCCCATCACGCCCGCCCAAGTCATCGGCACGCGCCACGCCAGAACCGTCATCAAAAGCCCACTCACCGTAGCCCAGGTTGTCATCGGTGACGGTCGCCATGCGGAACTCAACCAGCACGCTTTCCCACTGCTCCGAAGCCGCAGGGTCTTGCTCTGGCAACTGACCGGTAGTCAGCACGGCGGGAGCAGGCACTGCGTTGCCGGATGAAAGTACCTCTACAAAACCGCTGCTGGGGTCAAGTTCGGTCAGGTTGTAGTACTCCTTGACCTCACCCAGGACGCGGACGAAATCTCCTGCCTGGATGGTCTCTGGCAGGCCGCTGAATTGGTAAACCCACAGACCGCTCCACGGGCCGCCCGCCGGGTCGGCAATCGCCATGCCGCGGTAAGGCGTATCAATCTCGCCCGGAGCAGCGACGACAACACCCTCTACCAGAACGGTTTGCCCTTCATAGGGAGAAGCATCGTCCGCAGCAGGGTCATCCACATGCTGAATGTCGTAGATAGCAGTAGGGGCGTATACAGTGGTGTTGACCGAGGCGGTGTTGTTGGCCGGGTCATCCGTGGAGGTAGTGGTCACTACGGCGCTGTTGGTCAGCATGAAGCCGTTGGGCATGGTCATCGGGAGAGAAGCAGTCAGGTAGACCGTCTCGGTGACGCCCGCGCCGATTTGCCCGAACTCCCAGACAATTTGCCCGCCAAGATTGGTAACGGTGAGGGCGTTGCTGCTGCTGAGCACATTGGTCACGCTAACCGGCAGGGTGTCGGTCAGAACGACGTTCTCCACCGCCACCAGCAAGGGATTTTGCACCTGAATGGTGTAGGTCAGCGTATCACCGGGCAGGGCATACGCCGGGCCGCGCTTGGTCACGCCCAGGTCGTTGGCCGGAGTGCCCAGGAAGAAATCGTCATCATCGCGCGGCTCCAGTTTGTAATTACCATACGAGTACCAGCCGATGCCGCGGATGAAGATGTAGTAATCGCCCAGCGTGGGGTCATAGGTGAACGAGCCCATATCATCAGCACGGGTTGCCCCAGAGCCGTCATCAAAGGCCCACTCGCCATACCCTAAGTTATCATCGGTCACAGTGGCGTTCTGGAACTCCAGATAAACGGATTCCCACTGCTCGGCAGTACCCGCGCTGACAAAATCGCCCGTGGAAACGACAGCAGGGTCGGGGAGCGTGTTGCCGGTGCTGAGTACGGCGAGCGAATCAAAGGTCAGTTCGGTCATCCCGTTATACTCGATGACGCTTCCTAAAACGCGCACCTTGTCTCCCCGGGCGACGCTCAGACCGCTGAAGTTTCCGCTATCGAAAACGTACAAGCCGCTCCACGGGCCGCCGGCGGCATCTTCGATGACCATGGCTCGCGAACCGAGTTCTCCCGGCGCGGCGGTGACGATGCCCTCCACCAAGACGGTCTGCCCCTCATAGGGAGAGGCGTCATCCGAGGCCGGGTCGCTGACGTACTGGATATCGTGGATGCTCACCAGCGGGTAAACCCACGTCACGAATTCCGCCGTGCCGGTGTAGCCCTCGGTGGTCGAAACTATGACCATATTCGTCAGGTTGACCGTTCCGCTGATTTCGGTATCCACCGTGACGGTCAGATTGAAGGCGCTCTGCGTACCGGAGACGATTTCGCCCAGCGAGAAGGTGTACACACCGGCGGAGGGATTGCCGTATGGCAGGCTGGCGCTGTCGAAGGTCACGCTGACCGGCAGGGTGTCGGTGACAATCACGTTGGTGACGGTCATCCCCTGGCTGCCAACCGTGACGGTGTAAACCAGGTCGTCGCCGGGCGCGGCGGCAGACGGTCCGGTTTTGGAGACGGAGAGGCGGGCAACGGCGCCGCCGGTAACGGTGAAGGAGGGGAAAGTGAGGTCTTGCCGCGCCGAATTACTTCCCGACCAATTAGCCGTGTTGCTGATAAGCGAGAGCAATTCGTCTTTTGTGCCCGACGTGCCGTTGGCGACATCGTATTTGGCATTGTCAATCTCATTCAGCGCAATTGCCGTATAGCCATCCGTCAAACCGGTGGGCAATGCAGAAGTATTGGAGCTGGTCGCGTCGCTTTGCCATCCGGAACCTTCGCTGTTCAAAGCATAAATTAGCGAAGGGGTGCCTAAAGACCCCTGAAACGCAATGATTTGGTCACCGCTGCTGGAAAACGCCATGCTGCTGGCCGTCAGCGTGATAACCGTCCCCGCGCTCATGTCGGTCCCTGCCGTCCATACATCTTCGCCTTCGCCCGTGCGGAAACCGCCTGCAGCCAACCAGCCGTTATCCGTAAAATGGATTTCCGTACCGGCGGTGATGTCGGTCAGCAAGACAAAGGCAAATTCATCGGGATTGTCAAAATTAAAGCCGATGATAGCGATGTCGCCCGGCCCCAAGGTAGTCGCCGAGGGCGCTGCCGAAACGGTTGCAGTCTGCCCAGGCAAGGCCAGAAGCAGGGCGGCAATCAAGGCCAGGGCGCCTACAAAAGGCAAAAGCCCTTTCCAGATACGTTGTGTGTTCATTATTTCTCCTTCGTCTGTAAAAAAATATCCCAAATCTGTCCATTCTTGGACAGCACAACACGTTTGACATCAAACAGAGTATACAAAACACCCAGCGGCTAGACTACATTTTGTCTTCCAATCCACCTCCTTACTCAAATCTCCATGCAAACGACCAAACGGTCTACCTCACCCCTCTCAAAGAGAGGCATTCCCAATGGTATAAAGAAAATACGTCTCGGTCAAGAGGAAAATCCATCCTTAACGAAACCATATCATTCGTGGAGCCATCTGATACAAACAACATTGTTCACTGCCTCTAAAAAACATAACCAAAATTGAGAGTTTTTGAGGGGAGTTAGTCCAGAAACGCGATATAATCCACAGCAGAATTTCCAACGGGAACACCTGCAACGCCGGGCCTGTCCCGGTGTTAATTTTGTCAGTCCATTGAACTCTGGATTGGATGCCAATTCTTCAAGGAGGAAGACACTTCATATGGAAAAAGACACCCATCTCGATATATACCACCAGATGGTACTCATCCGCCGCGTCGAAGAACGCGCCACGGAACTATACCAACAGGGAAAAATCGGGGGCTTTTTGCACCTTTACATCGGGCAGGAGGCCGTGAGCACCGGCCTGGTGGCTGCCCGCCGGCCCCAGGACCGCATCATCACCGCCTACCGCGACCACGGCGTCGCCCTCAACGTGGGCATCCCCGCCACCCAGGTGCTGGCCGAACTGCTCGGCAAGGCCACCGGGATGTCCAAAGGCAAGGGCGGCTCGATGCACATGGCCGATGTAGAGCGCAACTTTTGGGGCGGGCACGCCATCGTCGGCGCGCACCTGCCCATCGCGGCCGGCATGGCCCTGGCTGACCAGTACAGCGGCAGCAACGGCGTGACCATCTGCATGTTCGGGGACGGCGCAACCAACATCGGCTTCTTCCACGAGGCCCTCAACCTCTCCAAAGTGTGGAACCTGCCCGTCTTGTGGGTGTGCGAAAACAACCGCTACGGGATGGGGACCGCCGTAAAGCGCGCTTCCGCGGTGGATGAAATCCGCCAGAAAGCAAACGGCTACGGCATCCCCAACGCGGCGGTGGACGGCATGGACGTCATGGCCGTGCGCCAGGCCGCCGGCGAAGCGCTGGAGAAAATCCGCGCCGGCGAAGGCCCCTTCCTGCTGGAGGCCCTCACCTACCGCTTCCGCGGCCACTCCATGGGCGACCCGGAACGCTACCGCGATTCCAGCGAAGTGAAAAAATGGCAGGAAAACGACCCCATCGGCATCTACCGCGCCTACCTGACCGCCGAGGGCCTCGCCATAGAGCCTGAACTGGACGCTATCGAGAACAGCGTAGAAGAAGAAGTCCAGGCAGCAGTGCAATTTGCCGAATCCAGCCCCGAACCGGCCCCCGAAGAACTCTTCACCGACGTATACGCGGCGTAGGGAAGGCTGAATGATGACGGTGGACGGTGGAGCGTACTCCGTACCTCGTACCCGACTACCAGACTAAACGACTAAACGACTACACGACTACACGACTACCCGACTAACCGACTACGCGACCAACAGGACAAAACCATGCCACGAATCACCATGCGACAAGCCATCTCCCAGGCATTATGGGAAGAAATGGAACGCGATGAGCGCGTCTTCATCATGGGCGAAGAAGTCGGCATTTGGGGCGGCACCTATGCCGTCACCAAAGGCTTCTACGACCACTTCGGCGAGAAACGCGTCCGCGACACCCCCATCGCCGAAGCCGCAATCGTCGGAGCCGGAATCGGCGCGGCGATGGCCGGCCTGCGCCCCATCTCAGAATTGATGACCGTCAACTTTGCCTTTTCGGCCATGGACCACATCGTTAACGAGGCCGCCAAAATGCACTACATGTTCGGCGGGCAGATGCGCGTCCCCCTGGTCATCCGCACCGTGGGCGGCGGTGGACGCCAACTGGGCGCTACCCACTCCCAGACCCCCGACGCCGTTTTCGCCCACTTCCCCGGCCTCAAAGTCGTCGCCCCCGGCACGCCTTACGACGCCAAAGGGCTGCTCAAAGCCGCCATCCGCTCCGACGACCCCGTTTTCTTCATCGAGCACGCCACCATGTACCAGGTGCGCGGCGAAGTCCCCGAGGAAGAATACCTCGTTCCCATCGGAGAATCCAAAATCCAACGCCCCGGACGGGATGCCACCATCATCACCTACAGCAAAGGATTAGACTGGTCCCTCAAAGCCGCCGACCAACTCGCCAAAGAGGGCATCGAAGTGGAAGTTGTGGACCTCCGCACCCTGCGCCCGCTGGATATGGAACCCGTCGTCGCCTCCGTGCAGCGCACCAACCGCGCTGTGGTCGTCGAGGAAGGCTGGCGTTCTTACGGCGTAGGGGCCGAAGTCGCTGCCCGCATCCAAGAGGAAGCCTTCGACTACCTGGACGCCCCCGTCCTGCGCGTCGCCCAGAAAGAAGTGCCCCTGCCCTACAACCGCACCCTGGAACAAAGCGCCCTGCCGCAGGTCGCCGACGTGGTGCGCGCCGTCAAGGAGGTGCTCTGATGGCCGTCGTGCTGGAAATGCCCAAACTCGGTTTCGACATGGCCGAGGGAACTCTGGTGCGCTGGGTCAAGTCGGAGGGCGAGACCGTCCAGAAAGGCGAAGTGATAGCCGAAATCGAAACCGACAAGGCCACCGTGGAGGTGGAAGCCAACGGTAGCGGCGCGGTTTACCGGCATCTCGTCGCCGAAGGGGATAGCGTCCCCATCGGAACCCCCATCGCCGTGATTGCCGAAACAGGAGAAGAGCCGGATTTGGCTGCCCTCCTGGGGGACACCGCGCCCCCTCAAGAAGCAGCACCCCCTGAAACTCCCGCGGGAACGACTCCCCCTTCAGAGGGCGTGCCCGCTCCGGAGACGGCAGCCGCCCCCAAAGGGAGTCCGCTCCCCACCGGACGGCGCAAAGTCTCCCCCCTGGCGCGGCGCATGGCCCGCGAACACGGCCTCGACCTGGGCGCCATCTCCGGCAGCGGCCCCGGCGGGCGAATCGTCAAGCGCGATATCGAGGCGGCGTTGCAGACCGTAGACCGCAAACCGCAGACTATAGCGCCCCCGTCCACCGTCCACCGTCCATCGTCCACCGTCCCCGTTTCGCGTCTGCGCCAGGCGATTGGCCGCCGCATGGTGGAGGCCAAACAGCAGGTGCCGCACTTCTACGTCACCCACGAATACCGCATGGATGCCCTCCTGGCGGCCCGCAAACGCATCAACGCCCGTCTGGAAGGCAGCGGCGTCAAACTCTCGGTCAACGATTTTCTGGTCAAAGCCGTGGCGCTCACGCTGCGCCGCTTCCCCAACCTGAACGCATCCCTGGTGGACGGACAAATCGTCCAGCACGGTGAAATCAACATCGGCAACGCCGTGGCCGTCGAGAACGGCCTGCTGACCGTCGTGTGCCGGGAGGCCGATAGCAAATCTCTGCGCCAGATTTCCACCGAAGTGCGCGAAATGGCGCGGCAGGTGCGCGAGGGCAAGGTGCGCTCCGAGTACATCGAAGGCTCGACCTTTTCCATCAGCAACCTGGGCATGTTCGATGTGGAGCACTTCATCGCCATCATCAACCCGCCCGAAGCCGCCATCCTGGCCGTCGGCGCGGCGCGGCAGGTCCCCGTAGTGGAGAACGGCCAAATCACCGTCGGCTGGACGATGAAAGCCACCCTCTCCGTGGACCACCGCATCAGCGACGGGGCCGAGGCCGCCCGCTTCTTGCAAACCCTGGCCGAGTACATCGAAGACCCGGTCATGCTGAGCGTGTGAGTAAGCAGGGCCATTGCATCGGCCTTGCAATGGCGCATGCCTGCCCTCAAAACGGATAGCATGGGGGGTGTTGGTGGGGCGTACGCCCCACCAACACCCCCCATTTTTATCCCTTGGGTGGGGAAAATACATGAAAATGCGATTACCCTGTGTGAGAAAGTCAAGACATTTGCCAAATCCGGCGCTTTATGCTACACTATGCGCCGCTGTCGTACAGCACAAGCCGCGCAGAGAGCGCGGCTTGCTTTCCGTTCCCGGCAGAAACGCGCAACGCCGGGGATAATCCCGTGGAAAGGAGGATTTCTGCACATGCGCGAATACGAACTGACATTCATCGCCCATCCGGAACTGGAAGAGGCCGCTTTTAGCGAACTGGTCGAAAAAGTCCAGGGCTGGATTACCGGGGCAGGGGGCAGCATTGCCCAGGTAGACCTGTGGGGCAAACGCAAACTGGCCTACCCTATCCGCAAACAAAACGAAGGCCAATACGTGTTTATGGAAGTGCAAATGCCTGCCGAGTTCTGCAAGGAACTGGAACGCAACATGCGCTTTACCGAACCCATCATGCGCTATCTGCTGATAGCCAAGAACTAGCCTGCGAGGAAACGCTATGACTCGTAGCCTGAACAAAGTCTTGCTCATCGGAAGGCTCGGACGAGACCCGGAAATGCGCTACACGCCTTCGGGACGCCCCGTGACCAACTTCAGCGTGGCCACCAGCCGCTCATGGACCAATCACGACGGCGAACGCCGCAGCGAAACCGAATGGTTCAACATCGTCGCCTGGGGAAACCTGGCCGAAGTTTGCAAGCAATACCTGCACAAAGGGCAGCAGGTTTACATTGAAGGCCGTTTGCAGACCCGTCAATGGGAAGATTCCGAAGGCAACAAGCGCACCTCCACCGAGGTGGTAGCCCAGGAAATGATTATGCTGGGCGAACGTTCCTCCAAAGGCTCTAAAGAAAGCCCCCCACCCCCTGAAGAAGACGAATTCCCGTTCTAGAGGAATATGCAAGGAGAATTGTGCCCATGGCCCGATACCGACGTTCCTACTCGCCGCCTCCGCGTACTTGTAAGTGCGACGAGATTGACTACAAGAACCCCGATTACCTGAAACGCTTCATTGACGAAAGCGGAAAAATCCGCCCGCGTCGCCAGACCGGTTTCTGTGCCAAGTGCCAGCGTAAACTGGCCCGCGAAATCAAGCGCGCCCGTCACCTGGCCCTGCTTCCCTTCACCGGCGAAGTCTTGCGCTGACCGGCGCACGCGCGCACGAGGCTGTGGGCTATCTACCCCCGCCCACAGCAAGACACACCAAAGCACACGACGGGGCATAGGGCAGCGGCTCTGTGCCCCGTTTCCGTAGGAGAAGAATATGGCAGCAAGCGCCAAAAAACGCGTCTACAACAAGAAACACATCGCCCGCGCCCAGCGGGAGCGCATGCAGCGCAACTGGCTGATTGGCGGTACCATCGCCGTGGTGGTCGCCGTCATCGGCCTGGTAGTGTACGGCTACCTGCAACAAACCGTCCTGCTGAAGCACAAACCGGTTGCCGTCGTGAACGGCGAATCCATCACGGTGGAAAAATTCCAAAAGCGCGTCCGTTACACGCGCAGCAACCTCATCAACCAGTACCAGCAGTACGCCCAAATCTTGCAATACTTCGGTAACGACCCCGAATCCCCTTTCACACAGCAATACCAGACCCAGATGCAGCAGGTGGCCGCCCAATTGGGCAACCCCATCTCGGTAGGGCAGCAGACCCTCGACCAGATGGTGGACGAAGTGCTCATGCGCCAAAAGGCCGAAGAAATGGGCATCACAGTTACGGATGAGGAAATCGAGCGCTTCATTCAGGAACAATTCGGCTACTACGCCAACGGAGAGGCCCCCACGCCGACCGCGTACCCCACCCCGCGGCCTACCTCCACCCTTTCCCCGGAACAACTGGCCCTCGTGACCCCCGTCCCCACCCCCACCGAAGCCCCTACACCTACGCCCGACCCGGAGGCCACTCCCACCGAGATTCCTCAGCCGACCCCGACCGCCACACCCTACACCGAGGAAGCCTACCAGGCTAACTACCAGGCTTTCCTGGACAATCTGGCAACCATCGGGATGGATGCCGAGGACATCAAAGACCTGGGGCGCGCCCAACTCTACTACGAGAAACTCTATGACGCCGTTACCGGCGACGCCCCCACCGAACAGGAACAGGTCTGGGCGCGGCACATCCTGGTAGAGGATGAAGAAACCGCCAACCAGATTTACGCCCAGTTGCAGGATGGCGCCGATTGGAACGAACTGGCCGCCCAATACTCCACCGACCCCGGCAGCAAGGACAACGGCGGCGATTTGGGTTGGTTCTCGCGTGGACAAATGGTACCCGAATTCGAGAACGTGGCCTTTTCGCTCTCCATCGGGCAAATCAGCAAACCGGTAAAAAGCCAGTTTGGCTGGCATATCATCCAGGTCCTCGGCCACGAGACGCGCCCCATCGCCCCGCAGCAGCGCGAACAGATTCGCCAGCAGATGTTCAGCGACTGGATGGACCAGCAGCGCTCCGCCGCCGACCTCCAGACCTTCAAGGATGTCTGGCAAGCCAACGTCCCCACCGAACCCTCCCTCCAGAGCGCCGCGCAAGGCGCCCAACAGCCCCCCGCCGCGCCGTAACGCCCCCATACGCAAGCCCGCACAGGTCTTGGAGACCTGTGCGGGCTGCTCAGGCGATGAGGCTCGCCGCAATCGTCTTTCGACTGATGGCCTCTACCGAATTCCGCATCGGTAGAGGCCTTTTTGCTTCCCATGCCCAAAGAACATCTCCTCGAAATCCGCATCGTCCAGCCCGGCAGCATCACGGCGCGCTACTATCCCGTAGATGCCGATACCTTGCGCCTGGAGGCCGTTCTCCACCCCGAAGAATCTCTTCCCTTCGACGTCGGGATGCTGCCCACCGCCCTGACTCCCTATCAGGAACCGTTCACCGTGCTGGTGCTGGGACGCCCTTCGCATCCCCCCGGCACGGTGATGCGCGTCCGCCTTCTGGGAGCGTTGCAACGTGCCGAAGAACCGCCCTTTCTGCTGGCCGTTCCCGCGGTGGACGCGCGTGCCCCGTCTCATCTCGAAGCGTTGCCGGAGACACAACGCGCCGCCATCCTGAGGGCATTGCAACGCGCCCGCCCCGGCGACTGGCGCTGGCTGACCACCGCCGAGAGCGAAACACACCTGCACACCGGCGCACGCCGGTATCACACCCGTCAGGAACGCTATGGGAGTGCGGCTCGCGACCCTTCCTGGAGACCGCCCCGCCTCGACCGTCTCTCCCCCAGTTTCGCCGAAGCAGAACGGTACACCCCCGCGGAATACACCTTCTACGACCTGCCCTACCGCTTCCAACGGTACGTGAGCGAATCCCTGCTCCCGGATGAGCGCGTCCTGTACGCCGTGCGCCGCCCCGCCATGTCCGGCGCGCGCAAGCGCTCCTTCCTGCGCCGCGAACGCTTGCAAGCGGGCGTCGTCATTCTCACCACCCGGCGGCTCATCCACCTGGCCGAACACATCCCCCCTGATTCTGCCAACGTGCGGTACGGCTTCCACCAACAGGTCGGGGTCGTAGAGCGGCTGGCGGACGTGGAACTGCTTTCTCGGGGCGAAAACCTCCTCCTGCGGACGCGCTGGGATGCCGACGGCGGGCAGGTTCTTCTGGAATGGGAAATGCCCCCCTACACCCGCGCCGCCCTGCAAGATTTGACGAAGGTTTTACGAAATTTTCTCGTTACGGCGGAAGATTGTGCCTTGCGCCGGGCCGGATTGCCCACTCCCCCTGAAGCACTGCCGCCCCTCAGAGATACCGCGGCCAACGACCCCGCCCAAGAGGAACTCTGCACCCAAAAGCACCGCGCCCTCCTTAAGGCCGCCCTGCACCCCGGCGAACGGGCACTCGCCTGGGCGCTGCTGCCATCCTGGTTCCGGAAAACGGGGGAAGAACGCGTGCTGGTCGTCACCGGGCAGCGCGTTGTGGTTCTCCCCGCAGCCCGTCCGGACATCCCCTTGAGCCGGATTGCCGCCCTGGAATACAGCAATTCCATCATCCAGTCCTACCTTGCCCTGCACTTCGTCACTCCCGCCGGGCATCCAGGCCGTCACCTCATCCACTTTCCCTACCCCGCGGAGGCCGCCTTCCGGGCCTGTTTTGAGGTTTTGGAACGCAGCATGGCCGTCGTACCTCTGACGAAGGTACAGTACCCATGACTTTTCGCAGCATCCTCTTCGCTACCGATATTCCCCTCCAGACCGAACCGCCGGCCTGCTTCCCCGACCTCAATCTCGACCAGGTGGCAACGGCCCTCACCGCCAAACGGCAGGAATACGCGCTGGAGACCTTTTTCTACACGCCCTTACGCACCCCGGAGGACATCGCCTACCGCCACGCCGCCCTGCGCGACCTGGAGGACGAATCCCTGCGCGCCGCCCTGAGAGCGTTTGCCGAGGGGATGCGCCGGGTGCGGCGGCATCTGGCAATGCTCACAAACCTGGATTACCGCCCCAACCGCCAGGGATGGATGCTGGAGGCCGCCCTGATTTACACCCGCACCGTTGGCGCGCTGGGGAAGGCTCTTGCCCAATACCCTCTGCGCTCCGCCGCCTTCCGCGGCCTGCGCGCCTTCGTGCAGGATTACCTCGCCGCCCCCTCCTTCCAGGCCCTGCGGGACGAGGCGGAGGGCGTCGAGGCCGCTTTACGCCGGGTACGCTTCGGAATCCTCATCCGTTCGGGGCGTCTCAGCGTGCGGAAATACGCCGACGAAGCGGAGTACAGCACCGAAATCGAGCGTCTCTTCGCCCGTTTCCATCAGGGAGAGGCCCAAAACTACCGCCCCGACCTGCCGCAGCAGCGCGTCGGCATGAACCACATCGAAGGCAAAATTCTGGAATTTGTCTCCCGTCTCTTCCCCGAACCTTTCGCCGCCCTGGATACCTTCTGCAAGGCGCACGCCGAATTCGTGGACGAGACCCTGCGCCGCTGCGACCGCGAGGCGCAGTTTTACCTGGCCTATCTGGAGTTCATCGCCCCCTTGCAGCGCGAGGGGCTGCCTTTCTGTTACCCCCGCGTCAGCGTCGCCGAAAAAGAAACCCGCGTCCAGGAAAGTTTCGACCTGGCGCTGGCGTACGTTCTGCGCGCCCGCAAGGGGCGCGTCGTCCGTAACGATTTTGCTCTGGAGGGGGCGGAACGCATCCTGGTGGTCACCGGCCCTAACCAGGGCGGCAAGACCACCTTCGCCCGCATGGTCGGGCAAATCCACTATCTGGCCTCCCTGGGGCTTCCCGTGCCGGGCCGGAAGGCGCGTCTCTTCCTGCCCGACGCCATTTTTACCCACTTCGAGCAGCAGGAAGACATCCGCACGCTGCGCGGCAAGTTGCAGGATGACCTGGTACGCATCCACGCCATTTTGGAGCGCGCCACCCCCAATTCGCTTCTCATCCTGAACGAGATTTTCTCCTCCACCACCCTGGACGACGCCCTCCTGTTGAGCCGCGCCATCATGGCCCGCATCTCCCGCCTGGATGCCCTCGCCGTGTGGGTCACCTTCCTGGATGAACTGGCCGCCTTCGACGAGAAAACCGTCAGCATGGTGGCCGAGGCCGACCCGGAGAACCCCGCCCGGCGCACCTTCCGCATCCTGCGCCGCCCCGCCGACGGGCTGGCTTACGCCCACGCCGTGGCCCATAAGCACCGCCTGACCTACGAACAGATTCGCGCCCGCCTCCGCCCATGAACGTCCACCTCATGTTCCCCGACCGGGATTTCGACCCTGCCGTCCCTCCGCCTCCCAACGCCGCAGACCTGACCCAGGACCTGGCGCTGCACGTCCTCTTCGAGGCTATGGCGCAGGGAGACCGCTTCCTCTTCGACGCAGCCCGGCAGGCCCTCCTCCAGGGGCTGGCCTCTTCCGAGAAGATAACGTATCGGCAGGCCGTCCTCTCCGATTGTCTGCGCCATCCGCAAGTTATTCGCGACCTGTACGCCATCCCGCTGACCTTTCTGGAGCGCAAGCGCCGCTCCTGGCTGGGCGTCTTTGGCCGCCGTTCCAGCCCCGCCACAATGCTGAGCAGCGCGCGGGATGTGCTCGCCATGTCCGTGGATTTGCTGCGCGCCCTGCGGCGCATCGCAGACCGGCACGCCGCCGATTTCCACTCGGAGGGTTTTCAGTGCTTTTTCGCCACCCTCCGGGAGACCCTGAGCGACGCCTACCTCGACGAGGTGGACGTACACATCAAGACCCTCAAGTTCGAGAACGGCGTGCTGATAAGCGCCGCCCTGGGCGCGGGCAACGAACTCGACGCCCACACCCTGCGCCGCCCCAATCGGGAGGGAGGGGACTGGCTGCGGCGCGTCTTTGCCCGCCCTCAGGTTTACACCTACACCCTCCAGCCGCGCGACGACCACGGGGCCAAGGCGCTGGGGGAAATCCGCGACCGCGGCATCTGGCGGGCTGCCGTCGCGCTGGCACAGGCCGCCGACCATGTGGAAAGTTTTTTCAAGTCGCTGCGCCGGGAACTGGCTTTCTACATCGGGGCGCTCAACCTCGCCGAGCGCCTGGCATCTCTGGGAGAACCGGTCTGCATGCCCCAAATCGCGGCTCCCCAGGCAGCGCGCTTCGTCTGCCGGGGACTGTACGACCCCACCCTGGCGCTGGTCGGCGGCAAAGCGGTGGTCGGCAACGACATCCGGGTGGAGGGCAAGCCCCTGGTCTTCATCACGGGGGCCAATCAAGGCGGCAAATCCACCTTCCTGCGCAGCGTCGGGATTGCCCAGATGATGTCCCAATGCGGCCTGTTCGCCCCCGCCGAGGCCCTGGAGGTCAGCATGGCTAGCAAGGTCTTCACCCACTACCGGCGCGAAGAAGACTCCGCCATGCAAAGCGGGAAATTCGATGAGGAGTTGCAGCGGATGAGTGCCATCGTGGACGCG
Source organism: Anaerolineales bacterium (assembly GCA_024763355.1). Taxonomy (GTDB): domain Bacteria; phylum Chloroflexota; class Anaerolineae; order Anaerolineales; family DRKV01; genus DRKV01. The sequence goes on from JANTFR010000019.1 coordinate 15,865, forward strand.
CTTACCCCCGGAAGTCTGGTGCTGTTCAACGAATCTTTTGCCGCCACCAACGAGCGGGAAGGGTCCGAAATCGCCGGACAAATCGTGCGGGCGCTGCTGGACGAAGGCGTGCGCGCCTTTTTCGTCACCCACTCCTACACCCTGGCGCACACTTTCCAGACGGAGCGCGGGGCGCAGACTTGCTTCCTGCGCGCCGAGCGCAAGGCGGACGGCAGCCGCACCTTCAAATTGCGGCCTGCCGAGCCGCTCCATACCAGTTTCGGGGAGGATTTGTACCGGAGGGTTTTCGAGGAGGGGGGAGGAACTCTCGAATGACAGTCACTTTGGAAGTGACTGTCACTTCCTCTACACCCCCGTCTCGCCTGGGCGCAAAGTATGCGGACAAGGCAGAGCCTTGTCCTATGCCTACGCCACCACCTCGGCTACTTCATCCAGGCGCAAACTGAGCACCTGGCTGGCCGAATCCGCCCCCATCGTGATGCCGTAAATCACGTCCGCCACCTGCACCGTGTTGCGGTTGTGGGTGATGAGCACGAACTGGGTCTTCTCGCTCATCTCGGTCAGCAAATCGCGCAGGCGCACCACGTTGGCCTCGTCCAGCATGGCATCCACCTCGTCCAGGATGCAAAACGGGGTGGGGGAAGTCTTCAGGAGGGCGAAAACCAGCGCCACCGCCGTCAAACTGCGCTCCCCGCCGGAAAGCAGCGATAGCCCCTGCGAGCGGCGTCCCGGCAGACGGGCTTCGATGTCTATGCCGGTCTTGTCCAGGTCTTCGGCATTGGTCAAAATCAGGCGCGCCGAGCCGCCCCCAAACAAACGGTGGAAAATCTGGCGGAACTCCACCGCCACGGCCTCGAAGGTGCGCGCAAAGGCCTCCTTCATGAGCGTATCCAGTTCGCTCACCACCTGGCGGATATCGGCGGCGGCGCGTTCCAAATCGGCCATCTGCTCGGTGAGGAAGGCGAAACGCTCCTGCACCTCGGCGTACTCCTTCTCGGCCTCCGGGTTGACCGCCCCCATACGGCGCAATTGGGCGCGCTTGCGGCGCAGCGTCTCTTCCAGTTCGGGGGCAATCTCGGTGACCACGGGCAGGTGCTCCACCATCCCGCCCAGCGGCAGGGGAGCCGGGCCCGAAATCTCCTCCTCGTACTCGAAAGAAACCAGCCCGAAATCGTCTTCGATGCGCTGGCGCAAACTCTCCAGAGCCTCCTCCTCACGGTTCAGGCGGATGCGCGCCTGGGCGTGCCGGTGTTCCGCGGCGCTGAGCGCCTTCTGGGCGGCGTCCACCGCTCCTTGTTGCTCGTCCAGATAACGCTCCAGCGCGGCGCGCTCCTCCTCGGCGGGGGCCGTCAGGGCCTGGATTTCCTCGACGCGGGCGCGCAGTTCCGCCTCCTTGCGGCGCAGGGTTTCTGCCTGCTGACGCAAGGCCGCCTGCTCCTGGGCGAAAGTCCCGGCGCGCTCGGCCAGCGATGCGCGGCGCGCCTCCAGGCGCTGGACGCCGGCGCGGATTTCCTGCCCGCGCTGCGCGGCAGTATCCACGGCGCGGCGGGCGAGAGCCTCCTGGGTGCGCCAATGGGCGACTTGATTTTGGAGCGCCTCAAGCGGCAGCCCCCGGAGGGCGCGGGAGCGCTCCCGAAGAGTTTCCACGGCCTCTTGAATTTCCGCTTCCAGGCGCTCCAGGTCGGACTCCCTTTGAGCGGCTTGCTGTTCCCCGCGGGTTATCTCCTCTTCCAGGCGGGTGACCTGCTCCCGCCGCCATGTGGCCTGGGTTTCCGCCTGCCCGTAGGCCGCGGCGGCCTGGGCGGCCTCCTGAAGGGCGCGCTGCGCCTCGCGACGGGCCGCGGCGAGCGCATCCTGAATGTTCCGCCCCTTTTCCCGCAAGGCGGTCAGGGAGGCCTCCTGGGCGGCCAGCGCCGCTTCGGCCTCCTGCTGACGGGCGCGGGCCTGCTCTACGGCCTGGGTCAGTTCGCCGCGCTGCCGCGTGCGGCGCAGCGTTCCGCCCCCGCCCCGTCCGGCGGAGACCATCCCCTCGGCGGAGAAGACCTCCCCTTGCAGGGTGACGGCGCGCACGCCGGCGGGCTGTCCGGCCAGGAGACGGCGGGCCGCGGCGCGCTCCTTCACGACCAGGACGCGCCCCAAAAGCAGGTCAACAACCGGGCGCAGGGCGGGGGGCGCATCCACCAACGAGGCGGCAACCCCCACAAAGGCGCTATCCGATACGGGGGAGAGCGGTTCCTGGGGCCTCACCCCATCCAGGGGAAGCAGCGTGCCGCGGACGGGCTTCTCCAGCAAGACATCCAGGGCTTCATCCACTTCTTCGGCAGTCAGCAGGACGGCATCCAGCGCATCCCCCAGGGCGGCGGCGAGGGCGGTTTCCAGGTCGGCAGGGACGCGCAGGCGGCTGCTGAGAGCGCCCTGCACGCTGCGGAGGCGTCCGCCGCGCCCCGCCTTGAGGAGGCGTTTGGCGCCCTCGGCGTACCCGGAGAGGGTCTGCTCGGCCTGCTCCAGCACTTCCAGGCGGGCCTGGAGACGGGCGGCCTCGGCTTGGGCGGCGGAGAGGGCGGCGCGGGCCTGTTGCAAGGCGCTTTCGGCGGCCTGCACTTCGGCCTGATGGTCTTTCCAGCGCGTTTCGGCCTCCTGCAGCGCATTCCGGCGGGCTTCCCGCGCTTCAGCGGCCTGCACCTTGCGGCGGCGAAGGTGACGCAGGTTCTCTTCGGCCTGCTGCGCCGCCTGCCGCGCCTTCGCCAGGGCCTCCTGCCGCTCCCGATGGAGGCTTGCCTGTTCGCGTCGGCGTTCGGTGAGCAGGTCGCGGCGGGATTGCAGGCGGCGCAGGGCGCGGCGCGCTTCCCCGAGGGCTTCTTCGGCCTGTCGGCGTTCCTCAAGGCGCGCCTGGAGGGCCTGTTGGGCTTCCTGCAGGCCGCGCCGGGCTTCGGCTACGGCCTCCCCCTGAGCCTGAATTTCGGCCTCGGCGCGCTGCAAGCGTTCCGCCTGGAGGGCGTGTTCTTCCTCCAGGCGCAAAATCTCGGCCTCCACCTGCCGGGTCTGGGCTTCCAGCGAGCGGATGCGCTCGGCGGTAACGGCGGCCTCGCGCTCCATTTGCTGGCGGCGGGTGTGGAGTTCGGCCAACTGGCGGTGCCACGATTCCAGGCGGGCGCGCACCCCCTGGAGGGTCTCGCGGCGGGCGGTCAATTCTTGCGCCAACTCCTGCCAACGACGGCGGGCTTCTTCCAGGGCGTGGGCGGCGCGGCGGGCGGCGGCCTGCGCCTCGGTGAGGGCACGCTGCTGACGGTGCCAGTGATAGCCGTACCACTCGCGCAGGATGAGGCGCAAATCGGCCTGCACCTGGGCGTGTTCGCGGGCGCGGCGCGCTTGCCGCTCCAAACTGCGGAGACGGGGGCGCAGTTCGGCAAGAATATCCTGAACGCGTTCCAGATTGCGGCGGGTGGTCTCCAGGCGGCGGAGGGCCTCCGAGCGGCGGGCGCGGTAGAGACCGATGCCGGCGGCCTCCTCGAAGAGTTTGCGGCGCTCGTCGGCGCGCAGCGCCAGGGCAGCGTCCACCAACCCCTGTCCGATGATGGTGTAGGTGCGTCCGGCCAGACCGGATTGCGCCAGCAGTTCATTGATGTCACGCAGGCGGACGCGTTGACCGTTGAGCAGGTATTCGTTCTGCCCGTCACGGTAGGCACGGCGTCCCACGGCCACTTCGCTGAATTCGATGGGCAGCCAGTTGTCGCTGTTGTCGAAAGTGACAACGGCGGAGGCCATACTGGCCCGCGGGCGCTGCTGCGAACCGGCAAAAATCATGTCTTCGGTGCTCTTGCCGCGCAGCAAATTGAAGGATTGCTCCCCCAACACCCAGCGCAGGGCATCCACAATGTTGGATTTGCCGGAACCGTTCGGTCCGACGATGGCGGTGATGCGCTCGGCAAAGACGAATTCGGCGCGGCTGGCGAAGGTTTTATAACCTTGCAGTTCGAGAGATTTGAGGCGAGGGGGCATGGGGGGGGGGGTAGTCAGATAGTCAGGTAGTCAAGTAGTCGGGTAGTCGGGTAGTCAAGTAGTCAGTTGTCCGCGGTTAGTGTCCGCAGTCAGTCGTCCGTGGTCAGTTGTCCGTGGGCAGTTGTCCGTGGTCAGGATGCACACGCCGCACGTCCACGCACGTCCTCGCCCTACCCCCGCAATTTTTGCAGAGCGTCACGGGCAGCGGCTTTGCTGGCGGCCTGTTTACTGGGGCCGCGGCCTTCGCCGTAAACTTGTCCGTTGACAAGAGCCTGGACGCGGTAGGTGCGGGCGTGGTCGGGGCCGGAGATTTCCACAATTTCGTAGGTTGGGGTGCCGATACCGCGCCCCTGCATGGCCTCTTGAAAGACGCTTTTGGGGTCGCGGTCGCTGTTATCGCGCAGGATGCGCTCGACGGCTTCTTTCAACAACGGCTCCATAAAAGATTGAACGGCCTCCAACCCCTGGTCGAGGTAGAGGGCACCGATGAAGGCTTCGAAGGCAGAGCCGAGGACGTTGTACCGCTCGCGTCCGCCCGATTCGGCTTCTCCATGCCCCAGGCGGAGGGCATCTCCCAGGCGCAGAGCACGGGCAAAGACGGCCAGTTGGGTATTGCGCACCAGGGCGGCGCGCAGGGAAGTCAGCCGGCCTTCGGCCATTTCCGGCATGTGATGATAGAGCCAGGCGCCGACGACGAAGTCGAGGATGGCATCACCCAGGAATTCCAGGCGCTCGTTGTCCTCGATGGCTTCAGGATGCTCATTGACGTAAGAGCGGTGGGTCAAGGCCCGGGTCAACAAACTGATGTTGTGGAAGGTAACCCCCAGCCGGGCGGCAAACTCCTGAGGCGTTTCGCGCGCCTCCAGTTGATACGATGTCATGGCAACAACCTCCACGAGGTACGGGTGACGCGGCAGGGCACAAGGTTCCCCGCCGTGCGGGACGGTTGTCTTATGACGTGGTGTAGCATGGCGCGCAGTCCAGACGACACCACCTCGCAAGACAGGATGAAATTATACCAAAGGGGATGAATGGGGGATGGGGAAGTATGCGGGTGGGAAAGCGAGGAAAATCTGTGACATTTGGGTCGCCTATGAATTACCAGGGGTAAATTGAGCATTGTTTCCGGGAGCGCAGCCTAGTTGACAGGACGATGATAAGTTGATAAAATTTATCTAAATTATACAAATACCGCTTTACGGAAAGGACAACGCAATGACCTCAGTCACTCCTCCCATTTTGAACACCCAGACCGACCAAATCACTGTAACAAAAGCCGCAGCGGAAGCCATCCAGGGACTGCTCGCCGAACGCGACCTGGAGGGCTATGCACTGCGATTGTACATCGCGGGCAGCAGTTGCTCCGGATATCAGTACAGTATGGCGCTGGACAAAGACATCTCGGAAACCGACGCGCGCTTCTCTCACCACGGCGTGGAAGTAATTGTGGACCCCGTCACGCTGGAGTACGTCAGAGGCTCTACGATTGACTACGTGGAAGACCCTTTCCGAGGGTCGGGATTCAACATCGAAAATCCCAATGAAACCTCCTCGTGCGGATGCGGGAACTCCCACGCCCACGAAGAAGAGCACAGTTGCGGGTGCGGCGCGCAGTAGGGAGCGCTTTACCCCCCAAAGGGTTTCTTTTTTCTGATAGGAACTGTCAGCCCAGACCCAGGTCTGGGCTGACAGCATTTAAACTGCGTTGTTCCCCAAAATTCCTCTTCAATCCGATTGACACCGCATCGGAAATATGCTATTCTTAAACCGGTTTAATGAAACCGGTTTAATGTCTATGGAGAAGAAAGTCACCATCCGCGATGTGGCCCGCGCCGCCGGCGTTTCGCCCGGTACGGCTTCTCGCGCCATGAACAACAGTCCTCTGGTCACCGAGGGCACCCGTCGCCTGGTGTTGGAGGCCGCCCAACGCCTGAACTACCAGCCCAACATCATGGCGCGGCGGCTTTCTTTGGGGCAAACGCTGACCATCGCCATTCTGGCCCCCTTCTTCACCCGCCCGGCCTTCGTCGCTCGCCTGCAAGGCATAGTTCAGGCTCTGCAAGATACCTCCTACGACCTGCTCATCCACAACATCGACAATCCGCAAAGCCGCGTCCAGGCTTTCGAGCAAATGCTCAAGACCCGGCGCGTGGACGGGGCTATCATCATCAGTTTGCCGTTGGACGAAGATACGCGGGATATCCTCTCCCGCAGCAAAACACCGGTAGTGCTGATTGACACTCCCGCCAGCGCCGACCTGGAGGTCAGCCAAGTAATGGTGGATGACGTTGCAGGGGGCATGCAAGCCACCGAACACCTGATAAGCCTGGGACACCGCCGCATCGCCTTTTTGGGCGACACCGCAGACCCTCATTTTGAGTTCACATCCAGCAAACATCGTCATCAGGGGTATCTTCAGGCACTGAAGGCAGCCGGTATTCCCGTCAACCCACGTTACTACTGTGAATGCGATATTGCTCGTCCTGCGGCCCGCCAGGCGGCCTTGCGGCTGCTTAGCGAAGTTCCCCATCCCACCGCGGTTTTCGCCGCCAGCGATACGCAAGCCCTGGGTGTGTTGGAAGCAGCCCGGGAACTGGGTCTGCGGGTCCCGGAAGACCTCTCGGTGGTGGGATACGACGACCTGGAAATTGCCGAGCACATTCAATTGACCACCATCCACCAGCAACTCATCGTCTCCGGGGTACGCGGGGCACATCTACTGCTTGCCCACCTGGAAAATCCTTCCGCCCCGGTCGTCAAGGAAGTTCTCCCCACCAGCCTCGTGGTACGGCGCACCACTGCACCGCCCGCATCTTGATGCATACGAGGCTGTGCGGCTACTTTGCCCGCTCTCAACATGGCAAAATCGCATTGCAAACGGGTTGTCCATTTTTCTGCAAATCCATCGCAAAGGAGGTGATATCCGGTCACATCGACACTTGTCTTCCTCTCCTCACGGCGTCTGACGCCACACAACCGTTTTTCCCCATTTCCAACCATCACGAGAAGTTGAAAGGAAAAGAATGATGAATCGCAACAAAACTGTATGGATGGTACTCAGCATGCTGTTGATTTTCGCCTTCGTGCTGAGCGCCTGCAAACCCGCCGCCACCCCTACCCCGGAAGCCACTCAGGCACCCGCCACCGGCGGGGAAACATCCGGCGGGGAAACCGGCGGCACCACAGCCAGCGGCAGTTTCTACGAGCGCGCCCTGGCCGGTGAGTTCAAGGGCACGGTCGTGACCATGAGCGGCCCCTTCACCGATGAAGACGCGGTCAAGTTCAACAACT
>JANTFR010000020.1 GCA_024763355.1 Anaerolineales bacterium
AGCGGGTGGTCGGTGAAGCGTTTGGCAATCTCCTCGGAGACCAGCAGCAAGGCCGTGGCGCCGTCCGTAATTGGCGAGCAATCGAAGAGGCGCAGCGGCCAGGCAATCATCGGGTTAGCGCGGTCATCGTGCAGAAACTCCCATTCGTCTTTCCAGGTGGGCACGGGCTTTCCCTTCCTGCGCGCCGATGCCTTGCGGCTCTCCATCCAGGCGGGGATGGAGACGTTGAACTGGGCGTAAGGGTTTAGCGCGCCGTTCTCGTGGTTCTTGATGGCGACGTTCATCAGGTGTTCAGGCTCCATGCCGTAGCGGTGCATGTAGGCCGAAGCCATGGCGGCGTAGAAGCCGGGGAAAGTAAAGCCGGCCGGGACTTCGAACAGGGTATCGGCGGCCGCGGCCAACGTGTCGGTCACTTCGGAGGTGGGCAGGTTGGTCATCTTCTCGATGCCGCCCACCAGCACGACATCGTACAGACCCGAAGCGATTGCCAGAATTCCCTGCCGCAATGCCACCCCGCTGCTGGCGCAGGCGTCTTCCACGCGGGTGGCGGGGATGGAGGCCAAACCAACGACGTCTGCCATAATCGGGGCGGTGTGGCTCTGGCCCTCGAACAGGTCGCTGGAAAAATTACCGACGTAGAGGGTCTCGATGTCTTTCGGGTCGAGGCCCTTGTCCACGGACTGGCGCATGGACTGGAAGGCTTCCACGAACAGGTCGCGGGTGCTCTTCTCGCGGAACGCGCCGAACTTGCTCATCCCTGCGCCAACCAGGGCTACCCCGCGGTTCAATTTTTTCTTGTTCATAGTGTGATCTCCCTACTGCGTAAACTGTTTCCGCAGTTCACGCTTCAAAATTTTTCCCATCGAGGAGAGCGGCAGCGCGTCCATGATTTCCACGCTCTTGGGCACTTTGTAGCGGGCCAGATGCTGGCGCATGTGCTCCAGCAACTCCTCCGGGGTGGCCGTCATGCCGGGTTTGAGCACGACGCAGGCCTTGCCCACCTCGCCCCATTTCTCGTCCGGGACGCCGATGACGGCGCACATGTGCACGGCGGGATGCCGGTAAAGGACGTTCTCAATCTCCACGGGATAGACGTTCTCCCCGCCGGAGATGAACATATCCTTCTTACGGTCGCGCACGTAGAAGTACCACTCCTCGTCGTACTCCACGATATCACCCGTGTGGAACCAGCCCTCCTCGTCGATGACTTCCGCTGAGGCTTCGGGATTGTTCCAGTAGCCGGAGCACCCTGAAGGACCTTTGAGTACCAGTTCGCCGGGCTGATGGGGGCCGAGGGGGTTGTTGTCGTCATCCACCACGCGCACGTCAATGAAGAAATTGGGCCGTCCGATGCTGCCCGCCTTGCGGATAGCGTCTTCAGCCGGCAGAGCAAACAGGCCGGGGCCGTATTCGGTCATCCCGAAGCCCTGCTTGAAGCGGATGCCCTTCTCTTTGGTGTAGAACTCAATCAGGGGAACGGGCAGCGGCGCGCCGCCGGAGGTGCAGAAGCGCAGGCTGCTCAAATCCGCTTCCTTGAAATTGGGGGCCTGGGTGAGCATCTGGTACATGGTCGGCACGGCGGCGAAAACGGTCACTTTTTCACGTTCGATGAGACGCAAAACCTGTTCAGGGTTGAATTCGCGGGTCAAAATTGTGGTGTTGCCAAAAATCACCTGCGAGGAGATGTAGGCGAACAGCCCCCCGGCGTGGAAGAGTGGGAAGACGCACAGGTAGATGTCATCGTGGTGCAGGTCGTGGATGACGGTGTTGAGCACGTTCCAGGCAATCTGCCGATGGCTGATTTGCGCGCCTTTGGGCAGGCCGGTCGTCCCGCCGGTGAAGAGCAGACAGGCGATGTCTTCTTTCTCCAAGCCCTCGTACGTCACGGGCGTATCGGGGGAGGCTTGCAGGGTGGTCTCATAACGCAGAGAATCTGGAATCCCGTCGCCTTCGATGTGCAAGTAGCGGGCAATAGCGTATTCCGTGCCGCGGGTGGCCTCTTCGACGTGAGCGACGGCATCCACGAAATCGTCGGAGTAAATCAGCACTTTGGGCTGCGTGTTCTGGATGAGGGCGGTCAGTTCACGCCAGTGAAGCCGCCAGTTGAGGGCGGTATGGATAGCACCCAGTTTTCCGCAGGCGTAGAACAGGTCCAGGTGCTCGATGCCGTCGCGGGCCAGAATCGCCACCCGGTCGCGGTAGCCCACGCCGGCTTCATCCTTGAGCCAATTCGCCAGCCGGTTGACCCGGTGATTCCACTCCTTGTAGGTCAGGCGCATCTCCGGCGATTTGCCCGCGTCAATGATAGCGAGCGTATCGGGAGAGTAAATCTCGCGCCGTCCGAGATAATCGCCAATGTACATCATCAGCCTCCTTTCGGTTGGAGACCTCACAGGTTTGAGAAACCTGTGAGGTCTCCAGGGTTGTTAAAAATCCACCGATTTCGCGGCGAAGAATTTTCGCAGCGTCGGCCAGAAAATATCCGGCCTCTCCATGTACGTCATGTGCCCGCATTCCGGCAGCATTATCTGGCGGCTGTTGGGCAGGATATCCAGCATCTTGACCTGCTGCCAGGGCGGGATGGCGCGGTCCTGCTCACCGGTCAGAATGAGGGTGGGGGTCATCACGCCGCGGTAGGCATCCGGGTCGTTGTCTATGTTCTCGAAGAAGGGATTTTGCGCTTCGGTCAGGCGTATCAGGCAGTATTTCCGGTCTTTGTACCGGTCATAGAACTTCATGCGACCCCGCTCCATCGCCTCGCCGTAGATTTTGCGGGCGATGTTTTCGCCGAAGGTCTTCTCGTACAGATATTGGGTGTAGATGTCGAAGACTTCATCGGTAGAGCGGTAAAAGCGCAGGGAGATATCCTGATACATCTGGAAGAGGGTCTCGCGAGTCAAGAGGATGCCGGAGAGGGTGAGGGTATGCAGTCTGTCCTGATGCAGGCGTCCCAACTCGGCGGCGATGAAGCCCCCGTAGGAAACGCCGATGGGATGGATTTTCTCCACCCCCAGCACGTCCATGATTCCGATGAGGTAATCCGCGAATTTGTCGATGTAGTACGGCTCGTCCTCCGCCGAGGATTGCCCCTGCCCGAAGTAGTCGTACAGCAGGATGTCGTAATCCGGGTGCAGGAAGGGAACGGTGCGATACCAGGAGCGGGTCAGCATCGCCAGGCCGTTGAGGAAGACGACAACTTCCTTTTGGCCCTCACCGAAGTATTCCCAGTAAATCCGGCGCGTACCGTTTTCAACGTCCAAAAAACCGGTTTTCGAGGGGAGATATTTCACTTCAGTTGCCACGGCTCACTCCATCCGTCTCGTGCGTGTCCATTCGCGTCTCGCGTCGCGTCCGTTCATGCCATTCATGCCATTCATGCCGTTCATGTCATTCATGTCATTCGTGTCATTCGTGTCAATTCGTGTCATTCGTGTCAATTCGTGTCAATTCGTGTCAATTCGTGTCAATTCGTGGACATTCGTGTCATTCGTGGACATTCGTGGACATTCGTGTCATTCGTGGACATTCGTGGTCCACTGCCACACGGAAGCGGCCATCGTGATGCCTCCGCCGCTGGCGCAAAACAGAATCGTCTCGCCGGGGCGCGGACCTTTCCCCAGGGCTATGGCATCGTCCAGCGCCATGACCACGCAGGGAGAACCGGTGTAGCCCCATTTGTGCATCACCCAATGGGTCTTCTCGATGGGCTGTTTGAGCAAATCCATCATGTATTCGATGGTGCGCAGGTTGAGTTGGGTGAAGAAGTAATGGTCAACGTCATTGAAGGTCAGACCGACTTTATCCAGCGCGCCCTGCATCAAACGGGGCCAGTACTCCGTGTTGAACGTCTTGGGGAACTTCTTGACGAACTGGACTTTGGGCGGCCCAAACGCCTCCAGATTCTCCGGCGTGCAGGGACGGAACGCGCCGCCGGTATAAATCCCCAGCGCATCATGGAACTCCCCTACCGCCAGCATGTTGCTGGCAAGGAAACCCGGCCTGTCGCCGACGCCCAGGACAACCGCTCCGGCGCCATCCGCAAACAGGTTGGCCGTTTTCTTGTCATCAAAATCGAGGAAACGGCTCATCCCGTAACCGCCTGTCACAAGCACGTATTCGTAAGACGGCTCGGTCATCAGGTAACGCGCTCCCTGGTCGAGGGCAGTGACCCATCCGGCGCAGGCCGAATTGACATCGTAGCAGGCCGCCTTGCTCGCACCCAATTTGTGCTGCACCACCACCGACGTAGAGGGCGAGAGGTAATCGGGGGTATCCGTGGAGACGATGAGCAGGTCAATATCCGCGGGTTTCAATCCGGCTCGAGAGAGCGCCTTGCGCGAGGCTTCCACCACCAGGTCGGAGGTGGTTTGCTCCGGGGACATCCAGCGCCGCTCGCGAATGCCGACATTCTGCACCAGCCATTCGCTGGTAGATTCGCCTAGCAGCGCATCAATTTCGGCATTGGTGACAACGCGTTCCGGCACATAACTGCCGGTTGACAGAATTTGAGGGTGGCGCGCCATACTTACGTTCCTACCACGATACCGCCGTCCACCCGCAAGACCGCCCCTGTGATGAAGGACGCCTCATCGGAGGCCAGGAAGAAATAGGCGTTGGCGATGTCGCGCGGTTCGCCCAGACGACGCAAGGGGGTGCGCGCTTTCATGCCCTCGATGATTTTCTCGGGCATGGTAGAGATGATTTCCGTAGCGGTGAAGCCCGGCGCGACCGCGTTGACGCGCACACCGTAGCGCCCCAGTTCGCGCGCCCAGACTTTGGTCATACCAATCACACCGGCTTTCGTGGCGACGTAATTGGTCTGCCCGAAGTTGCCATCCAGGCCGACGATGGAGGTGGCGTTCAGAATCACGCCGCTGCCCTGCTTTATCATCGCCGGCGCGACGGCCTGGGCGCAGTTGAACGTGCCCTTCAGGTTGACGGCGATGACCAGGTCGAAGTTCTCCTCCGACATCTGGCTGACAATTTCGCCGTTCTTGACCTTGACGAGTTGCCCATCGCGGATGATGCCGGCGTTGTTGACCAGTACGTCAATCCGCCCGTATTTGGCGAGTACATCATCTACCCATTGCTGCACCGCCTCGCGGTCGGCCACGTTGACCTTATAGAAAGCCGCGCCTTCGCCCAGTTCCTTGAGGGTGGCCTGCCCGGCTGCCTCGTTGATGTCGCAGATGACGACTTTGGCGCCTTCCTCGGCAAAGCGCAAGGCGGTGGCTTTGCCAATCCCCGCCGCGCCGCCGGTGATAAGTACGATTTTGTCCTTCATACGCATAGTGGTTCTCCTTTAACTGATGATTTAGATGGCTGATGTTACGCAGGACTGGTTGAAGATTCCCGAATGGTTTTGACAAACCATGTGGAACTTGATTTAGCCCCATCCCCGCTGTCCCCCCTTTCCCAGGGAAGGGGGGAATTTTTTTCGGGGTATTTTCGGGCACAAAGTGCCCGAAAATACCCCTTTTGTGTATTCCTCCCCCTATGGGGGAGGGCTGGGGTGGGGGAGATTTGTCGGAATAATTTATCAAAGTGCAGGCGGGTCTGCGGGGAAAGTTCTGGCTCATCAGCAAATGGTCGGGACTGCCAATTCCAAAGTGCGTAACGTGCGTTAAACCACAACGCTATGGGTTCTCCGACCCGCGGGGGGGTTCGAGCACCACATAGCGTTGAATGAACGCAACGGCATCTTCCCAGGCGAGAAAATGCATCTCCTCATCCGTCTGGATGTGCCGGATTGCGCCCCGATAGGCGTACGGCCTGTTTCCGTCGGGGCTGGTCTCGCCGACGATAAAGCGAATCACAAAAGATGCAATCGAGGGAGCAGGCTCAGGTTCCATGCACCCAGCATAGCAAAGGGCGGTAACAAGGGGGTTACAGAGAAACAAAAAAGCGGCCCGCAGCCGCTCTCCCAATTTCCGGTTAGCAATTGTCAACTAACCACTCACTCCGTCTCCTCCACCAACGTTCGATACAGTCTGCCGGTCTCCGGGGCGGGATTGACATCCAGTTCGTCACGCAGGGTTTGGACGCAGCGCCGGTACACGCGCCCCACCTGGCCGCGGTCGCCCAGGCGAGCGTAGGAGAGCATCAGGTGGCGGTAAGCGCGCTCCCAGCAATTGTCATGGGCGAGAATACGCTGGCACAGGTCGATGGCTTCGTCGTAACGGTGCTGCTCGACGTACAGTTCGGCCAGTTTGTCCGCACTTTCCAGGAAAAGGGAGGCCAGGCGCTCGCGCTCCTCCGCCGCCCAGGTCTCGTAGAGCGTTTCGGGGAGGTATTCGCCGGTGTAGAGGCGCACAGCGCGTTCAAGCGCTTCCACAGATGGAATCGCCAGCGCCTGTCGGGCGGCATGCACAAAAGCATCGGCATCCAGCCAGATGTCCGCTCCGGCGCGCAGGGCGTACATCGTCCCCTCGCGCCGGATGAACGCCGACTCGCTGCCCGGTTCGCGCCCCGGCTCAAGCGCCTGAAAGAGAGCATTGAGCGTGATTTTGAAATTGCGCTGGGCGGTGGCGGCGGGGGATTGCGGCCAGAGATACTCGCAAATCTGCTCGCGGTTCAAGGGGGGCTGGCGGTAAGTGAGCAACAACTGAAAGAGATGGCGCGCCTTGGCGCGTCGCCAGTCCGTCGCCAGGATGGTCTCGTCACCGCGCTGCACCTGGAAATTGCCCAGGGTGAAGACCCGCAACTGGTAGCCCGGATGGCAGGCGATGTCCGGCAGCCCCAAACGCTCCAGCAATTGCATGGCGTAGGCGCTTTCCCAGCCGTGTTTGCGGGCCACGATGAGCAGCGGCGTGAAGATGCGCTCATCCGACGCGCCGAGCAGCGAGGGGCGCAGGAAGAGGAAGTCGTACCCCGCCTCGCGGCAGGTGGAGAGCACTTTGGGGAGCGTCCGCTCCAGGCGGGCAATCTGCTTTTGCTTCCAGTAGCCCAGACTGAGCCACAGACGCGCCGCGGTGCTGCCGAAGGAATCGCTGCACTCCTGAAATCCCAGCAGGGCCTGGTTCAACCATTCTTCGGCGGCCTCGTAACGGGCAGCCAGGGTAAGCCCGGCCCCCATGGTCAGGCGGGTCAGCGAGGCGACCCATTCGTCGCCCGCCTGGGTTGCAATTTCGATGGCCTCCTGGGCGTAGGATTGCGCTGCGGCGAGGTCGCCGCGATAACCGTAGGCGCGACACAACCCCCAATTGGCCTCCACCCGCAGCCGGCGCACGTCCAGTGTGCGGCTGATTTCCACGCTCTTTTCCAGGCAGAGACACGCCTGGGCAAAGTTCTTGCGGCGGGTCTCCCCGTCCCCCATCAGCATCAGGGCATGTCCCTGACGCATGTGCCCCACAGCGGTGATGAAGGGGGATTTGAGTTCCTGCCCCCGCCGCGTCCCCTCCAGCGCGGTCTGGTAGGCCGAATCGCCTTCCCCCATAAAGGCATAGAGCAGGGCGAGAAGCAGAAGCGTTTCGCGATGGGCGCGGGGGGTAAGCACCGGCTGCTGCCTCTCCAGAGCAGCGCGGGCTTCCAGTTTTCGGCGGGCCTCCTCCAAGCGGCCGGTGCGGAGCAAGACGCGGAATAAAAGTTGTTCGTTGGAGGGGCCTTCCAGGCGCAATTCCTCGGCGCGCTGGCGGAGGCGCTCCGCTTCCTCGGCGCGGCCGGCGTTGAGTTTGTTCTCGGCCAGCAATTCGTAGAGACGCACCTGCGCTTCGCGGTCTTCGAAGCCGTCGCTCAAACGGATGGCCTCCTCGAGCAGTTCTTCCGCTTTGGCAGGGTTAACCGTATCGAGGTAGACGCGGGCCTGTCCACGCAAGGCACGGGCCACGCCGTCCTTCTGTCCGCGGCGTTGCCAGGTCGTCTCGGCTTGCTTGTACCATCCTTGCGCCTCATCGAAGCGGCTGTGAAGGCGCGCCAGTTCGCCCAGCATGAAAACCAGCATGGGATGCTGGTGCAGCGTCTCCGGGGGCAACATACCGAGATACGCGGCCAGCGTATCCAGCAGGCCGGATTTCAACAGGTCGGATGCATACTCATCCAGCAGCGCGGCGACCTTCTCCCACGCCTGCGCTTCAAGATAGTGGTAGATGGCGGCTTCCTGATTTCCCCGGCTTCGGTAGTACTCCGCCGCAAGACGATTGAGGGCATTGCGTCTTTCCGGTTCGAGTTGTTGGCGCAAAAAACTGTGGAAAATGCGGTGATACCGCAGCGCGCCGCCGGCCGTCTCGACCACAAAGAGGTCCTGACGCTGCAAGTACGCCAGCATGGAGGCCGAATCGGATACGGTCGCGCCGGCTGCCAGGCGCAAGGCGTCACAGGCCGCGGGGCGCAGGTCGCGCAAAACGGCGGTGACCAGGAGAAAATCGCGCACATCTACGGGCTGGCGTTCAAACACCTCCTGAGCGAGAACATCGAAAAGGGCATCGAGCGATTCAGTGCGCTTGCGGAGCGGGAACTCCAACGCTACGGGAGCCTGCCCGCGGATGTTCTGCCAAATCAGTTGCAGGGCAATCGCCCAACCCTCGGTGTAGGTCGCCAAGGCCTGTACTTCCTCGCTGCTCAACTCCAGAGCGTAATGGGTTGCGAAGAGAGCCGCAATTTCATCGGTGGTGAAGTGCAGGAGGGATTGTTCAATCTGCAAGACATCCCCCCGTACCCGGAGACGAGAGAGAGAGGGCAGGTTGATAGTGGGACGCCCCGAAAGCAGAACATGCAGACGTGGGGGAGCGAGCGCTGCCAGCCTGTCCACGATGTGAACCACCTCGCCGTCTTCCAGCACCAGATGGGCGTCATCGAAGACCAGTAAAAGCGGCGCCTCCAGGTGCAAACTGAGGGAGTTCACCAGAGCGTCCACGATGTCGCGCCAGGGGAGCGGGCCTTGCGTGCCTTCCCAGGCTTCAAGGGCAGGAACCGGGATGTCGGGGAGGTCGGGGAAAGGACGCAAAATGGCATGACAGAGATGCAGCAGGAAAACGAGCGGGTCGTTGTCGTCTTCGTGCACCTGGTACCAGGCAACGTTTTCTATTTCGCCGACCAATTCTGCCAGAGCCGTACTCTTCCCGTAGCCCGCTTCTGCCTGCAGGATGGTCAGGCGATAGTCAAGAGCCTGTCGCAGGACGCGCATGATACGCGGGCGCGGCAGCGTCCGGGCATTGCGGGGCGGCGGCGTGATTTTGCTATGCAGGAGATTTGGCATCGTACTGCTTATTTTAACCGCTCTTCTCCCGGGACGGTTCAAATCGTCCTGGAAAGTTGGACGGCATACTCCATCCTGCCGGGCAACAGAACGCTGATGGCGCTGATGCACGCTGATGCACGCTGGTTTTTGCCGGTTCGTTTGCCTGTTCTGTGGGTATCTGCGTGAAATCTGCGCAATCTGTGTTCTTTCGTCCAGGTCGGTACGCAAGTCAAACTGGCTGAGCACTGCATTGAGCAGCCCTGACAGGTCAGAAACCCGTTTGCCCCCTAAAACCTCACCACGCTCCCCGCGGGGAAGGCGTGGACGCGCCCTGCCCCGAAAACTTTCCACAGGGCAGCAAAGGCATTTTCTCCCGTGCAGTGGTTAAGGTAGTAGTGCATTCCCCCGTATTCTTCTTGCAAGACGCCAATCACGTGGGCAAGGTACTCTTCCCCCGCGGAGGCCAGGTGTGTGCCCCCCAAGACAGCCTGGATGGGCCTCCCAAAATGGCGGCGGACGTGCGCCAGGGTGTTGAGCAGGCCGGCATGGCAGCAACCACACAACACCACCACTCCGCCAGCAGTCTCCAGCACCAGCGACATGTCATCCCGGTAGGGGTCGGGAAGCCAGGTATCGCCGCGGCGGACGAAGTGGTGCGCGGAGCGCCCCTCCGGCTCGGGGCGCTCCACAATTTCACCGCTCGTCCACAGGCCAGGGAAAATCTCCTGAGGTTCGGCGCTCAAACGCAAATCGGCCTGCTTTGCCACTTCCTCGGACGACATCCCCATCCCAATGGAACGATACGTTCCCTCACGCAAAGAAAAGCGCGGGGTAAGCACCTCAGGGTGGGCATACAACGGCAGGCCGGGACGCTCCCGGAGGACAAAGGGCAGCCCTCCGGTGTGGTCGTAGTGGGCGTGACTGAGGGCCAGGGCGTCGCAAGTTTCCAGATTGAGGCCCGCAACATCCAAATTGTGACGCAGGACGTCCCCGCTTTGGCCGGTATCCCACAGGAGACGCGCCCCACCCTGCTCCACACAAAAACTCAGGCCGTGTTCCGCCCAAAACGCGGTGCTGCGCCGGACGGCATTATCTACCAGGGCAACGATTCTGCTCATTCGGCCACTCGGGCGCCCAGACGGAAGTCGAGGATGCGGTCCAGCATCAGGCGCATGGCGTACTGCTGGATGGCAAATCCCACGGGGCAGTCATCCTGCATCAACTTCAGGAGGGCAGGGACATCCACGGCCAGCACTTCCACTTCACCGAGGGCGCGCATGGTGGCCGTGTATTTGTGAGGCGGCACCAGAGCGGCGCATCCCAAAATCTCTCCAGGCCCCAGCGTATCAACCCGCACCGGCCCTTCGTCTCCGATGGAGAAAAGCACCTCCACTTCTCCGTTTGCCAGCAGGTAAATTTTCTGCGCCGCTTCGCCCTCCCGGAAGAAGGTATATCCTTCAGGGAAGCACTCGGCGGTGGAAAACTCCGCAATGGCTTTTTGCTCCGCCTCGTTCAAATCGCCAAAACAAGGGAAGTCTTTCAGCAGGGTGTAGTCAACAGCCATGACCAGCCTCCTTCGGCAAATGCCGCTGTATCAACCGGAAGCCTCAACGAGAGTCCGCCGGTTTTTTTGGGGTGGACACTAAATCTTCGAGATTTGCGGAATAACTCGTTTGCGGCTGTGTTCGGCGATTTCTTTGACGTGCGCCAGCGACTTTGGGGGAATAGGAACTTGAATTTCCTCGTCCAGGAAGGGAACGCCCTTCATACGCACAACGCGCATGTACAGGCGGAACGGCTCTTTCTCGCTCCGGGTAATAATCAAGTTGTCGGCAATGGCCTCCATGCGGGCGATTTTCTCTTTCTTGGCGGTGGTACTCACCGAGAAGACGTAGGTATAACGCTTGTCCTCTCGCAGCACAGTTTCCATCTTCTTCAGAATGGCATCCTCGTAGGTAGGGGAGAAGAGCAGCAAGTTGAGGGCCGAACCGAACACCATGATACCGGGTCCACCTGCAGGAACCATGCTGCAAGCCTGCTCCAAAGCGGCATCCCACACATCGGGTTTGACCACGTTGGCTTTGATGATGTTTCCCTGCGGAGGCTCCATGCCATCCAACGAGGCATCCAGCGAGATGAAAGCCACTTTGTCCTCGTATTCCTGCAAATTCAGGCCGGCCACGGTCTTCAGACTTTCGGAGATGAAATCCGTACTGGGATATTGCAGGGACATGAAGACCGCGCTTCCTCCCGCTCGAAGCCAGGCAGCCACAAAGTTGTCGCCAATCAGGGGCTTTCCGGAGCCTCCCGGCCCGGTCAACAGCGTGGAGGTATGCAAAGGCAGCCCTTCGGGCATCAATCTATCCAACCATGCGACGCCAGTCTTCAACGTATCCATAGGTCATTGCCTCCAGTTGGCATGTTCTTTCTCGAAGAAAGCCTGACGCTCTTCCTCGGTCATCTGGGCCAGATTGACGCCTTTCAATTCACCGCCCGCCGCCTGAATGGCCTGGTACAGGGAATTGACCAGGTAATCCCGCACGGCCTGAGGGATGCCAAAGAAAGGCACCACCAGGGTAAGCACGACTCCATCGTCCTCAGGAGTGTATTCGATGTCACGCACCATGCCTAAATCCACCAGCGACATGGCGATTTCAGGGTGTTCCACTTTGTTGATGGCTTCCAGAATGGCTTCTTGCTTATCCATGTTTACCTCGTTCTACAAATGCTCTGAGAATGTCGTTGTCCGTAAGAATACCCACCAGTGTATCGTCCTCCATAACAGGCAGGGTACTGATGTCCTTCTCCAGCATCAGCGAAGCGGCCTCCACCAGCGGCATGTCGGGAGATACAAACACTGGCGCTTTGGTCATCACCTTCCAAACGGGCATCCGCGCCAGCATATCGCTGAGGTGAATCAAATCCAGACTGCCCATGCGGACAGGCTCCATGCGGCGCAGGTCTTCGAGAGTGACGATGCCCACCAGTTTGCCGCCCTCCATGACGGGCAGACGATGCACCTTGCTCTTCATCATCAACCAGTAGGTTTCCGGCAGCGTGTTGCTGCTGGAAACCGTGACCGGGTTGGGGGTCATCCAGTCGCGGACGCGTTCCGTATTCATGTAGACACCTCCTCCGGGAAAAAAGCGGGAGACGCGCTCCAGAAGCGCACACCGTACCGCTCCACCACCTGCGCTTTGCCGCTTTCTTGCAGTTCCTCCAGGGCGGCGGTCACCTGTTCGGGCGCCCAGTGCCGCAAGGTACGCACCAGTTCTTCGTGGCGCATGGGGTGGCGGGTGATGATGCCCAGCACAGCCTCGACGATGTCCTCGTCGCCGCGCAGGTCGAAAGTTCCGCTGATGGGCGGCACTACCCGCGCCGCGTCCCCCAGGATAGCGCGGGCGCGCAGCAGGCCCTCCTCATCGGGGGGCTGCACCCAGGGTTCCACGGGCGGACGAGTGGGCATGAGAACGTGCACCTCGTCGGGGTGGATGCGCTTCAAAAGGGCGGCAATCTCCCGCAAGGCGGGTTCCGTATCGTTCAGGCCCCGCACCAGCATAACTTCCACCCACAAATGCCCGCGGTAAACCTCCCGAAAGGCAACCAGTCCATCCACCAACCGCTCGAAGGTAATATCGGGGTGCGGACGGTTGATTTTGCGGTACAGGGCGGCATTTCCGGCATCCAGCGTAGGCATGACAGCGTCCGCGGTGCGCAGTTCTTCGCGCACCTCCGGCAGGTAGAGCAGGGAACCGTTGGTAATCACGGCCACCGGCAAGTCGGTGAGGGCCTTGACCTCTCGGATGAGGTAGCCGATGCCGCTGTGGAGAGTGGGTTCGCCGGAGCCGACAAAAGTCACCCAGTCTATCTCGCCGGGCTGGTGGCTCTCCAGGGCTTGCCGCACCTCCGCCAGGATGTCTTCGACGGGGAAATACGCTTTGCGCTCGTTGGTCACGGGGCGCGTGCGCCCCAACTGGCAGTAGACACAATTCCAGTTACAGGTCTTCAAGGGGATGGTATCCACCCCCAAAGACTGCCCCAGCCGACGAGAAGGTACCGGCCCGAAGACGTAGTTCACCGCGCCCTCTCCTGCTGAGCCTGCATTTCAGGGGGTACCGGCATCCCCCAGCGGATGAAATCCAGCGGGGTGGAGAGGGGGACGCGCACCTGCCGGCCAAATTCGTCCTCCCGGATGTGGTACAGGTCTTCGGGGCGCTCGATGCGGTCGATGAAAAGCACCCCGTCCAGGTGGTCTATCTCGTGATGTACCAGGACGGCATCGAAATCCAGAAAGACGCGTTCGACGGGATTGCCGTACTCATCCAGAAAAGCGACGCGCAAGTAGTGCGGGCGCACGGTTTCACCGTACAGGCCAGGGAAACTGAGGCAGCCGTCGAAATCCCGGCGGGGATTCGCCGCATCCAGCACTCGCGGGTTGACCAGCGCCAACGGAGGGGCGGGAGATTCCCGTCCTTCGCTCAGGCGCACGATGACGACCCGCCGGTGCTCCCCAATTTGCGGGGCGGCCAGGCCGATGCCTTCTTCGTGAGCCTTGAGGGTATTCTTGAGGTCTTTGATGAGATGCCGTACCCGCCGATTGACGACCGGCACCTCAGCGCTCTGCTTGCGCAGGGCCTCCCGTTCCTGGGGGTAAATCAGAATTTTTCGGGCGGTCATGCGAGCCTCCTCTGCTGCGTTTCGGGTGCAGAAGAAACCGCCAACGGCCTAGTGATGGTGGTGATGCCCGCCGTTGTTGCGGTGTTCCACACTATCGTGACAGGGGGCTGCCTCGCGCAACTCTCCGCCAAGGAAACGGGTCAGCGTCTCCCGCAGCGTGCCTTGTGCGCCGGTAGCCACCTGAATGCCGCTGCGCTCGAAAAGCGCAATGGCGCGGTATCCCATCCCGCCGCTGAGCATCACATCCGCCCCTTGCGAAAGGATGTACTGCGGCACCTGGCCGGGCTGATGCCCATTCCCAAACGGGTTGGGGATGATACGAACTTCCTGCACTTCGTTTCCTTCGACATCGATAAAAGCGTAGTAGGGGCAGCGCCCGAAGTGATGCGCTACCCGGCTGTCCAGTCCTTGATTGGTTTCGGTTGAAATAGCGATACGCACGATATGTTGCTCCACTTGTTGAAGGTTGAAGGTGACAGTCACTTGCGAAGTGACTGCCACCTGGCGTCACCTGATGTCATTCCTGCT
Source organism: Anaerolineales bacterium (assembly GCA_024763355.1). GTDB lineage: Bacteria > Chloroflexota > Anaerolineae > Anaerolineales > DRKV01 > DRKV01. Next base: position 14,381 of record JANTFR010000020.1, read on the forward strand.
TCAGGGCTTCCAGGCGCTCGTTGATGCGTTGCAGGGTGTCCTGCAAGCGTTCCGCCTGGGCCTCCAGCCATTCGACTTCACGGTGACGGTCTTCGGCAAAGGCTGCTTCGGCCTGGGGAATGTCTTCCCAAAAGCCGCGCCGCCATCCGAAACCGCCGCCAAACCCGCCGCGGCGGAAACCTCCCCGCCGCCCGCGGAAGAAACCACGGCCCTTGCGGCCGCCTCTTTGCCAGCCTTCCCAGGGGCCTTGCCCCATCGGGCCTGTTCCATCTCCGTATGGCATACGATGGACCTCCTTAGTTGGGTAGTTCAGTAGTTTGGTAGTTTGGTAGTTGCCTGGTTGGTCAGTTGGCGGGTATCACAGGTTGCTTCCTGCGCCCGAAGTCACTTCTTCGTACATGCGCACCAGGGCGCCAATCTCATCGCGGGTACGGCGCAAATCTGCTATCCATTCTGCCAGGTGCGCCTCCCCTTCCGGCGTGATGCGGTAGACGCGACGCTGTGGGCCGAGGCTACCGTCGGCATCCCAGGAGGAGGCTACCAGGCCAAGTTCTTCCATCTCCCGCAAGGAGCGATAAACCAGACTGGGGTCCTTCCCGCCAAACTGGGAGTCGAAAGCATTCAGGCCATGCAACAAACTGTATCCATGTGCCTCGCCGCGGTGCAACAAGACCAGCAAACAGGGCTGCAAGAAACGCATGATTTTGCCGCGTCGGCGTCTGCCGCGTCCTCCTGGCATTTGCACTCACTCCTTTTGGGGGTCTCCCGATGGTTATTACTGCATGGATTTATCCGATGCACCTTCACTATATCCCGCTATTGGCAATTTGTCAATAGATTTTTCTCCCATAAAGAGCGAGACGGTTCAGAATTAGGATAACACTTTTCCCTTTCCTCGCCACGTGTGGCAACGCAAAGTCGCGGGACGCGGCGGAAAAGGCTCTACCAGATTTGTGGGGTAGAGCCTTTCGAGATTTTCGACAAGCGCCGCTCCATTTATACGTCCGCGTCGCTGATATAACGGGCAAAGGCCTCCGGGCGCAAGAAGAGAAAGATGGTGACGGAGGCGAAGAAGCCCCCCATGTGGGCCCAATAACCGATGTAGTACTCGGTACCGTGAAACAAGATGTCGATGGCCGGGATAATCTGCATCCCCAAAAAGTAAAGCACAATCCAGATAGCGCGAATGCGCGGCCAGGCAATGACTGGCCCCCAGACCAACACCAGGGTGCGAATGCGCCCCGCCGGATACAGAATCAAATACGCTCCCATAACACCAAACACCGCGCCGCTGGCCCCAATGCTGGGAATAGTCGAGCCAGAACGTACAATAGTGCTCATCACATCTGCCGATACACCACACAACAGGTAAAAGATGAGAAAACGCATCGGCCCGCAGGCATCCTCCACGCGACGGCCAAAGACCCACAAGGCAAACATGTTGCCAAAAAGATGAAAGAAGCCGCTGTGCAGGAAAAGAGCGGTAAGGGAGGCAACCACCGTCGGGCCAAACCGTTCCAGAATAAAAGAGGGGGTAGAGCCAAACTCCCGGAAGAACAGATGGTCTTCCCGCCACCAGGCAGGCTCCAACAACAAAACCACGGTGTTGATGACAATCAAAAAGAGCGTCATCATGGGAAAAGGGCTGTAACGGTTAGGTTCGGTGTCTTTGATAGGGAACATCAGGGCAACCCGGAAAGGGAAGAATAATCACCAAGCCGCTCCAGAGAGGCGCCGAACAGGAGAACAAACGCTATTCCTATCAACGTCCACCCCGTCATGGAGAGGGCAAAGCGCGCCAGTCGGGAGCCGCTCCCGCCAGGCTCCCCGAAAACCCTGGTCCAGATGGGATGATGGGAACGCACGCTTGCAACTGCAAGCAAAAAGCCCCCTACGAGCACGGACAAGCCTTCCAGCCACAGACTCGGAGTAAATTGCAGGGGGTCCAGGCCGTTGTGTACCATCAGCAACAGGAAGTACAACAGGAAAGGCCCCGGAGTCAAACGAATTATCGAGACGTTGGGGCGGACATGGCGCACGCCCGACTCCCTCCGCCGTTCAAGGCGGTTGATACCCTTGTAAATCGTATCCCACTCCTGACGCGATTCCGCATGTCGCGCGGCCTGATGGTAGATGGCAAGCGCCTCGTCAAAGCGGCCTTCTTCTTCGTACAAAGCAGCCAGGTCAAGAGGGTTTTCCCGAAAATGGAGAAGCGCGTCAAGACGCGCTCTGGCGGCCTTGTTTTTAGGGTTGAGCGCCAGTACGTTTTGTAAGGCAATCACCCGGTCTTCTTCCTCATCCACCAATTCGCTCAGGAGCAACCAGGCTTTTTCGTGTTTCTCGTATTTCTCGACTACATCCAGAAGCAACGCCGTTGCTTCTTCCCCTTCCCCCCTTTTACGCAATTTTTCCGCTTTAGAAGTCTGTTTTCGCGCCCACGCCGCCTTTTCACGTTGGATGGCCTGCTGCCGGGTGCGCAGACGCTTGAGCCGAGCGCGCACCTGCGAGAGATGGGGTTTCAGGGCCAAGACACGCTCCAGGGCGACAATTTGCTCGTCCACATCATCCGAGACCCGCGCCAACCAGTACCAGGCAGCCGGATTTTCCGGTTGTTCCTCCAAAATACGCAGGAACAATGCACGGGCTTGCAAACGTTGCCCTGCTTTTGCTGTCAAAATTGCTTTCTGAAGAAGGCGATGTTCACCATCTGAGGGGCTCATTGCATTTCCCGCTTTCAGAAGTGCGCTAACCACAATCCCAACTACGGGAATTCTACCAGATGAACATCGCCTCCCATACGCGAGAACGCCTGCGAAATATTCGCAGGCGTTCTCACTTGCAACCAGGCAAACATCACAGGTCGGCGAGACCTGCGGAACCTACGCCGGGGGCATTACCTCGTATTCTCCTCGTCGAGTTCCTCCAGCAAGGCAATATCGCGCTCCAGACTGCGCCGACGCAGCGCCAGACTGCCCATGTACAGGAACATAACCGTAAAAATGACCACGTAGCCCGCAATCATGTAATCGGTCGTCTCGGCAGGGGCCAGCCAGGGGGAAAGGAAATGTAACCAGGTCATCACAGCCTCCTCAGGTCAGCGCGCCAGTTTGAGGCGCAGTTGTTCCACTTTCTGTTCCAGTTGTCCCAGCCGGACACGGTGCCACAGAACGTCCACAAAGAAGACGGAAAAGGCCAGCAGACTGAACAGGAAGGTTTGCAGCATCTTTGGCGACATGGAAAAGCCGCCCTGGGCATCCGCCGCCCCGCTCCCCACCACCACGGGATGAATGGTGCGCAGCAGGCGGATGGTCAGGAAAGTCAGGGGGACGCTGAGAAATCCCAAAATAACGTACACCGCGCCAAAGCGGGCGCGGCGTTCCGGCGAATCAATCCCGGAGCGGAGCATCAAATAAGCCGCGTAGACCAGTTCCAGGATGGCGGCAGTCGTCAGGCGGGGGTCCCATGTCCACCAGGTATTCCAGATGGGGCGCGCCCAAATGGAACCGGTCACAATGGCGGTGAAGAAAAAGACCAGACTGATTTCCACGGCGGCCACTTCGATGACATCCCACTTGGGATTGCCCGTCCGCAAGTACAGGATGCCCATCACCCCGGCGGCGGTGAAGCCCAGCATCCCTACCCAGGCGTTGGCAACGTGGAAGTAGAAAACGCGCTGCACGTTCCCCATGATAGCCTCCATGGGGGCGTAAAAAAATACCACCGCGGTAGCCGCAACAATCAGAACTGCAGTGACAATATCCAGAATCCGCAAAGCATTGGGTTTTGATTCCACCGATTATTCCTCCACAACGTAATCGAAGACCATAAAGGCAATGGCGACGAAGATGACATCGTACACCAAAAGCATGTTGAACCAGGGAGCGATGTCGCCCCAGGGAAGCCCGTCCAGAAAGGCGGCGCTGGCCTTGACCGCCGAAATCAGCACCGGAATGACGAGCGGGAAGAGCAGGATGGGCAGGAGCATGTCGCGGGTGCGGGTTTGCACCGACATGGCCGCCAGGAGCGTGCCGACGGCCACGTAGCCCACCGACCCCAGGATGATGATACCCACCAGCCCGGCATTGAACAGGTTGAGGTTGTAAAGCACACTGTAAACCGGCAGGACGATGGCCTCGATGACGAACATGAAAGCCAGATTGCCGAGCGCCTTGCCAAAGTAAATCGCGCTGCGGTCTACGGGGGCCAGCAGGAGACCGTCCAGACAGCCGCGGTCTTTTTCGCTCGCCATGGAGCGGTTCAAGCCCAGCGTTCCGGCAAAGGCGAAGGTCGCCCACAGCACCCCCGCGGTCACTTCCTTGCGGATGGAGGGCTTCAAATCCAGGGCAAAATTGAAAATCAGGATGACCAGCAAGGCAAAGACCAGCATGGCCGAGAGCAATTCCCGGCTGCGCAACTCAGCGGAAAGGTCTTTCCACAGGATAGCCAGGGTGGTGCGCAACAGACCGGGGTGCGCCAGAGGTTCCGCGGGGGACGCGCCTTGGGAAGCAGGCAGGTCGCTCATGCCGCCCCTCCTGCTACGGCCTGCCGGTAGAAGCCCAGGAGGGCGTCCGGCTGGATGTCCTCGCGGCGCACGGAAGCCACCACCCGCCCGTTGGAGAGAACGTCGAAACGCGAGGCCAGGTCGCCGATGCGGGCCAGGTCGTGGGAGGTCATCACCACGGTGCGCCCGCGGGCGGCCACGCTACGGAGGACCTCATCCAGCATGGCGGAGGCCGCCTGGTCCAGGCCGGTGTGCGGTTCGTCGAAGAGCATCACGTCGGGGTCGTGCAGGACAGCCCGCCCGATAGCCAGGCGTTGCTGCATCCCCCGCGAGAAGGTGCGCACCAGGTCGCGGCGGCGCGCCAGCAGGCCGACCATCTCCAGCACTTCGGCGATGCGCGCCTCCAGGTTCGGCACGCCGTACATGCGCCCGTAGAAGCGCAGATTCTCCTCCGCCGTCAGGTCTCCGTAGAGCAAGGGCTGATGGGAGACCACCCCCAGCCGACGGCGGACGGAGGCGGCCTGGGCGGGCAGGCGGTACCCGGCGATTTCCACCTGCCCCAGGGTGGGACGCGCCAGCGAGGTGAGGATACGCAAGAAAGTGGTCTTGCCCGCTCCGTTGGGGCCGAGCAGGGCCACAAAGTCGCCGCGCCCCACCTCAAAGTTCAGGCCGCGCAAGACCACCTTGGGGCCAAAGCGCTTGACCAGATTGCGCACTCGAATCACGCGTCCGCCTCATCCAGCAGTTCCCGCAAACGGGCTTTGAGTTCCGCCCGGCGGGCTTGATAAGCGTCTTCGGGGAGTTCGCCCTCTTTGTAAAGGTCGTCCAGGGCGATGATAGCGTCCATGACCACCTGGGGGTCGTCCATTCCCTCGGTATCCTCCATCTCGGCGGTCTCTTCGCCTTCTTCGGCCTCTTCTCCCTCGTCTTCTTCCAATTCTTCTTCCTCTTCTACGGCATTGCGGCGATAAAGCCAGATGCCGGCCCCAATCAGCACCGCTCCGAAGGCCCCCAGCCCGATGGCGAGGTTGTTGTTGGAAGTCGCTACATTCGAAGCAGCGTTCCCCGTCGCAGGATTACCAGAAACGGTAGCCTCCAACATACCACCGGCCGCAATTTCTGTCCCGTTGAAAGTGCGGTACTGGGTCCCCTGTACGTCACGGGTTCCGCCGTCTTCCAGTTGGTCGCTCTTGACCTTGACTCCGTCGGGAACCATGAAGAGTACGGCGTCCACGTCCAGGGGCATCGTCTGCCGAAAAGTCAACTTGCGGTCGTAAGGCATGGTGAAGGCGTACAAGACCTGATACTCGCCCTGCCCCGGACGCACCGAGACGGTATCCATGAAGCCATCCTCCGTGGGGAGGTAGCGGCCTCCGAGAACGCCATCCTGAAATTGCAATCCACTGGCCCCTTCCGGCACGGTGAAAGGCGTGACGCCTTCTCCCTGTTCGGCAGGGACGAGCGCCTTGCCGCTGTTGTTGGAGATAACGTACAACTCCACCACCTGAAGGACATCCGGGTGGGTGAAATCGAAGAAGACGTGCAGACGGTCCACCGAGAGTACCCCAGGGTCCTGAGTCGATTCATACACCGTGATGGGCAGGTCAATGGCAGTTTCATCCGCCGCGAACATGCCGATATCAGAGCCGTAGGTTGCTCCGTTGTACTCCACGGCAGCCACGTAAATCAGGTGCGGGTCAATTGCCACCTCATCGAAAGTAAAGGTACCGTCATCCTGCACAGTAGCGGTGCGCGTGTAGACGGGGGCCATATCCTTGACGACATACAGGACAACATCTTCCCCGACAGGCAGGCCATCTTCATCGGGTGAGCCGTTGGTAATCGAACCGGTAATCGTACCCAGGGCTTGCTCCGGCGTAGCCGAAGGCTGCGTATCGGTGGGTACGGGGCTGGGGGAGACATCATCCACCGCTGCAGTGGAAACAGGCACAGGGGTAGGTTGTTGGGAGGCAAGCGCGGCGCTGCCCCCGGCGAAACTCAGGGAGCGCAGGTAATCGGTCAAGGCCCACAAATCGTCGCGGACAAAGCCTTTGTCGCCAAAACCGGGCATTTTATCGTGCCCGTGGGCGATAGCAGCGGCCATTTTCTCGGCAGAACGCTGCGCCATGAAAGATTGGTCGGTGAAGGCGGGCACATTCCCGACCTCGGCGGCATCGGGGCCGTCGCCGTTACCGTTCCCGCCGTGGCAACGCAGACAATTATCCTGATACAACTGCTCTCCGCGGGCCAGCGAATCGGGCGTGACGCTCAAACTCATGGCGTAGGCAACCACGTCCCAGCGCTCCCCTTCTGAGAGGCTGTCGAAGGGGGGCATGTAGCGCTCAATCTGCCCGTTGGTGACGATGTCGTACCACTCCGCCGGAGCGAATTTGCGGGCAAAGGCGGCATCTCCCAGCGGGGAGGGAGGATTGGGCAACTGGGCGGCCTGCGGACCATCACCCAGGCCGCGTTCCCCGTGGCAGGGGGCGCAACTTTGAACGAAGATGGCTTCCCCGTTCGCGGGGTCGGGAGCGACGAGGGGGAAAACCGCGGGGACGGCCTCCGGCGTAGTCTCCGCGCTGGAAGGCTGCGCCGCCGAGGCATTGCTCTGGGCGTTGGGCGGCGGGGTGATGTCTTCAGCCATAGAGAAGCCGCAGGCTGCGAGCGTCAGGGAGGCGGCCAGCACGAGAACGGCCAGCCAGGCGGTACGTAGTGGTTTCATGGAATGCCTTGGGAAAAAGTGGTGTGTTTTGGTAGCGAGAGGCAGGGTAAGGGTTACCGGGGCGCAATGTTGCGGTGCGCGGTGGGGTGCAATTCATGAATTGCGCACCACCGCCCCATCCCCGATTGTCAATGCACCGGCGTGCCGCAACGGGGGCAGAATTTATCAGAGCGCTGCAAAGGCGCGCCGCACTGGGAGCAGAAACCGGCGGCTTTTTCCTGCCGCTGGCGTTTGCGGACGGCGATGACCGCTTCCAGGGGGTCGTCCGGGGAAGGGGTAGGTTTCTCGGCGGCCTGTACCCCGCGGCGGGCAGCCCGGCGAGCGGCAATGGCCGCTTCCAGGCGGTCCTCCGCCGAAACGGAAACTTGCTCATCCCGCTGCAATTCATCCAGGCGGCGCAACACTTCCGCGCCGCTCTGCAAAAGTATCCGGCGCTGTTGGGGGTAATCCTCCTCCGGGATTTTGCCGAGAGCGTGGTCAAAATCCAGTTCTTCGAGGGTGCGGATGATGCTTTCGCGCCGGGCCAGCAAGGAGGAGATTTCCTGCTCGCTTTCTGCGGTCAGGGTAGCCTTGTGTTCTACGAAGGGGCGGGTGACGTACAGCACAACCAGCAGCGCCAGGGCGAGGATAAGAAAAACCGAACCGATGTCCATAAACAATACGTCTCCCGTTATTTCAGCA
>JANTFR010000021.1 GCA_024763355.1 Anaerolineales bacterium
TCCCTGGATTGGACGCTGACACCTGGCACCTTGTAATTCCCACCAATCATTGAAAATTCCGTCCATCCGCCCACGCGGGCGTTTTTCGTCTTGCCCCCACCCCCGACCCCTCCCCCACTGGGGGAGAGGAGAGTACGTTGGGGAGTTTTTCAGGCGCGAAGCGCCTGAAAAACTCCCCACAATTTCCGCCCCCCCTTCCCTGGGGAGCGCGAAGCCTGCCCGAAGGGCTACAGGGGGGACCACAGGGGGGATGGGACAACAAAATTTTTCAACGAACTGTTGGGATTACAACCTGATACCCCATGAACGCTGAATTCAAACACACTCTCAAACGCATCCGCTGGCAGGGGCGCCGCGCCGTTGTGATGCTGCGCCGCGGACCGCGCGCCCTGTGGAACGCCCCTGCCGTACTGGGGAACGCCATCCCCAAATCCGGCTCGCACCTCATCATCCAGGTGCTGCAAGGGCTGACGAGCATCGGCCCCTTTGTGGATGGCGGCTTTCCGCCCGTGAACCGTACCGAAGACAATCGCAAACTGCCTGATAGCGCCGTACTGCGCAACATCCGACGGATGCGCTCCGGCGATATCGGTTACGGGTACGTTGGCTGTTACCAGCCCTTCATCGATGCGCTGACGGCGCCGGGGCGCGCCACGATTTTCGTGTACCGTGACCCGCGCGATGCCGTCGTTTCCTCGGTGTTTTACGCCACCGATATGAACCCCAAACACGCCATGCACCGCTACTACAACGAAAATCTGACCAGCCTCGAGGAACGCATCAACGTTGCCATCCGCGGTCTGGATGACCCTGATTTGCCCTATTCCAGCGTGCGGCAGCGCTTCGAGAAGTACCTGGGCTGGCTGGAACAACCCGATGTGCTCTGCCTGCGCTTCGAAGACTTGCAGACCAACCGGGAGGCGGCCTTCAACCGGATTCTGGATTACCTGGGGGAGCGCGGTTGGCGGAACCAGCCTCCGAGGGAGGTATCCCTGCGGGCGCTGCACGCCGCCATCCAACCAAAGAAATCCGGCACGTATCGCAAGGGCAAACCGGGGGGGTGGCGCGAGCACTTCACGGAGGCCAACAAAGCCCTTTTCAAGGAAGTCGCCGGCGATTTACTCATCCGATTGGGCTACGAAAAGGATACGAACTGGTAAACCCGGCTGCGTACCTGTTATAATCCCTCGTTTGTGTTGGATGCTGCACCGGAATCTCGTCATCATCCTGTTGATTTTTCTACCCCCTACCATTTTCTGAAGGAGTACCTGACCCATGACCGATACCCCCAAAACCGATGTGTTGATTGCCCCTTATGGCGGTAAACTGGTTGATTTGTTGCCCAAGAGTGACGCGGAACGCCAGGCGCGCATGGAACGCGCCAGCCATTTGCCTTCCATCCAGATTTCGGCGCGCGCCCTGCACGACCTGGAACTGATTGCCACCGGCGGATTTTCACCCCTCGACCGCTTCATGGGCAAGGCGGATTACGAAAGTGTGCTGGAGACCATGCGCCTGAGCGACGGCACGCTCTGGCCGCTGCCGATTACCCTGACCGTCAACCGCGCCGACCTACCCGCCGGTGCGGATGAAATTGTCCTGCGGGATGCGCGCAACAACGTGGTTGCTATCATGCAGTTGGAAGAGGTCTTTGAGTGGGACCGCCAGCGCGAGGCGCAACTGGCGCTGGGCACTACCGACCACGCTCACCCCTTGGTAGCCGAAATGGAGCACTGGGGCGAGGTGTGCATCTCCGGCGTGCTCCAGGTGGTGGAATTGCCGAAATACAACGATTTTGTGGAATTGCGCCGCACACCCGCCGATGTGCGCGCCTTGCTGAACGAATTGGGGCATTCCAACGTGGTGGCCTTCCAGACGCGCAACCCCATGCACCGCGTCCACGAGGAATTGACCAAGCGCGCCGCGGCCCAGGTGGGCGGGGCGTTGCTCATCCACCCCGTGGTGGGGCTGACCAAGCCCGGCGATGTGGATTACTTCACCCGCGTGCGCGTTTACAAGGCTCTCTACGAAAATTATTACGACAAGAGCCGCACGGTGTTGAGTTTGTTGCCTCTGGCGATGCGTATGGCCGGCCCGAAGGAGGCTCTCCTGCACGCCATCATCCGCCGCAACCACGGGGCCAATCACTTTATCGTGGGGCGCGACCACGCCGGCCCCGGCAAGGGCAGCGACGGGAAGCCCATCTACGGGCCTTACGATGCCCAGGAAATGCTGGTGCAGTACGAGGATGAAATCGGCGTCAAGATGGTGCCCTTCCAGTGGATGGTGTACCTGCCGGAAGAAGACCGCTACGAAGCGATTGACAAAGTTCCCGAAGGGGCGAAGGTGCTCACTATCTCCGGTACGCAGGTGCGCGAGGAGTATCTTGCCAGGGGCAAACACCTTCCCGAATGGTTCACCCGCCCCGAGACCGCCGAAATCCTGGCCGAGACCCACCCGCCGCGGCACAAGCAGGGTTTCTGCATCTGGTTCACCGGCCTGAGCGGCTCGGGCAAATCCACCACGGCGCAGGTTCTGGTTCCTATGCTGATGGAGCACGGGCGGCAGGTCACCGTATTGGACGGCGACGTGGTGCGCACGCACCTTTCCAAAGGCCTGGGCTTCAGCAAGGAAGACCGGGATACCAACATTTTGCGCATTGGCTTTGTGGCCGGCGAGATTGTGCGTCACGGCGGCGGTGTGGTCTGCGCGGCCATCAGCCCGTACCGCGCCACCCGCAACCGTGTTCGCGAGATGGTCGGCGACGGCCACTTCATCGAAATCTTCATGGATACGCCCCTGGAAGTGTGCGAAGACCGGGACGTCAAGGGGCTGTACGCCAAAGCCCGCCGCGGCGAAATCAAAGGCTTTACCGGCATCGATGACCCTTACGAGGCCCCTGTCAACCCCGAAATCACCCTGCAAGCCGTAGGCGTGACCCCCGAAGAGAACGCCCGCCGGATTGTGGATTATCTGTTGGAGAAAGGTTTCTTGCGCGACCCCGGCCGTAACGGCAGGGAGGGATAGGGGCTTCTGCCCGAATGGCGCGCGGAGTTCGTGCCGCGCGCCATCCCCTGTCTCCTGACCGCTATCGGAGAGGGCATGTATAATGTGTGTGGAGGAACGTGCTATGAAAAATCAGGTCCGCTATTTCAGCCTGTTTCGTTATGTAGATGCCGCCTTGCGTCAGGCGGAATATCACCGTGATGAAAATGGGGTTGTCATTGCCGAGGTTCCAAACGCACCGGGATTCTATGCGCAGGGGGACTCTTTTGAAGACGCGCGGGACAATTTGCGCGACGTTATCGAAGGCAACGTGCTGTTGGCGCTGCAATTGGGCTTCGATATCCCGATGATTGCCGGCGTTACCATCAAAGTGCAAGATGCCGAGACTCTCTCCGCTTAAGCCGCGTCAGGTCGTCAAGAAATCCCTATGTATGGGGGGAAAGATGTCAGCGTGGGGTTGATTCGAGTGATTATTCGTCAAATCGGTATCACCCCTGAAGAATGGCTGCGTTTGTGAGATTTCCTTAAACCCATGACTGAAATCCTCGCCCTCATCCCCGCCCGCGGCGGCTCCAAATCCATCCCTCGCAAGAACATCCGCGATTTCGCCGGGCATCCCCTGATTGCCTGGTCTATCGCCGCGGCCCAGGCCGCTGAAACGGTGACGCGTCTCATCGTCTCTACTGACGATGAGGAAATCGCCGCCGTTGCCCGGCGTTACGGGGCGGAGGTGCCTTTCCTGCGGCCCGCCGAACTCGCCCAGGATGAGACCCCCGATTTACCCGTCTTCGAACACGCCCTCCGCTGGCTGGAAGCACACGAAAACTACCGCCCGGAAATCATCGTCCACCTGCGCCCTACTTCGCCCTTGCGCAAGGTGTGGCACATTGACCAGGCCGTTCTGCGCCTGCTGGAACATCCCGAAGCGGATTCCATCCGCTCTGTCTCGCCGCCCTCCCAAAACCCTTTCAAGATGTACCGCATCGGGGCGGACGGTCTCTTGCGGGCGCTGGTGGAAGTTCCCGGCCTCCCGGAAGCCTACAACATGCCCCGGCAGGCCCTCCCGCAGGTGTACTGGCACAACGGGTACATGGACGCCTTTTGGGCGGATACCGTTACTGAAAAACACTCCATGTCCGGGACTGCTATCCTGCCCTTTGTGCTTTCTCCCGATGACTGGATTGACCTGGACACCCCCGAAGACTGGTCCCGCGCCGAGAATCTGGTGCTGAGCGGCGCCATCACCCCCGCCGACCTGGGGTTTGGATGGGCGGCAGCCCACGGATGAGGGACCAACAAACCAACGAACTGATGCACCGATGAACCGATGCACCAGTGAACCACCTAACAACTAAACTAATGAATCCTACTATCAAAATCGGAGACCGCCTCATCGGCGAGGGCCAGCCGGCCTACGTCATCGCTGAGATTGGCGTCAACCACAACGGTATCCTCGACCTGGCGTTTGAACTCATCGATGCCGCCGTCGCTGCCGGTGCGGACGCGGTAAAGTTCCAGAAGCGCAATCTGGCGAGTCTGTACCCCAAAAAATACCTGGAAAACGCCAACGCCGGCGAGAAGACCCTGCGCTACTTGCTGCCCATCTTGCAAAAGGTGGAATTGCCCGACGAAGCCTACTACAAACTGGTGGACTACTGCGAAGAAAAAGGCGTAACCTTTCTGTGTTCCGCCTTCGACCCCGAAAGCGCCGATTTCCTCGAAACGCTGGGCGTCCCCGCCTACAAAGTGGCCTCCGCCGACCTGACCAACCTGCCCTTGCTGGACCACCTGGCGAGCAAAGGCAAGCCCCTCATCCTCTCCACGGGTATGTCCCGCATGGACGAGGTGGAATTTACCGTGGATTTCCTCAAGAAGCGCGGCGCGGAGTTTGCTTTGCTGCACTGCAACAGCACCTACCCGGCCGCTTTCGAGGACATCAACCTGCGCTTCATGCACCGCCTGAAAGAATTCGGCGTGCCGGTGGGCTACTCCGGCCATGAGCGCGGCATTGCCGTCTCCACCGTGGCGGTGGCGCTGGGCGCGACCATCATCGAGCGGCACATCACCCTCGACCGCACGATGGACGGCCCCGACCACGCCGCCAGTCTGGAGCCGCACGGCTTCCGTAAATTGGTGCGCGATATCCGCAACATCGAGGCCGCCCTGGGTACTGGGGAGGAGAAATTCATCTCCCGCGGCGAAATTCTCAACCGCGAGGTGCTGGGCAAGTCCCTAGTGGCGCGCCGCCGCATCGAACCCGGCGAAAAAATCACCCCCGACCTGGTGGCCGTCAAAGGTCCCGCCCTGGGGATTTCTCCCCAGCGGTACGAGGAATTGATTGGCCGCACGGCGGAGCGCGTCATCGAGGAGGACGAGCCTTTTCTGGAGCGCGACCTGGGGCACATCATCGAACTGGATGCCGAACACACCCTCCCGATGGATTGGGGCTTCACCGTGCGCTACATTGACTACCCCATCATGCTGGCCTACAAGCCGCACATGCTGGAGTTCCACTTCACCGACAAGGACCTGGATGAGGCCTACCCCGGCGACGACCTGCCCATCAAACTGGTGGTGCACGCCCCCGAATTTTGGGACCGCTCCCTGGTGGATTTGTGCTCGCTGGACGAAAGCCACCGCCGCGCCTCCGTGGCTTTGATGCAGAAATCCATTGACGTGACCCGCCGCATGGCTCCGCATTTCGTCGGCACGCCGAAGGTCATCGTCCATCCCGGTGCCATGTCCCTCGACCATCCCATCGAAGACCGGCGGGCGCTGTACGACAATTTGCGCCGCTCGGTGGAAGAACTGGACTTCGAAGGGGTGGAACTCTTGCTGGAGAATTTGCCTCCCCATCCGTGGTACTTTGGCGGACAGTGGCTCACCAATGCCTTCATGGATGCTCACGAAATCCGGGATTTCATCGAGAGCATGGGGCTGAACATGTGCTACGACACTTCGCACCACAAACTGTACTGCAACTGGGCGCACGTGGATTTCTACGAGCAGGTCAAAGTGCTGCTGCCCTATATCCGTCACCTGCACCTTTCCGACGGAGCCGGGCTGGACGGCGAGGGGCTGCAAATCGGCGAAGGCACGATTGATTGGGTGAAGTTTTTCCGCGTGATTGACGGCTACAACGGCACGATGATTCCCGAAATCTGGCGCGGCCACCAGCGGCAGGGCGAAGGCTATCTGATTGCCATGCAGCGTCTCTCGGAAGCGTATTTCCAGGCGGTCCGCGAATAGTCCACGAATGGGCACGAATGGTCCACGAATGAACACGAATGGGTACGAACAGTCCACGAATGGACACGAATCGCTTGCCTCGCCCAGCACCTGACACTTGGCACTTGACACTTGATTCCTCCTCTCACCCGCCGTCTCTACGACCTGACCGGTGACTACCGTCTGCGAAAACTGAGCGCAGCCCTGACGCGGCACACCAGGCTGGACCCGGAACAGCCGCCGGTCGTTTTCTTCAACGCCTCCACCCGCCTGGGCAACCTGAGCCAGAATGCGGCCTTCTCCCTGTTGGCCTCCATGGCCGTCCAGGCCGCCGGGGTGCCGGTGGTGCATTTTGCCTGCACGGGCGGTATGACGCGCTGCATGTTGGGCACCAATCCCGATGATGTGCATCAGCCTCCGCCCTGCGCTCTATGCCGCCGCGGGACGGGGCGTTACTTGCGGAACGCCCCGGTGGTTCCTTTTGGGGAAGCGGAAAACCCGAAACTGCGCGCTACCCTCGCGGGCCTGGACCTCTCCGAACTGGAGGCCTTCACCTATCCCTTTGCGCCTCTGAGGGAGGCTGTCCCGCTGGGCGGGTTGACCCTCCCCGGCCTGCGTTGGGCGCTCCGCCGCCATCACTTGCAGGACGACGAAGCGACCCGCTTCTTGTGGCGCGAGTACATCGTCTCGGCCTACGGCATCGTCCGCGCCTTTTACGACTTTCTGCGGCGGGTGGAGCCGCAGGCCGCGGTGCTTTTCAACGGGGTGGCCTTCCCGGAGGCCTCCGCCCGTTGGGTAGCGCAGCGCCTGGGGATACGCGTCGTCACCCACGAGGTCAGTTACCTGCCTTTCACGGCTTTCTTCGTGGCCGACGCCCCCGCCCCGACCTATCCCCTGCACATCCCCGGCGACTTTCAACTCGATGAAGCCCAAAACGCCCGCCTGGATGCCTACCTCTCGCAGCGCTTCAAGGGCGAATTCACGATGGCGGGCATCCGTTTTTGGCCGGAGATGCAGGGGCTGGACGAATCCTTCTTGCGGAAGGCGGCGGGATTCCGCCAAATCGTGCCCGTCTTTACCAACGTGATTTACGATACCAGCCAGGTTTTTGCCAACACCCGCTTCGAGCACATGTTTGCCTGGCTGGACGCCCTCTTGCCGGTGATGCGCGCCCATCCGGAGACGCTCTTCGTCATTCGGGCGCACCCCGACGAGATGCGCCCCGGCACGCGTAAACAGGCGCGGGAGCACGTCCGGGGCTGGGTGGAGCGCAACCGCGTTGCCGACCTGCCCAACGTGATTTTCGTCGGTTCGCGGGAATATCTCAGTTCCTACGACCTGATTCGGCGCTCCAAGTTCGTCCTGGTCTATAACTCATCCATCGGATTGGAGGCCGTTTTGCTGGGAGCGCCGGTGCTGGCTGCCGGCGCGGCGCGGTACACCGATTACGAAGTAGTCCATTACCCGGAAGACCGCGGCGGGTACCTGCGCCTTTTGGAGCGGTTCCTGACCGCCGATAAAGTGCCTCTGCCCGAAGCGCATCCCCGCAACGCGCGGCGTTTTTTGTATTACCAGTTGTTCAAGGCCTCCCTCCCCTTTGGAGATTTCCTCGAACCCGGTTCCATCCCCGGCGCGGTGCGCCTGAAATCCTTCCCCTGGCGGCAATTGCGCGAACACGCTACCATGCGTGTCCTCGTGGACGGCATCCTGCACGGGAAACCCTTTTTGTTGGACGACTGACCACGGACGACGGACGATAGACGACGGGCCGTAGACCAATCCAACCAATGCAACTAATGAACCAATGCAACCAACCATCGAAATCCTCTCCGTTGATTTACTCGACCAGCACCGCCCTCTCGTAGAAGACCTGCGCCGCCTGGCCAAAGGTCTGGGGCTGGAATTCGGCTGGCACTACCTGCTCGATTTGACCTGGATTCTCTCCCGCCTGGGGGAGGTGCGCGGCAAACGTATCATGGATGCCGGCGCGGGCGTCGGCGTGATGCAGTGGTATCTGGCCGAACAGGGCGCGACGGTCTACAGCGTGGACCGCGGCTCGCGCTCCGACCTTTCCCCGCGCTTTCGGGGCCGCTACCGCGTGCGCGGCCTGCGTCCCGAAGACCTGCGCCCGACCGGAGCGGTCACTCTCGACTTGCTGCGGCGCGGACGCATCAAAGAGGCCGGGCGCGGTATCCTGTCGATGGCTTCCGGCGCGCTGGGCGGCAAGGACCCCGGCGAGGTGCTGGTTTATAACCAAAACCTGATGGCGCTGGAAGACATCCCCGACGGGACGCTGGATGCCGTGGTAGCCGTCTCGGCGCTGGAGCACAATCCCCCCGAAGACCTGCCGCTGGTGGTGGCCGAGATGACCCGCGTGCTCAAGCCGGGCGGCGTCCTCCTGGCGACTTTGGGCGCGGCCCGCGAGGCCGACTGGTTCCACGAGGCATCCCGAGGCTGGTGCTACACCGCTGATTCCCTCCGCCGCCTCTTTGACCTGCCCGCCGACACGCCCGACAACTACGACCGGTACGACGAACTCTTCGAGAAGTTGAAGCACAACGCCGAACTACGCGACAATCTGGCAGGTTTTTACTTCAAATCCGGCGACAACGGGATGCCTTGGGGTAAGTGGGAGCCGCAGTATCAGCCCGTGGGTATCTGCAGACCGCAATGACCACGAATGGACACGAATGTCCACGAATAAACACGAATGAACACGAATTATTCCCTCATGCCCCCTCTCCCTGCGGGGGAGGGCTGATGTGATGGGACACAGGAGTTGCACATGAGAGATGAACTCACTGCCCAAGTTGTCGGCCTGGTGGCCGAGGCCCTGCAGGTAGCACCGGAGACGATTGAGGCCGAAACCGCCTTCGGCGACCTGCCCCAGTGGGATTCGATGGGGCACATGGAAATCATGCTGGCGCTGGAAGAGCGCTTCGGCGTGGAGGTCAGCGCGGAGACTATCGGGGCGCTGACCAGCGTTCCCTTGATTGTGGCACATTTGCAGGAGAAAAGCGATGACTGAGAAAATCACTTTTGCCCCCGCGGTACCCATCCCGGCGCACCTCATCGGGCAAGTGCAATCCAAACTGGCTTACGTGGACGAGCGCATCCTGCGGGGGGCGGTATCTCCTCAGGGAGACGGTATCACCCTGGAGGTGCGCGTCCCGCTCTCCCCTGAAGAGCAGAAAATCCTGGAAGACAAGGTTCAGCAGGTGGTAGCCGCGATGGCCCGCGGGGCGCTGCGTCCCAAAGTCAAAATTCTGGAGGACTATCTCGACCGCCCTGTGCCTTACGGGGAGGACCCGATGCCGGAATTGGAACGCCGCGGCGAGGTCTTTCAGGAGGCGGCGGGCATCTATACCCTGGGGCCGCTCCTGACTCGCCTGGTGGCGTATTTCGAGAGCCGCTTCGAGGAACTGGCCGCTTCTTTCGGGGCGCAGCCTTACCGCTTCCCGACCCTGGTTCCGGCCAAAAACCTGGCGCGGGTCAATTATTTTCACGCCTTTCCCCACTCGTTGACTTTCGTGACCCACCTGCGCTCGGATTTGGATGTCATCAACCATTTTGCAGAGAGCGCGGCCTGTGATGAGCACGGCATCCTGCACACGCCGGAGGGGACGTATGCCGATGTTGAGACCTTGCTTTCCCCGGCAGTGTGCTATCACCTGTACTTTTCTCTGGCCGATAAGCCTTTGCCCGCCGAGAACGTGACCGCCACGGCGGTGGGTAACTGCTTCCGCTACGAATCCAGCAACCTGAATTCGCTGGAACGCCTGTGGAATTTCACCATGCGGGAAGTGATTTTCGTGGGGGCGAAAGATTTCGTGCTGGCAAACCGCGAGACCGCTCGCCGGCGCATGGAGAAGATTTTCGCCGAAATCGGGCTGGCCTACCGCGTGGAGAGCGCCAACGACCCCTTCTTCGTGGGTGAGTTCCGCAAGCAGGCCGCCTTCCAAAGTGCTTTCGACCTGAAATTCGAGATTCGCGCCCGCCTGCCCTTCAAGAACGACACCCTGGCGGTGGGGTCGTACAACTACCACCAGGATTTCTTCGGACGCCACCTGAACATCACCCAGGCGGATGGTTCGCCAGTCCATACCGGCTGCGTGGCCTTCGGCCTGGAGCGGATGGCCTTTGCTTTCCTGGCGCAATACGGCTTCGACGAAAGCGCCTGGCCGGAGGCCGTCCGCAAGGGCGCCGCAGCCTGAGGAGGCCCGCATGGTGACGTATCGCACCGCCGTAGAAGCGGATTTTCCCATTCTGGCGGAGATGTACGCCCGTCTGAATGCCTACTTTTACGAGATGGGCTATCGCCTGCCCCATCCCGAAAACGTCGGACAGGTGTGGCTGGATACGTTTCGACGCACGCTGGAGCGTTTCAGCCAGGTTTTCGTGGCCGAGATGGACGGCGAAGTGGTCGGCTTCATGCTCTGCCGGGTGAAACGCGTCCCGGCCCACATGGGGGGCGTGCTGGTGGGCGAACTCAGCGATATGTGGATTGTGGAGAAGGCCCGCCGCAAAGGGATTGGCGACAAACTCTCCCGTTTGGCGCTGGACTGGCTGCGCGAACAGGGGGTGCATTCCGTTGAAATCCAGGTGCTGCGCGACAACGAGGCCAGTTGGAAACTGTACGAGCGGATGGGCTTTCAACTGGAGTTTCGCGTCGGACGTTTGCTCTGGGAAGACTATGATGAAGGATAATTGCAGAATTCTGCATGCATCCTCCCACGCTTTTTCCCATGAAGACCGTCACCCAAACCACCCTCACTGAGGTCTTGCGCCGTCTGGGGCTGCGCCGCGGCGATACCGTCCTGTGCCACTCGGCCCTGCACTTTCTGGGACGCCCTGAGGGGGGGATGGGAACGTACTACGCCGCGCTGGCAGATGTCCTTGACCTGCCGCAGGATTCCGGGGAGACTGCCGATGGGACGCTGGCAGTGCCGGCCTTCAATTTCGCTTTTGCCCGCGGGGAGGCCTACGACCCGCAGGAGACGCCCTCCGTTGGGATGGGCGCTTTCTCCGAATATGTGCGCCGCCTTCCGTGGGCTTGCCGCACCCCCCACCCGATGCAGTCCCTTGCCGTGACCGGGCGCTACGCCGCCGACCTGTGCGGACGCGATACCCCATCTGCCTTCGACCCTGGTTCGGCGTTCGAGCGGCTGCTGGAACTGGACGGCAAACTCCTGCTGCTGGGCGCGGATATTCAGGCCGCCTCGATGGTGCACTACAGTGAACAGCGCGCCGCCGTGCCCTACCGCTACTGGAAGGATTTCACCGGTCAGGTGCGCACCCCGCAGGGCTGGCAGGAACGCACCTGCCGCATGTTCGTGCGCGATTTGCAACTCGACCCCCACCTGGATTTGCACCCCATACAGCACACGATGCAGGCGCAAGGCACATGGCATTCCCTGCCCGTCAACTACGGATGGGTGTCCGTATGCCCCCTGCGCGATTTCGTCTCCGCCGCCGATGCCCTCCTCTCCGCCGACCCGTGGGGATTGGTTGCCCGGACGGTGGACGATGGACGGTAGACCACCGCACCCCGCACCTCGCACTTACTTCCCTATGAACTCCATCATCTCCGACCTGTGGCAACTCCCCCGCGACATCGTTTCCGACGGGTATGACCGGGCGCTGGCATACCTGGCGGAACGCGTCCCGATGACCATTCACGAGTACCCTACCGGTACGCCGGTCTGGACGTGGCGCGTCCCCGAAAAGTGGACTTGCGAGGAAGCCTATCTGGAAACGCTGGATGGCCGCCGCCTGCTGGATTACGCCGACCATCCCCTGCACGTGGTCTCCTACTCGCTGCCCTTTGAGGGCGTGGTCAGCCGGGAGGAACTGCTGGCGCACCTGCACGTCCACCCGCGCCTGCCGGATGCGATTCCCTTCGTCTTCAAGTACTACGAACGCGATTGGGGATTGTGCGCCTCCCAAACCCTGCGCGATTCGCTCACCGACCCGCGGTACCGCGTCGTCATCCGCACGCGCTTCGAGCCGGGGACGCTCAAGGTCGGCGAAATCGTCATTCCCGGTCAATCGGAGGAAACCTTCATCCTGGCAGCCCACCTCTGCCATCCCCACATGGTCAACGACGACCTCACCGGCGTCGCCGTCCTGATGGGCGTTGCCGAAGCCCTTCTCTCCTCTAACCTCCCGACATCTAACCTCCGCTATACTTACCGTCTCCTGATTGTCCCCGAAACCATCGGGTCGGTGGCCTACCTGAGCCACAACGAAGACCTGATACCGAAAATGGTCGGCGGGCTGTTTCTGGAGATGCTGGGGAACGATTCGCCCCACGCCCTCCAGGGTTCCTTCTACGGCGATACCCCGGTGGACAAAACCCTGTGGACGGCGCTGCGTGGCCTCGACCCGCAAGCCTATTGGGGCGACTACCGCACCGTGATTGGCAACGATGAGCGCCAGTTCAACGCCCCCGGCGTGCGCGTTCCCATGCTGTCGCTCTCCCGCGTCGAACTGCCCGATTCGCCTACCCGCCCGTACCGCGAATACCATTCCAGTTTCGATACTCCCGCCATCGTCACTGAAGAACGCCTGAGGGAATCCCGCGACGTGGTGCTGGGCCTCCTGGAGGCCTGGGAGCGCAACCTGTACCCGGTAAACAACTTCAAGGGGGAGATTTTCGCCTCCGGGCAAGGCATCTGGATTGATTACCGCATCAACCCTGAAGGCCATCGCGTCCTCTTCCGCGTCATGGAGCATTGCGACGGCACCCTCAGCGTGGCCGAAATTGCCGAAAAAGTAGGCACCACCTTCCAGGCCGCCTGGGACGTAGTCTCCCTGCTAGCCGAGAAAGGACTGGTGGAGTTGGTGGGATGACGGACGATGGACAACGGACGACAGACGGCAGACGACGGACGGTAGACTGTAGACTGTAGACGGCACAGCATTCCCCCTTTCTCCCCCTCCAACCCCGCATCCTCACAATCCCTAACCTCGCACCCCCTACCCACTTTCCCCGTGACATTCACTCTCCGCTATCTCCGCTACCGTTTCCGCCGCGCAGCGGCCTTTGCCCGCTGGGGCCCGGCTTTGTGGAAGGCGCCGGTGCTGTTTGCCAATTCTTTCCCCAAGAGCGGTACGCACCTGCTTACCCAGGTCTTGCAGGGCATGACCCGCTGCGGCCCGGCAGTAGATAGCGGCTTGCCCGCCGTGTTGACTTATGAGGGCACCAGCGGGCGGGAGCGCACCTCTGCTGAAATTGCCGCTGACCTGCGCCGCTTTGCGCCCGGCGACATTGGTCTGGGGCACGTCCATGCCAGGGACGAAATTATCCCCTTGTTGTGTCGTCCGGGGATGGCGGCTTACTTTATCGTCCGGGACCCGCGCGATATTGTCGTTTCGCATGTCCACTACGTCACCGAGATGGCCCCAAAACACGCTTTACACCGTGTGTATCAAGCCATGCCGGATTTCGAGAGTCGTCTGCATGCCAGCATCCAGGGACTGACGGACGTTCCCTGGCCTTTCCCGGATATCGCCCAAAGGTTCGCGCCCTATCAGGGGTGGCTTGAGCGACCTGAAGTGCGTTTGCTGCATTATGAGGATTATTTAGGGGACCGCCGCGGCTTTTTGGAAGATGTGCTCGACCACGCCGTGCAGCGCGGCTTCCCCCTGAAAATCCCTCGGGAAGAAGCCATCTCCCTTTTGGAGGCTGCCATCAATCCCCAAAAATCTCCCACCTTTCGGAGCGGGAAAGCCGGCGGTTGGCGGGAAGCCTTCACCCCTGAAATCTCAGCCCTTTTCAAGGATGTGGCCGGAGACCTGTTGATTGCATTAGGCTATGAAAGCGACGAAAACTGGTAACGCAAGACCGCGCTGCTCGGTCGTTATCCGGGCGTACAACGAAGCCGAACACATCGGGCGGCTGCTGTACGGCATCTCGCAGCAAACGTTGGAGGGGGTGGAGGTCGTCCTGGTGGATTCCGGCTCGACGGACGAGACCGTAGCGATTGCGCGGCAATATCCGGTGCGGGTGGTGAGCATCCGTCCATCGGCGTTCACATTCGGGCGGGCGCTCAACTTGGGTATCCGGCACGCCCGTGGCGAGTTCATCGTCATGGCAAGCGCGCATGTCTATCCGGTCTATCCCGATTGGCTGGAGCGCCTTCTGGAGCCATTCGATGACCCCGGCGTGGCAGTGACCTACGGCAAGCAGCGCGGCCCGGCGGATGCCAAGTTCTCCGAGCAGCAGGTCTTTGCCCGCTGGTATCCTGATGTCTCCGAGCAGCGGCAGATTCACCCCTTCTGCAACAACGCCAACGCCGCCATCCGCCGCCGCTTGTGGGAGCAGCATCCCTACGACGAAACCCTGACCGGCCTGGAAGACCTGGCCTGGGCGCAGTGGGCGATGGATGCGGGGTACGCGGTTTCGTACGTCGCCGAGGCGGAAATCGTCCACGTCCACGCCGAGACGCCGCGGCAGGTGCTCAACCGCTACCGTCGCGAGGCGATTGCCTTCAAGCGTCTCTACCCGGATGAAGATTTTACCTTCGGCGATTTCCTGCGCCTGTGGCTGGGGAACACCTTCAACGATTTGTGGCACGCCAGGCAGCAGCGGAAGTTGTGGCGGCACTGGCGCGATATTTTCTGGTTTCGGCTGATGCAGTTTTGGGGCACGTACCAGGGTTACAAGCAGAGCGGCCCGATTACCTGGCAGTTGCGTCAGACGTTTTATTACCCCCACGGCTGGAAGATGAACAATGGGGAGCGCCATCGTGACGTGGAGCCAATACGCTATGAAACCTGACCTGACCCTGAATGTGCTGCCCGGGCCGTATGTCGTCTGCCGCCTGCCGGCGGGGAGCGCCATCCCCCCGCAAGTGTGGGATGGGGATTTCGTCAGTGTGACGCGCACCCCGGATGAAGTCTCCGTTGTATGCCCCGCGGCGGTGGAACTCCCGCAGGCGCGTCGCGAGGGCAACTGGCGCGTCTTGCGTGTGGCCGGGCCGCTGGATTTCTCGCTGGTCGGCATCCTGGCGCGGCTGACGCGCTTCCTGGCGAACGCCGGGGTGAGTGTGTTTGCCCTCTCGACCTTCGATACCGACTATCTCCTCGTGCGGGAGGCGGATTTGCGCCGCGCCCTGACCGCCCTGCGGCGCGGGGGCTACCGCCTGGAGGGGGCTGTGCCCCAGCCGGCGGAGGCAGCCGCCCCCCGCGAACCGCAGACGCGGATACGCCGCAAGGAACTCGCCGTTTACGACGAAGCCTGGATTGTGGATTTTCTGCACAAAGCGGAATTCGGGGTGCTGGCTTTCTGCGGCGAGGGGCAGCCTTTCACCGTGGCGCGCAACTTCGCCTACGACCGGGCGCAGCACTGCATCTACCTGCACGGGGCGCGGCAGGGATTGACTTTCTCGCTGATAAGCGACGGCGCGCCGGCGACCTTCAATGTGAGCCGCGCCGGGCGGTTGATTGCGGCACAACAGGCCTCCGGGATGGATACCGAATACGCCGGCGTGGTGCTCTTCGGGCGGATTGCCGCCGTGGACGGGGAGGAAGATGCCGAACGCGGCCTCCGCTTGCTGCTGAAGAAATACTTTCCCCATCTGCGCTACGGGGAGGACTACACCCCCATCACGGCCTACGATTTGAAGCGCACCGCCGTCCTGCGGCTGGACATCGAAGAATGGAGCGGTAAGGAAAAGCGGAAGGCAGATGATTGCCCCGGCGCGTTCCGCTTTGGGGAGCAGGTATAATCAAACGCTATGAAAAAAATCGTTGCCCTTGTCCCCATGCGGCATCACTCGCAGCGCGTGCCGGGCAAGAACTACCGCCCGCTGGCGGGGAAACCGCTGTATCAGTACATCATCGAAACCCTGCTGGTCGTGCCGCAGATTGACGAAATTCTGGTGGATACTGATTCCCCGCCAGTGATGGACGGCTTGCGGGAACACTTCCCCGCCGTCCGGGTGATTGAGCGCCCTGAACACCTGCGTGCCGACGACGTGCCGATGAACGAAATCCTGGCCTACGATATGTCGCAGGCCGAGGCCGATTTCTACCTGCAGACGCACAGCACCAATCCCTTGCTGCAACCCCAAACTGTCAGCCGGGCGATTGAGACCTTCCTGGCGCAGTATCCGGGACGCGATTCGCTCTTCGGCGTCACCCGCCTGCAAACCCGTCTCTATGACCAGTTGGGGCGCGCCATCAACCACAACCCCGCCATCCTGCTGCAAACCCAGGATTTGCCGCCGGTCTATGAGGAAAATTCCTGCATCTACATCTTCACCCGTGAGAACCTGCTGGCGCGCCGCAACCGCATCGGCGAGCGTCCCCTGATGTTTGAGATAGACCCGGCCGAAGCCTGGGATATTGACGAAGAACTGGACTTCGCGATTGTGGATTTTCTGATGAGCCGGGGGAAAACGGGATAATGAGATGAGCATTGCGGAGGAACGAGAAGATGATAGCAAGAATATGGCATGGACGGACGAGAGCAGAAGATTATGAAGCGTATACGGCGTTTCTGAAAGAAAGGGCGATACCCGACTATAGCGGTACCAAAGGATTTATTCGCTTGATTTTTTTTGAGAGCGATGAGAAATGGGGAAGGGCACTTCACCTTGATAACATTCTGGGAGAATCTCGAAGTCATCAAGAACTTTGCGGGCGAGGACTACGAGAAGGCAAAATACTATCCCGAAGATAAAGCCTACCTGCTGGAATTTGAAGAGAAAGTAGCGCATTACGAAGTGTTTGCAGAAGCGTAGTCAACAAACTGTTGCGCCAAAGCGCACGGAAGCAGTAGAACCCCTGACGTTACCGAGATGCAACTGCACCGACGAACCAATGAACTAACGAACCAATGAACCAACCAACCATCCTCCTCACCGCCCCCTACATGATTCCCTTTCTCGACCGCTTCCGCCCCGTTTTGGAAGGTTACGGCCTCGAAGTGATTGTCCCCGAGGTAGAAGAGCGCATGGAAGAAGAAGACCTGCTGCGCTACGCCGGCCAGTTCGACGGCACGATTTGCGGCGACGACCGCTACACCGCCCGCGTGCTGGAAGCCTGCGCCCCGCGCCTGAAGGTCATCTCCAAATGGGGCACGGGGATTGACTCGATTGACCAGGAAACTTGCGCCCGCCTTGGAATCACCATCGGACGCACGCCCAACGCCTTCACCCTGCCGGTGGCCGATACGGTCATGGGCTACATTTTGGCCTTCGCCCGCCGTCAGCCGTGGATGGACGCGGCCATGAAGCGCGGCGAGTGGAAGAAAATTCCGGGGCGCAGTTTGAGCGAGTGCACCCTGGGCGTGGTCGGCGTGGGGAACATCGGCAAGGCCGTGGCGCGCCGCGCCCGCGCTTTCGGCATGACTGTGCTGGGCAACGACATTGTGGAGATTGACCACGTTTTCGTGGCCGAGAGCGGTATCCGCATGGTCTCGCTGGAAGAATTGCTGGCGCAGGCCGACTTCATCTCCATCAACGCCGACCTGAACCCGACCAGTTACCACCTCATCAACGTCGGGACGCTGGCGCAGACCAAAGGTGGCGCGGTGCTCATCAACACCGCCCGCGGCCCGATTGTGAATGAACCCGCTCTGATAGACGCACTGCGTAGCGGCCACCTGGGCGGTGCGGCGCTGGATGTCTTCGAGGTCGAACCGCTGCCCAAAGACAGCCCGCTCCTGCAAATGGACAACGTCATGCTCGCCCCGCACAACGCCAACTCCAGCCCCGCCGCCTGGGAACGCGTGCATTGGAACACCATTCGGAATTTGCTGGATGGGTTGGGTATCTCAACCAGGGATTTCACACAGAGACACAGAGAACACGGAGATGGGCTATGATACCCTGTGCTCTCCGTGTCTCTGTGTGAGAAAATCCCACACGGAGACACAGGGAACACGGAGATTTTTTGTGGGTTTGCTGCTACCAGCGGGTTTCCTCTTCGCGAGATGAATGAAAACGAGATTGGCACAATCATTGTAGACAAAGCAGTGAAATTACATCGGGAGCTGGGTCCGGGGTTGCTGGGAACCGTTTATGAGGTGCTCCTGGCGCATCGTTTGCGTGAGGCTGGGCTGGTGGTTCAGCGACAGGTGTCTGTTCCCATCGAGTTTGATGGAATCCAGTTTGAAGAAGGCTTTCGGGCGGACTTGATTGTAGGGGAGAAGGTAATCGTTGAACTGAAGTCGGTTGAAAAGGTGCACCCCGCGCACAAGAAACAGGTGTTGACCTATCTCAGACTGACCGGCTTGAAACTTGGCTATTTGCTCAACTTTGGCGCGCCAGTGATGAAACAAGGGATTTTTCGTATCATCAATGGGACGATAGAGTAAAGTCAACGCCGACCTTTTTGAGAGAAAGGTTCACACGGAGACGCAGAGAACACGGAGATGGGTATGAAACTCTGTGCTCTCCGTGTCTCTGTGAGAGAAACACCAATATTAAGGAGAAAAATAAACGATGCGTGTTGTGCTCATCACCGGCGCGGCGGGGGGAATTGGGCGCGCTACGGTGGATTATTTCGCCGCCCGCGGCTGGCGGGTGATTGGACTGGACCGCGCCCCCTTTGTAGACATCTTCCCCGCAGACGGGTTGTTCATTCAAGCGGATATTTCGCGCCCCGAGGCCCTGGATAGTATCTTCGAGCGCGTCCGTGCTTTCACCCCCTTGCTGGACGCGTTGGTCAACAACGCCGCCTACCAGATTGCCAAACCACTTCTGGAAACCAGCCTCGAAGAGTGGGACGCGGTCATGGCGGTCAATCTGCGCGCCGCCTTCCTGATGGCGAAACTGGCCTACCCGCTGCTCCGGGCGGCAGAGGGGGGAGCGATTGTCAACGTTTCCTCAGTACACGCCATCCAGACCTCGGCCAACATCGCCGCCTATGCGGCCAGCAAAGGCGGGTTGCTGGCGCTGACGCGGGCGATGGCGATTGAGTTCGCCCCCGACGACATCCGCGTCAACGCCATTTTGCCGGGCGCGGTGGATACGCCTATGCTGCGCGCCGGCCTCAACCGCGGCCACGTCGGGAACGGTGACATCCACCAACGCCTGGAAAACCTGGCGCACAAGACCGTCAACGGGCGGGTTGGTCGTCCCGAAGAAATTGCCGCCGCCATCTATTTTCTGGCCGATAACGCCCAGTCCTCCTTCATGACCGGTCAGGCCCTGGTGGTGGATGGCGGCGCTACGGCGCGCCTGAGCACGGAGTGAGGGCAGGGAACCGTAACCGGGGAGAGGTGAACAGGAAACTGATGCAACCGATGCAACCGATGCAACTAATGCAACCAATGCACCAATGAAAACCACCCTCAAACGCCTCACCCCCCAACCCTTGTGGCACGCCGCCCGCGACGTCTATGCCCTGGCGCGGCACCTGCCCGAACTGCCGGGCGCGTACCTGCATCCCTGGCGGCGGGAGAGCATCCGCCAACTGGCCGCCCTGAAGGACAAATACCGCGGCGAGCGCTGCTTCATCATCGGCAACGGCCCTAGTCTGCGCCAGACGGATGTCTCACATCTGAAAGATGAGTACACCTTCGGGATGAACCGCATCTACCTCGCTTTCGAGGATTGGGGTTTCCCGACCAGTTTTCTGGTCTCGGTCAACGATTTGGTCATCGAGCAATGTGTGGACGACTTCCTTGCCCTGGATATGCCCCGCTTTTTCTCCTGGCGCGCCCGCCGTTTCTTTCCCACCGTCCACCGTCTATCGTCTCCCGTCTTTCTTTACACAACCTACGATGCCCCCACCTTCGCCCGCGACGCCCGCTTCCGCCTGTGGGAGGGCGCTACCGTGACCTACGTCTGCCTGCAACTGGCTTTCCACATGGGCTTTGAAGAGGCGGTTCTCATCGGGGTTGACCACAGTTTCGCCAGCAAGGGGGATGCCAACAAAACCGTGGTCTCTGAAGGTGACGACCCCAATCACTTTGACTCTCGTTACTTTGGCAAAGGCTTTCGCTGGCAGTTGCCCGACCTGGACACATCCGAACAGTCCTACTGGATGGCGCGCCGCGCCTGGGAATCCGCCGGACGTCGCGTGCTGGATGCCACCATCGGCGGCAAATTGCATGTCTTCCCCAAAGTGCAATACGCTTCGCTGTTTGACCGCTGACTCTCCATTTTCCATGCCCCCCTTCTTCTCCTCCCGCAAACTCGTCTATGCCCTGGCGGCTGGCCTCTTCGCCCTCGGGGCGTTGCTGCGCCTGATGGATTCCACCGACCCGCCGCTGGATTTCCATCCCACGCGGCAATTGCGTAACGCTATCGTCTCTCGCAGCATTTATTACGAATTACGGCCTGACCTCGACCCGCAGCGCCGTGACGAAATTATCAAGCAGCGCAACGCCGTGGGTGTGTACGAGCCGCCGATTTTGGAGACGCTGACCGCTTGGGGCTACCGGCTGGCGGGTGGCGAAACCTGGGTGGTGCCGCGCCTGATTAACACCCTCTTCTGGCTGATTGGCGGCCTGGCGCTCTTCGACCTGGCGCGGCGCGCCGTCAATGCGGATGGCGGTCTCGCGGCGCTGGCTTTCTACCTGTTGCTACCCTTCAGCGTGCAGGCCAGCCGCAGTTGCCAGCCCGACCCCGGCATGACCATGTGGATTGTGCTCTCGGTTTGGGCGTTGTACCGTTGGGGGGAGCGCCCGGCCTGGAAATGGGCTATAGGGGCGGGTCTCTTCGGGGGAATGGCGGCCCTCACTAAAATCGTGTCCGCCTACCTCGTGGGCGGTGCGGCGCTTGCGATTGTCCTCGTTGCGCTGGGATTGCGGAAAGCGCTCAAAAATCTCCAGGTGTGGAGTATGGCTGCCTTGATGGTTGCCCCTTCGCTCTTGTACTACCTGTTCGGGCATCCTTCCCGCGCCTCAGAGTATTTCGTCAACTGGACGCTCAAACTGCTGCATCTCGTCCTCGACCCGGCCTTTTACGTGCGCTGGATGAGTCTTCTGCACACCCTCTTCGGCCTGACGCCGCTCTTTCTGGCGCTGTTAGGGGTGTTGCTGGCCCAGGGGCGCTTGCGTGCCCTTTTGCTGGGATTATGGGGCGGTTACTTCGTCTATGGCCTGACGCTGCCCTACCAGATGTACACCCACAGTTACTACCACCTCCAACTGGTGCCCATTGTGGCGCTCTCTCTGGCTCCCATAGCACAGCGTTTGTTGGGGGAACTCCCCTCGCAGCCGCGCTGGGCGCAGAGGGCTGCCCTGGGACTGATGTTGCTGGCTGTAGCCTACCCTTCCTGGGTGGCGCGCTCCACCCTCCTGGCGCAGGATTACCGCACCGAACCCGCCTATTGGCAGGAGGTCGCCGCCGCCATCCCGGCGGATGGGAAGGTAGTTGCTCTGACGCAGGATTACGGCTATCCCCTGATGTATTTTGGAGGGCGCAAGGTCAAATTGTGGCCCAGCGTAGGAGAGCAAAATCTGGCGGCCATGCGTGGTAAGG
>JANTFR010000022.1 GCA_024763355.1 Anaerolineales bacterium
ACGTGCGCCGCGAAGCCAAATCGGGCGGCAAATTCGTCATCAAGCGCGTCATGCCCCGCCAGAACGAGGAAGTCAACGAAATCTGGATTTGCGACAAAGGGCGTTTCTCCGCTTATCACTACACCGAGAGCGCCGAGCGGCTCACCCGCCCTCTCATCCGCAAGGATGGCGCATTGCAGCCCGCCTCTTGGGAGGAGGCTCTCGACCTGGTTGCCCGCCGCTTTGAGACCTCCCTGGACGGTTTCGTGACCCTGGCGAGCGGACGCTTGAGCAACGAAGACCTCTTCAACCTGCGCCAGTTGACCGACAAATTAGGCGGTCGGCGCCTGCTGGATACCTACATGGCGGGCGGCGACCTGATTGCCGAGTTCGGCGTGGCCGCCGGGACGAATTTCTCCGACTTCGGGGCCGGCGACGCCATTCTGGTGGTGGCTTCCGACCTGGAGGAAGAAGCCCCCATGTGGTACCTGCGCGTCAAGCAGGCCGCCGAGCGGGGCGCGACCCTCATCGTCGCCAATCCTCACCCCACCAAGATTGCCCGCTACGCGGCCCATAACCTGCGCTACGCCTACGGGCAGGAAGCGGCCACCGTGCTGGCGATGGTCAATGCCGCCGGCAGCAAGAAGACCGCCATCCCTGATTGGGTGAAGCAGTACCAGCCGGATGATGCCCTGCGGAAGGCCGCCCGCGCTTTTGCGGAGGCCGAAAACGCCGTGGTGATTTACGGGCAGGAGGGACTGGGACTGGAAGGTTCCCGCGACCTGGCACAGGCCTGTGCCAATCTCCTCTTCCTCACCAATCACACGGGACGCCCCAAGAACGGCCTTCTGGCCGCCTGGCAGCGGGCCAACGACCAGGGCGCCTGGGATATGGGCTTTGCTCCCGCCGATGACCTTAAGGAGGCCTTGGGGCAGGCGCAATCTGCTTACATCGTGGCTGCCGACCCCGTTGGCGACCGCCCTGACCTGGCGGAAACCCTCGAACACGTCGGGTTCGTCGTCGTGCAGGAACTTTTCCTCACCGAGACGGCCAGGATGGCCGATGTGGTGCTCCCCGTTCAGGCCTATGTGGAGCGGGATGGAACCTATACCTCCGCCGAGCGCCGCGTCCAGCGTTTCTACCCCGCCGTGCCGCCCGCCGCTGAGGAACTGTATCCCGATTTCGCCGTCACGGCCCAGATTGCCGCCCGCATGAATATCAAACTGGAAGGCAAATTCGCCGGTTTGGTCTTCAATCAGATTGCGAAAACTATCCCCGAATACGAGGACCTTTCCTACCGCAAACTGGCGGAAGTCAAGGAACAATGGCCTATCGTGGGGCGCGGCGATTTGTACTACGGCGGCACTACCTACGAAAATTCGCAGGGGATGGGCGTGCAACTCAAGCCTGCCTCGCAGGTCCGCAAACTCTTCCGGGTGGAGTGGCGGGAGCCGCAAGCCGCTCTCCCCGTCGGGGAAGACGGCCTGGTGGCCGTGCCTCTCACCCGTCTGTATGACCGCGGCACTACGGTGACGCCTTCTTCGGTGTTATCTCCCCGCCTGATACTCCCGCATGTGGGCTTCAACCCCGAAGATGCTGCCCGCCTGGGGGTGACAGACCACGCCCCCGTCGTGGTCAGCCTCAACGGGAAGACCGTGGAAGTGACTGCTCACGTCCACGAGCGCATCCCCGCCGGGATACTCTTCGTGCCTCGCAGCGCAGGGCTGCCGATTAGCGGTCCCTCCCCCGTGGGCGTGCGCCCCGCAGAGAAGATGCCGGTTTGACGTACCCCGTACGTCGTACCCCGTACCAAGTACCACTATCCGACCAGGTGAACTATGGAATCTGCATTGTTTTGGGAATGGGTCATAAAGTCAGTAGTGATTTTGCTTATCATGCTCACTGGCTTTGCCTACGTGACGTTTTATGAGCGCAAAGCGCTGGCGCGCATCCAGGTGCGTATCGGCCCCAACCGCGCCGGTCCCGGCGGATGGTTGCAGCCTGTTGCCGATGGCGTCAAACTCATCTTCAAAGAGGAACTAATCCCCGCGGAAGCCGAAAAAGTGACCTTCGTGCTGGCCCCCATCATCACGGCGGTTCCGGCGCTGATTATCACCGCGGTGGTTCCCTGGGGCGAGACGGTCTCCATCTTTGGGCGGCAGGTCTCGCTGGCGCTGGCAAACATCAACGTGGGCGTGCTCTACATCATGGCGGTAGCCTCCATTGCGGTGTACGGTATCGTTCTGGCGGGCTGGTCTTCCAACAACAAGTACGCCATGATGGGCGGCCTGCGCGCCTCGGCGCAGATGATTTCCTACGAACTGGCGCTGGGGCTGGCTTTTGCCATTCCCGTGCTGCTCTCCGGCTCGATGAACCTGCTGGAAATCGTGCAGGCGCAAAAGGGCTTCTGGTACATTCTCTTGCAGCCGGTGGGCTTCGTCATTTTCATCATCGCCAGCCTGGCGGAAGTCAACCGCTCTCCCTTCGACATGCCGGAAGCAGAGCAGGAATTGACCGCCGGATACCACACCGAGTACTCCGGGATGAAATTTGCCCTCTTCTACATGGGCGAGTACATCAAAATGATTGCGGTGAGTTCCTTTGCGGCCAGTTTCTTCTTCGGCGGATACAGCGGGCCGGGGGTGGACCGCTGGCCGTGGCTGGGGCCGCTTTACCTGCTCCTGAAAATCGCCGCCATGCTGTTCTGGATGATTTGGATGCGGGCTACTCTGCCGCGTTTCCGCTACGACCGGCTGATGGCCTTCGGCTGGAAAGTGCTCTTTCCCGTTGCTTTTGCCGACGTGCTTCTGACCGCCGTTGTGCTGGTGCTCATGCCCCAGGCCGCTGGCGCGGCCTTGTTCCTGCCCCTTTTAGTGGTGAACGCAGTGGTCTTCGTTCTGGCGTTGGCTCTGCTCTCGATGGGCTTAGGAGGTAAGCAACATGTTGCGTGAAGTGATGCGCGGTCTTTCGACCACGCTTAAATCCATGTTCGAGAAGCCGGTGACCGTCCAGTATCCGGAGGTCAAACGGCCTGTAAAGACGCGCTACCGCGGGCGGCACCATCTCCAGCGCTACGAGAACGGCCTGGAGCGCTGTATCGGCTGTTCCCTGTGCGCCGCGGCCTGCCCGGTGGATGCCATCTTCGTGGAAGCCTCCGAAAACACGGACGAGGAGCGCTATTCTCCCGGCGAGCGCTACGCCAGCACCTACGAAATCAACATGCTGCGCTGCATCTACTGCGGCTACTGCGCGGATGCCTGTCCTACCCAGGCCATTGTGATGGGCGATGATTACGAACTCTCCTTCACCGACCGGGTGCAGGCTATCTACACCAAAGAGATGCTCCTGGACCCCGTGCCCGAAGGCGGACAGCCCACCCCGCAGCAGACGGAACCCGGCAAATACACCCGTGCCGTCCCCGAAATGGAAGACCCCCAGTAACCGAGGCGAACCATGACCCTTGATGTGATTCTATTCTTCATCCTGGCCCTGATTGCCGTGGCCTCCGCTGCAGGGATGCTGTTGAGCAAGAACGCCGTCCATGCGGCCTTGTTCCTGGTGGTGAATTTCGCTACCCTGGCTGTTTTCTATCTGATTTTGGGCGGCCCCTTCATCAGCATGGCGCAAATCACCGTCTATACCGGCGCTATCATGGTTTTGTTCCTCTTCGTCATCATGCTCCTGGGCGTGGAAAAACTGCGGGGCGAGGACAAGTTCCCCTGGCAGATTCCCACCGCGGTAGTGCTGGCGGTTGCATTGCTCATCGAAGCCGGGTATTTCCTCTTCTTTCGCCGCGTTCCCGTGGATATGAGTGGAACCGCCTCCCTGCCGGAGACTTTCGGCGGCCCCCAGGCCATCGGCTCGACCCTCTTCACGCAGTATGCCTTGCCGGTGGAGATTGCGGGTGTCTTGCTGCTGGTTGCCATGGTGGGCGTGATTGTGATGACGAAGTGGAATGAGGAATGAGGAATACAGAAGGCAGAATGCTGAATTGTGAGGAGAAATTATGCTGCCGATAACGTATTACGTGGGACTTTCGGCTGTTTTGTTCATCATGGGCGCGTTGGGAGTGCTCATCCGCCGCAATTTGATTGTCATTTTCATGTCGGTGGAGTTGATGCTGAACGCCGCTAACCTGGCCTTTGTGGCTTTTGCCCGCTATTACCAGACGATGAGCGGACAGGTATTCGTGTTTTTCGTGATGGCAGTCGCTGCTGCGGAAGTGGCGGTAGGGTTGTCCCTGATTGTGGCAATCTACCGCGCCCGGCGCACTGTCAACGTGGATGACCTCAGCGAGATGAAGGGATAACGACCATGCTCTTGAGTGAAGTTAGCAGTTCCCCCGCGCTGTTCCATCTCATTCCCTGGATTGTCTTCTTCCCGGTCATCGGCCTGACCCTGAACATCATCTTCAACGGGCGGCTGAGCGAGAAGGTGGTCGGGACGATTGCCAGCACGGCCTCCGGCCTGTCCTTCGTCATCGCGGTGCTGATGGCGTGGGGACTGGCACAAAATCATGGGGAGCCGGTGGTGGTGCCTTTCCTGGAGTGGATTCACATCGGGACCCTCCAACTGGACTGGGCTTTTCAGGTGGATACCCTCTCCGTGGTGATGATGCTGGTGGTTTCCGGGGTGGGTACGCTCATCCACATCTACGCCATAGGCTACATGCACGAGGACGTGCAGCACCAGGGCAATCCGCGCATGTACCCGCGCTTTTTCGTCTTCTTCAACCTCTTCATCGCCATGATGATGATACTCGTCACCGGGGCGAGTTACACCATGCTCTTTGTGGGCTGGGAAGGCGTCGGGTTGTGCTCGTACCTGTTGATTGGTTTCTGGTTCGATAAGGGCGAGGATGGCATCGGCAACGCCCTGGCGGGCAAGAAAGCCTTCATCGTCAACCGCATCGGCGATTTCGGCTTCCTGGTTGCCATGTTCCTTACGTTCTGGGCTTTCGGTTCGCTCAATTTCGTGGATGTGTTTGCCAAAGCCCCCGAGGTTGCCGAAGCCATGCCCGGTGTGGTGGTGGCGATTACCCTCTTCATGCTCCTGGGTGTGACCGGTAAATCGGCGCAACTCCCGCTTTTCGTGTGGCTGCCCGACGCCATGGCCGGCCCGACGCCGGTTTCCGCCCTCATCCATGCCGCCACGATGGTCACGGCGGGCGTCTACCTGGTGGCGCGCTCCGCTCCCATCTTCGTCCACGTGCCGACGGGGCAGAACGCCGTAGCCTGGGTCGGCGGCTTGACGGCGCTCTTCTCGGCGACGATAGCCGTGGGCCAGTACGACATCAAGAAAGTCCTGGCTTACTCCACGGTCAGCCAACTGGGCTTCATGGTGGCCGCGGTCGGGATGGGCGCCTTCGTGGCCGGGATGTTCCACCTGATAACGCACGCTTTCTTCAAGGCGCTCCTTTTCCTCTCCGCCGGCTCCGTCATTCAGGGGATGGAGCGCGGCGAACACCACATTGCCCATCATGCCCACGACGACCTCCATGCCGGGAAGAAAAAGCGCAAAAAGAAAGAAGAACACGCCTTCGACCCCCAGGACATGCGCAACATGGGTGGTCTGCGGCATCAGATGCCCGTCACTTTCTGGGTGTACCTCACCGGCGCGGTAGCCCTGGCGGGCGTGCCGCCGCTGGCGGGTTTCTTCTCCAAAGATGAAATCTTGCTGGAGGCCAGTCATCTCAATACCCCGGTTTACATTCTGCTTGTCCTGGCCGCCATCCTGACCGCCTTCTACATGGGGCGGCAAATCTTCATGGTTTTCTACGGAGAGCCGCGCACCGCTCCCGCCGAACACGCCGAGGAAAGCCCGCCGGTGATGACCATCCCCTTGATGATTTTGGCTTTCCTGGCCTTCTTCGGGGGGCTGTTGAACTTCCCCGGCATCCAGACTCTCGAACATTGGCTGGAACACACCTTTGCCTTTTTCGAGGTCGAACTGGAGTCTCTGCCTTTCAGCCCGGCGGTCGCTACGCTTTCCACCATCCTGGCACTGGCATCCATCACGGCGGCCTGGTTCCTGTACGGGCGGGAGCCGCTCAAAAAAGGCGAACCCGACCCCCTGCGCCGCATCCTGGGGCCGGTCTTTACCGGTATGGAGAGCAAGTGGTGGGTGGACGAAGTGTACTGGTTCCTGATTGTGGACCGCTACGTGGACCTGGCCTGGTTCCTGGCTGATTATGTGGACTGGCGCTTCTGGCACGACTGGTTCCACGAGAAAGTCATCCTGGCCGGATATAACGCCTTCACCCGCATCCTGTCCGTGCGCGTTGACCTGGGCGGGATTGACCGCATTGCCAACGGCCTGGCCGAGGGCACACAGGCTCTGGCCGCCCGTATGCGCCGCCTGCAAACCGGATACGTGCGCAATTATGCCCTGTCAGTTTTCCTGGGCGTCGTCGTCATCATCGGTTATCTGATGTTCCGCTAACCCCTAACCTCGCAACCCCTAACTCCTAACCCTGAGGGCCGATTATGGACTTTCTCATGCACCCGCTCAATTTGGTGACGTTCTTCCCCCTGCTGGGGGTGCTCGTCATTTTGTTCCTCAAGCAGGAACAGAAAAACGCCATCCGCTGGGTGGCCCTGGTCACTTCGTTGATTACCTTTGGCATCTCGCTGGCGGTGCTGGCGCAGTTCAATGCCTCCAACCCCGATTTGCAACTGACTATCAACGAACCCTGGATTCAGGTTGCCGGTTGGAATATTCACTACTCCCTGGGAGTGGACGGCCTCAGCATCCTGCTCTTGCTGCTAACTACCTTCCTGACGCCCATTTCCATCCTTTCCACCTGGACGGCGATTGATGAACGCGTCAAGGACTTCATGATTTTCTTCCTCTTGCTGGAAGTGGGCATGAGCGGTGTCTTCCTGGCGCAAGACCTGTTCCTCTTCTACGTCTTCTGGGAGTTCACCCTGGTGCCGATGTATTTCTTGATTGGTATCTGGGGCGGCCCCAACCGCATGTACGCGGCTATCAAGTTCTTCCTCTACACGATGGCCGGTTCCATCCTTATGCTGCTGGCCATCCTGTGGCTGGGCATCCACCAGGGCACTTTCTCCGTGCCGGAACTGATTGCCAAAGGCGGCATCCCCGCGGATGTGCAGTTGTGGCTCTTCATCGCCTTCGCGACGGCCTTTGCCATCAAAGTCCCTATGTGGCCGCTGCACTCCTGGTTGCCCGATGCCCACGTGCAGGCGCCTACGGCCGGCTCCGTCATCCTGGCGGGCGTGCTGCTGAAGATGGGCACCTACGGCTTCCTGCGCTTCAACCTGCCGCTTTTCCCGCAAGCCGCTGTCAAGGCCGCGCCCGTCATGGCCGTCCTGGCCGTTATCGGCATCCTCTACGGAGCCGCGGTCTCCTATGCCCAGACGGACGTCAAGAAACTGGTCGCCTACTCTTCCATCAGTCACCTGGGATTCGTCATGCTGGGTCTCTTTGCCCTCAATCCACAGGGCGTCCAGGGCGCTATCCTCCAGATGATTAACCACGGCCTCAGCACGGGAGCCTTGTTCCTCCTGGTCGGTATGGTGTATGAGCGCCGCCACACTCGCGAGATGGACAAATTCGGCGGCCTATGGAAGGTGACCCCCGTCTACGGCGCGCTGACTCTGATTGTGACCCTCTCCTCGATGGGCTTGCCCGGTTTGAACGGTTTCGTTGGCGAATTTACCATCCTGCTGGGAGCCTGGGGCGCAGGAGATGCCGGCGGAGTATTGGGGTCGCACTACTACGCCGGTTTTGCCGCCCTGGGCGTTATCCTGGCCGCCGTGTACATGCTCTTTATGTTCCAGAAACTCTTCCTGGGGCCGGTGACGCATGAGGAGAACAAGAAACTCTCCGACTTGAACTGGCGCGAAATCGCCACCATCGTGCCTTTGTTGCTCTTCATCTTCTGGATTGGCCTGTATCCTAAGCCGTTCTTTGGCCTGATGGCCCCTGCCGTCGAAAAGATGGTCACGCTGGTACACAGCGCTGCCCTGGCCGCCCTGCCGTAATGCTTGATATGGCGCGCTGCCTCCCCAGATGGAGGGCAGCGTTCCAAGGAGAACGCCCATGACATTGAATCAATTCGGTACGGACTTGCTCGTCTTGTTGCCGCTAACCTTTTTGTTGGGCTGGGCTTCGCTGCTCCTGCTGGCCGATTTGTTCATCCCCGCCAGGAAGCAGGGCGTAATGGCTGCGCTTGCCGCTTTGGGGCTGGCCGTTTCGCTGGTGCTGACCCTCATGCAGAAAGGTTCTACGCTCGCCTTTGGCGGCATGGTGGTGCTGGATGGTTTCAGCGTGTTCCTGAACGTCCTTTTCCTGGCAAGCGGCCTGGTAGCCGTGGCGCTGGCCTACGACTACCTGAAGCACATGCATCTGGAACGCGGCACGTACTACATTCTGTTGCTCTTCTCCATCGGCGGGATGATGCTGATGGGCATGAGCGCTGACCTGATAATCGTTTTCCTGGCGCTGGAACTCCTCTCCATCCCCCTCTATGTCCTTTCCGGTTTTGCCCGCCCCGCTGAGAAATCCGAAGAAGCAGCCATCAAATACTTCCTGCTGGGTGCTTTCGCTTCGGGCTTTGTAGTGTACGGCATCGCCCTGGTCTTCGGGGCTACCGGAACCACCTCCTTCGCTGGCATTGTTGGGGCCGTGAAAACCAATGCCTTGCTCAATCCGAGCCTCCTGACCCTGGGCGGAGCTTTGCTCCTCATCGGGCTGGGCTTCAAGGCAGCGGTAGTTCCCTTCCACATGTGGACGCCGGATGTTTACCACGGCGCGCCCACCTCCGTGACCGCTTTCATGGCACTGGGTGCGAAAGCCGCCGGGTTTGCCGCCTTGCTGCGCATCTTTCTGACGCTTTTTCCCTCCCTGTCTGCCGATTTCACCCCCATCCTGTGGGTGCTGGCCGCCCTGACCATGTTCCTGGGGAATGTGGTGGCGATTGCCCAACGCAACATCAAGCGCATGTTGGCCTACTCCAGCATTGCCCATGCCGGGTATCTGCTCATGGCGCTTGTCCCTTACGGGCATAGCGGCCTGAGCGGTGACGTTTCCGCCTCCCTGCTGTTCTACCTGGTGGCCTACGGCCTGACCAACTTCGGGGTGTGGTCGGTGGTCATGCTGCTGGAGCGCGCCGAGGGCAAGGGGCTGGCGCTGGACGACTACGCCGGACTGGGACGCAAGTATCCCGCCCTGGCGGCCTCCATGACCGTCTTCATGCTCTCCTTTGCGGGCGTGCCCCCCACCCTGGGCTTCGTCGGGAAGTTCTACCTCTTCCGCACCGTGCTGGAGGGCGGCTACATCTGGCTGGCGCTGATTGGTGTGCTGACCTCTCTCATCTCAGCGTACTACTACCTGCGGGTCGTAGTCATCATGTACATGCACGACGGCGAACCGGAATCTCTCTCCGCCCCCTGGTTGAAGGCTTCCGCCTGGGTGACGGCCATCGGTCTGGTGGTCTTCACCTTTGCCAGCGGAGTCTTGTTCACCTGGGCCAGTCAGGCGCTTTTGACAACCTTTTAGATATCTCCTTTTGCGGGAAATAGAACGGGACCCCCTTTGGGCGGGTCCCGTTTTTGTTTGGGCGGAGGAGACTTCCGGGATTTATCGGGTGAGACGCCCCCCTGGAGCGGCTCTCGTCAAAATCTCGGAAGTCTTTCCCCGCAAATCTGTGTAGTACGCTTTTGGGGAACCAAATCCCCTGCCGGGACGTAATTTCAACCAATCATCAAAAATTCTGTCCCCTGCCCAGGTGGGCGGCCCCCACCCCTGGCCCCTCCCCCACTGGAGGAGGGGAGAGTGCGTTGGGGAGTTTTTCAGGTGCTTCGCGCCGCCACCCATAATTCCCGTCCCCCCTTTCCAGGGAGCGAGAAAACCTGCTCGAATGGAATTACAGCCTACCTGGGCCTGGAAAGGATGTTAGAATCCACCTGCGAGCAAAGGAGATTGTGCCATGAGACGCTTGATGCTGTTGGTCATCTTTTTCGTTTTAGCGGCTTGTGGTCCTTCCGCCGAAGATAACGTGCGGAACGCAACGCCACCTCTCTCTCCTCCGCCCTTCCGCTCCGGGCCGACCCGCACTCCCGCTACTTATCCCTTCCCTGTGGTCTCACCTTCCCCCTTGAAGGCCACTCCCTATCCGCCGGTGTCCTCAAAGACAACCCCCATGCCTACCATTAATCCCCAAGACGATATTCTCCTCCCCTTGCGTCCGGCGCGTGACTACCTGGCACAGCGTCTCGGTATCCCTCCCGCAGAAATTCGGGTCGCCACCTACGAACAGACTAACTTCCCGGATGGCTGTCTGGGGCTGCCGCATCCCGGAGAGATGTGTATCCAGGTTATTACACCGGGGTACATTGTCACGTTTTCCACTGAAAAGGGCAATTTCGTCTTCCACATTGCCCAAAGCGGATATCCCTTCCGGATGGTCGGCGGAGATTACGAAATTAAGGATAAATAATCATGAACGATGATACTATTACCATCCCCATGCAGGAGCGCAAGCGCATTGCGCTGGTAGCGCACGACCACAAAAAACGCGACCTGTTGCACTGGGCTCGGTTCAATAAAGAACGTCTGTCCAAGCACGAACTATGGGCTACCGGTACCACCGGACGGCTGCTGGCCTCCGAATTGGACCTGTACATTCACCGCCTGCAGAGCGGCCCCCTGGGCGGAGACCAGCAACTGGGGGCCAAAATTGCCGCCGGAGAAATCGACATCTTGATTTTCTTCTGGGACCCCCTCGAACCCATGCCTCACGACCCCGATGTGCGCGCTTTGCTGCGCCTGGCAGGCGTGTGGAACATCCCCGTGGCGACGAATCGCTCTTCGGCGGACTTCTTATTTTCGTCCCCATTGATGGATACCACCTATCCGCGGGAGGTGCCAGATTACGAGGCCTACCGCCAGCGCAAAGTGGGGTAGAAATCGCTCTGTAAACGTTAACGAAACGTTAAAGAAAACGCGATGACGTTTCTTCTCTGGGAGCGTCAGAAAGTGCGGGCAAACCGCGTCTGTCAGTGAAACCTCTTTCGTCCGGATTGAGTTGTCTGGGAATGTGTTTTTTTAACATTCCCGGCGTTTTTTGTGGATAACCCTGGGGATGAATGTGTACAACTGGTAAATGTGGGAAGGAACTTTTGTTCTATCCACACCTAGGGGGATTCCGCGGGGCTATTCCCCGGATGAGCGGGCGAGTAACCATTGAAAAAGCATGAGGAAACTTTAAGTTCCTTCATTCCTTAAAGAGTTCGTTTTTTTTAAAGTTCCGTAGGTTTCGCGCATTGCGCGATACTTGCCTCTCTGCTAGAATACACCTGCTCGCGTGACCGTTGTTCTCGCAGCGTTTCCTCAGATTGGCTTGAGTACAATTGAAATTTGATGCCGCTAGGGGGGCCTCCGCCCACAATTGACGGCGGGAGGGTTGGATTTGTGCACCTTGATGCGGCCGCAAACGCTGCCTGGGATAGAAAAACGCGGCTTGGTCACGGAGTAACACCCCGCGAGGGGACTTTAGTCAGCATTAGGATGACGGAGAAATTCGGCGCAGGCCATATGCGCCGGATTAATACGTCAATAGGATTGAGGAGGAGGTCGTTGATGAATG
Organism: Anaerolineales bacterium; assembly: GCA_024763355.1. Classification (GTDB taxonomy): domain Bacteria; phylum Chloroflexota; class Anaerolineae; order Anaerolineales; family DRKV01; genus DRKV01. The sequence goes on from JANTFR010000022.1 coordinate 11,594, forward strand.
CACAGCAGGCCTGGCAGGCTACTCTCGGCCAGTTGCAAATGGATATGCCCAAGGCGGCCTTCGATACTTGGGTTCGAGACGCCAGGCTCGTCTCGTGTGAAGACCAGATTTGTACCATCGGGGTGACCAACGCCTATGCTCGCGATTGGCTGGCAGACCGACTGTCGAGCACGGTGCAGCGCATCTTGTCCGGCATTCTGGATAAGGACGTAGAGGTACACTTTACAGTTGTTCAGAGCAGCGGAGAGCCGGGGGATGCCGAAGCCGCTGCATCTCGTGAGAACGAAAAAAGAAACGGAAGGAAGGGAAATGCTCCGCCCCGGGGCGTCAATACTCGTCTCAATCGGCGCTACACATTTTCCAATTTCGTTGTGGGGCCGAGCAACCGCCTTGCCCATGCGGCTTGTATGGCTGTCGCCGAGAACCCTGCCCAGGCTTACAATCCTTTGTTTCTGTATGGCGGCGTGGGATTGGGGAAAACACACTTGTTGCAGGCGATTGGCAATTACTGTGCAGAGCAAGGGCTCTCGGTCTTGTATGTCTCTTCCGAGGAATTTACCAACGACCTCATTAATGCCATTCGCAAGCATACCACCCAGGCCTTTCGGGAGAAATATCGCCTGATTGACGTGCTGCTGATTGATGACATCCAGTTCATCGCGGGGAAAGAATCCACCCAGGAGGAATTTTTCCATACCTTCAACACCCTCCATGGGCAAGACAAGCAGATTGTGATGACCTCCGATCGTCCCCCCAAGGCGATGAACACCCTTGAAGAGCGGTTGCGCTCTCGCTTTGAGTGGGGTCTGACCGCCGATATTCAGCCCCCCGATTTTGAAACCCGCCTGGCAATTCTGCGCTACAAAGCGGAACGCGGCAATTACGTCCTGGACGACAGCGTTTTGGAGATGATTGCCCGACGGGTCAACTCCAACATCCGGGAATTGGAGGGCGCCTTGACCCGTGTGGTGGCCTTCGCCAATTTGCGCAATATGCCCGTTACCCTCGACCTCGTGGATGCGGCCCTGGCCGATTTACTCCCGCGGCATGTTGATGTGGAACCGCGCAGCATCATCCGCACCGTGGCAGACCATTTTGGGATTACCGTAGAGCGGTTGTTGAGCCGGGAACGCTCCCGCCGCGTGGCTGTCCCCCGTCAAATTGCCATGTATTTGTTGCGTGAGGAAGCCAATCTCTCTTTGCCCCAGATTGGCGAGATGCTGGGAGGCCGCGACCACACCACCGTGATGTACGGCTGCGACAAGGTAGCCGACCTGATGGAACGAGACGTCCGTCTGCGGCGGCAAGTGGTTTCGCTGCGGGAACATCTATACGGGGAGTCTTCCCGTCTGGCCGTATGACGGCAAAGCGCCGCAAGGGTTCGTCCCTGCGGCGCTTTTTGATGCGTCATTCCTGGGCGGTGCGGCGGCGTAAACGAAATTTCCGCCATACGGCTTGCACCGTCCGCAGGCCGGGAATTTCAAAGGGGGGTGGGGGCGTTTCCGGTTCTGGCCAGGGGGGTAAATCCAGCATTTTTCGCAGAATGTAGCGCACAATCAAGCGCAGCGAGGCCAATACGGGAGCGGCCAGGACGAGACCCACCAGTCCAAGCAGGCGTGCTGCTACGATGGCAGCCAGCAATACGGCGGCAGGATGCACTCCTAACTGTTCTCCTAAAATCCGGGGGGAGACGAGGTTGTCGAAAATCTGGTCCAGCAGCATAGCCAGTCCCAGCACCAGCAAGGCGTATCCCCACTGACTCAATCCGAAGTAGTTACTGGCCTGGAAGAAGGCCACCAAAAAGATGATGGCATCGGTAGTAAAGGTGCCGATGTAAGGGACGAAGCGCGCCAATCCGGTCAGGAGAGCGATGCTAAAAGCAAAACGTACTCCCAAAATGCTCATCAGAATGGCGGAAGCGACAATCACCATGGTGATGATGAGCAATTGTCCCCGCAAGAAGGCATTCCAGACATGGTCTATCTCGCGCCCCATGCGACGGATATCGTAATCGTATCCTGGCATGTGGAGGTAGCGCACCATGTCGGGCACCTGCCCTGCATCTGCGAGGGTGAAATAGGAAAGCAGGATAACGAACAACATCCACCCCAGTAGGTTGACGGCGCGGGTAGCAATGGTGCTGAGCAAAGTGCCGGCCTGCCCCAGGACGCCTTGCAGTGCGGTGATGATTTGTTGTCCAAGACTCACCAGGTCGAGTTGCGTGAGGTCCAGCGTGTACACCCCGCCAATGGTGTACACCTGGGCGATGTTCCCCAATTGTTCAGGCAACGTGGTTAACCAGGTGCTGATGGAGACAATCAGGCCTTGGAATTGCTGTACAACAACCAGCCCTGTCGCGGTGAAAGAACCAATCAAGGCGGCGAGCAGCAACAGGTAGATAATATTGACGGAGACGCGCCAGGGCAGGCGGGTAAGACGGCTGAAACCTGCTACCACCGGGTGCAGAAGGTAAGTCAGTACGAAGGCCAGCAGCAGCCACCCCAGGATGGAGCGGAAATACACCACCATTCCGCCGGTGACGGCTACCAGGGTCAGGCCGACGACCAGTTTTGTGGACGCGCTCCAGGGAGGAGAGATGGCCTCAGGAGGGGGGATGTTGTCGGTCATGTTTGCCAAAAATGTGTTTCAGGCGGGCCCGCAAATTCAGGCGGCGGTGCCACTGCGGGTCGGGAGGGGGCAGGGGTGGCGCGACGCTGTGCGGGAAGGGGTCGAGGTCGAATAATTGGGCGTATACATAACGTCCCAAGACCCGCATGGTCGCGATAGTGGGGGCTGCCAGGGGAATGCCTATCACCCCGGCAGCGGCGGCGCCAGCTACAATCCCCACGATGACCACGAGAGGCGGCAAATGGACGCTGCGCCCAATGATGCGCGGAATCAGATAGTTGATGTCAAATTGCTGAAAGATGAGGTGCAACCCGACGATGATGAGCGCGAAGACCCAATTGGGAACCGGAATCCAGGTTGAGCCAAAGAGTAACGCCAGCATCGTTGCCAGCGTCAGCCAGATTCCGTGCCCGATGCTGGGGAGAAATTCCAGCAGACCGGCCAACAGTCCCATGGAGAGGGCGAAAGGCAGCCCCAGGATAAAGCCCATCACCGTGAAGATGAGCGAGACTACCAGCGCCAGGGTCAGTTGCCCTCGGAAGAAAGCACTCCAGATGCGGTTAATCTCGGTGCGAAGTTGGTGGTAATCGGGTTGGTAGAGGGGCGGGACGTGGCTCTCCACCCATTGATTGAACTCGCCGGTGTCTTTGACCAGATAGAAAGATACCACGATAATGAAAACAATCCAGACGACTGATGAAAGCACTTCTACGGCGATGTTGAGCGTCTGCCCCAGAAGGGGTTGTAGCCACTGGTCGGAAGAGAGGGGCACCTGCTGGACGAGGGAGGGCAGGTGGACGCTGAAAGGCCCGATGGCAACATCATGCTGAAGGAGTTGGTCTATCGTCACCAGGAGGCGTCGCAAATCCACGTTGAGGGTGGATAACTGGCTGGCCAAGGGCGGGACGATAATGAGCGGTAGCAGCAGCAGGAATAGAAACAGGGTCAGGTTGCCCGAAAGAATCGCCAGCACGCGAGGAAGGTGCAGCCGCCGTTGCAGGAAGTCGGCAATAGGGGAAACAATGTACGCCAGAACGATGGCCAGGGTCAGCGGCGGGAGCAAGATGCGGAATTGATACAGCAGATAGACGCCAAAAGCAATCACCAGCAAACTGATGGTCAGTTTGGTTTCCTGACTCCATTTGGGGCGGGGCGCGTATGGCGTGTTCTCTGTCATGGGGACTCTTGACCTCCTGGCGTTACACCCGATGTACTCATTCTACCCGATTTTATTGCTCGTGTTGGGCAGATTGGTGCGTAATTCCAACAGTTTGTTGCAGAATTCTGTTACCCCATCCCCAACGTACGCTCCCCTCCCCCACTGGGGGAGGGGCCGGGCGTGGGGGCAGGAACTACAATCGATTGGTAATTGTGGAATACAAAAACAGGGGCGTCCCATATGCAGGACGCCCCTGTCGGAGGCAGGAAACTCTCCTCTGTTTTTACAGGAAGAAAGACAGCGCAATCAGAATGACCAGAAAACTCCCGGCCAGGGCGCCAATGCGCTTCAAGTCCTTGATGATGTAACTGTAATCCGGCTTGAACTCCACCTGGGGGGCCAGGCGGGAAACGGCGGACCGGGATACGGCCGGACGAGACGCGGGGATGTTTGTCTGACTGCTGTTGCGAAGCGGTTGTTTCCCGCGGCGTTGACTTTTCTTCTTTTTGCGGCTCATGGAATGTGTTCTCCTTGCAAGAGGGATTTGCACGTTACGTGCAGGATTTACGGTTGGAGTTGTGCGGTCACCACAATGCGCTGGTTGTCTACCAGATAGGGATAACAGGAAATCAGGGTTACCGTGGATGTTTTGGTGGGAGCCATCACGTTAACTTCGGTAGGTTCCACCAATCGAGTCTGGGTGACGACGTAGCGGTAAGCGCGCTGATTGGTGTACAGGATGACTTCGTCGCCGGGTTTGAGTTGGTCCAGGTAGCGGAAAATCTCTCCGAAGATGTCGTTGTGCGCTGAGAGCACCATGTTGCCGGCTTCGCCGGGGTTGGCCGAGCCGATGTGCTGCCCGACGCCCTTCTTGAGTTGCTCCCATCCGTCGCCCTGCACCACCGGGGCGTCCACGTGGATAGCGGGAATTTGAATGCGGATGGCTTGTTCCGGTCCCGGTGTAGGCAGGGGCAAGGCTGCCAGCGATTGCACCATCGGGCGCAGGTGTTCCGGGATTTCCGCTTCGTTTGGGCGCGCCCCGCCGGGGTCGGTGGGGGGCGTGTGCCCCGAAGGGAGCACGACCGCCATCACCAGCGGGGTGGCGGTGGGAGTAGGCTGCACCAATGCCAGGGCTACCTCCTGGTTGAGCGCCTTGACCACCGAGACGCCGTTGAAGAGGATGAAGAGCAGCCCGACTACGGCGGCGATTTCAATCAACAGCAGGAAACCGTCCAGGGCGCGGCGGGGACGCTGCCGCGGGGGAGCGGTCTCCTCCGGCAGCGGAAGGTCAATCTCAATGCTTTGCGGCGTCTCCAGCGGCGGCGGAAGCGTATCCGCAGAAAGAGAAACCACCCGCCCTGTCTTGCGAAAATGCTCCAGACGGGCCTGGCGGTCGGCGCGCCGTTTTTCAATCAACAGGCGGCGCAACTCGTCTATGCTCAAATCTTCCGGTCTGCGTGCTTTAGCCACGCCGCCGATTATACCGCAAGTAGGACAACTGTGAGCCGATGCCCTACGGAGTCAGATTCCAGAACCGCACCTCCTCCACGGAGACCTTGAACTTGGGCGTTTCCTCGCTGCCGATGAACAGTCCGAATTGCCCGGAATCGAAGGCCTTGTCCTGCGCCGTGCCCAGCAATTGCCCATTGGCGTACAGTTTGAATTTGTTGCCTTTGACCCAGATTCCCAGCGTGTTCTTCTGCCCGCTCCCCGTGCGGATGACGGGGCTGGGCGTCCATTCCTGCAGGCCGGTGTAGGTCGAACCGTCCCACTTGTACAGGCGGTATTGCCCGTTGCAGGAGAACCCGAAGACGTAGCCGCGGTCGGGCTTGGGGGCGCGCACCAGCACCCCGTAGCGGTCCTTCCCGGCGCAGGCGTCCCCGGTGCGGAAGTCTACTTCCATATAGAAATCGCTGACCGCATCGCGTTGCGACAATCCCCACTCGTCCATCCCGCCCGGATTTTTGGCAGTCATCACCAGCGCGCCGTCCTTCACCTTGAAGGTTGTGGAGTCGGTATCCAGCAGGTACCAGTTGGAGGCGTTGTCCAGGGTATCCACCCAATCGGGGCTGCCCAGTCCCAGGTCACCGGTGGATTCCGTCACCAGAATTTGCACCCAGAACTGGCCCTCGCCGGTCTTTCCCGGCCCGAACTGCCGCCCGTTTTCATCCTGCAAGCGCCAGTCGCTGCGGTATTCGCCGGGCGTCGGCGGCGCGGTGAAGGTCACCCGTATCGTCACCTTCTGGCCGGGCGCGACTTCTTTGGGAAGCGGCACGCTGGCCGGTGCGCCCATCTGCTCTCCGTCCACGAACACGGCGGCGTAGTCCGTCGTCCAGGTGCAGGTTCCCACATTCTTCAGCGTCCACGTTTTCTCGAAGGCCGTCCCTGCCGCGAAACTGCTCCCGTCCGGCACCGTTTCGTTCAGGAATTCCATGCGGTTGGTGCAGGTCTCTTCGGGCGTCGGTGTGGGCGTCGCGGTGGCGGTGGCCGTCGGCGCAGGCGTTTCCGTTGCCGCGGGAAGTTCCGTCTGGGCAACGTTATCCACGTCCAGCGTGAAGGTCGTCTGCACCCCGTTGGCCTCCACTGTGTACGTCCCGGCGGGCAGGCCGAGAATGTCCAGGGAAACATTCTCCTCGAAGGCAGTAAGCACCTGGGCGCAGACTGCATCGGCGGGGCGTTCCGTGTTCAGCGTGATGGTGAACAGATTGTCCTGGCGGGTGACCTCCACCCCGGAAAGGGTCGTGCAGGGGTCGGGGAGCGTCCCCCGCACTACGGCGGCGGCCTGCAAGGGGAAGGATTCCATCAGACGGACTTCCACCTGTGAAACCTGTGCCTGCCCTTGAATGACCTCCCCGCCTGAGGGGGACTCTCCCCCTCCCGAGGGAGGGGCAGGCGCGGTTTGAACGGGTTGCTGACCCCCGGATGTCGGTGCACCCCCGTTGGAATCGGGGGACTGCATTCCCAGCGTGCAGCCTGCCAGCAGCAGGGCGGTAAAGGCAATCCAAAGAAAACGTTTCATAGGGACATCCTCCTGAAGGTGGTACATGGTACATGGTACGTGGTACGTGATACGTCGTGCATCTCACGGTCTACGGTCTCCCGTCTCTCGTTTATCGCCCGCTCTCCGCAGATAGGCCCCGATGCCCCAGCCCATCGCAAGGGAAGCCGCGCCCGCCAGGGTGATGAAGACGCCTGCCGGGATGCCCATATCCACCGCGCCGTTCAATGGCTCCGGGATGCGGCCACCGAGAAGAAGGAAGTGCCGCAGCCCCAGCAACGGGAAGAAAGTGTAGGCCGTCAGGTCGAGGAAGGTGCAGGCTTCGGCCAGCAGAACGAGCCGCGCTGCGTTGCGAGGACGGCAAGCCCACAAGCACCCCAGCGCCAATGCCGCCAACAGGAAGTTCGTCCCGCTGCCCATCAGGGAGACCAGCCCGAAATGCCAGTCCCCTCTCTGCCAGCCTGCGCCGGGGAGGTAGGTTGCCACCCCGAACCATCCCTGCCATTCGCGGGGGTAAGGCGCCCCGGGATGCGGCCAGACCTGCACCCCCGGCCAGACGTACAGGCCGGTGAAGCGCCCTCCCAGCGCCGCGGCGGTGAGACCGTGTCCCAGTTCGTGTACGAGCAGGCCGATGAGAGCGGTCAGCGCCAGAATGAGCGCGAAACGAAGGAGTGTGTGCCGGGAATAGGGAGTGTCGGACATGGCAGGCTGCCGGAATGGAATGTCTCGAAGCAACACAGAAACGCGGAGGCGCAGGGGGGCGGACGAACCGTGTTCCGAAGAACGTCAGAACCCGGATGCGGGTTCCACCAATTCCTGCATGACCGCCTCCATGCGGGCGGCCAGGTCGGCGCGGTCGAAATGGGCTTCTACGTAGGCGCGTCCGTTGGTTCCCAGGCGGCGGCAGCGGGCGCGGTCGGCCTCCAGCGTGCGGATGGCCTCGGCCAGGGCAGCCGCGTCTCCCGGCGGGACGGGCAGGCCTCCTTCGGCGGCCTCCACCACCTCACGAATGACCCCCTCGATGGCGAGAATCACCGGTCTGCCGGCGGCCATGTAATCGAAGACCTTGTTGGGATAGACCGTTTTGTACATCTCCACCGGCTTGAGAATCGCCAGGCAGGCGTCCGCGGCGGCCAGCGCTTGCGGCATCTCTGTCTTGGGAATGGAATCCACGAACAGGACGTTCTTCAGTCCCATTTTGGCGGCGCGGCGCTTCAGCCGCGGTTTCTCCTTGCCGTCTCCCAGCAGGACGAGGCCGATTTGCGGCCTGTCTTGCAGGCGGGCGGCGGCCTCCAGCACCACGTCCAGGTCGTTGGAAAGCCCGTGCGCCCCGGCGTACAGGACAACGAATTTCCCCTCCAGGCCGTGCGCCTGCCGGAAGGCGTTCCCTGTGGCCTGAGGGTCGAACATGCGCGTATCCGCGCCGTTAGGTACCAATTCCACGCGCCGCGCTCCCCGGCTGCGGACATGCTCCAGGAATCCCGGTGAGTTGACTACCACGGTGTCGGCGCGGCGGTAGAGAAACCGTTCCAGCCACTCCGAGGCCCGAATCAAGAGCGGATTGGTGAGTACCCCCACCGCCACGGCGAACTCCGGCCACAGGTCGCGCACCTCGAACAGGAAACGCGCCCTTTTGAGCCGCGCCAGCGCCCAGGCGGTCACCCCCTGGAAGATGGGTGGGGAAGTGCCCCACACCAAATCCACCTCCCGTACCTGCAATCCGGCCCGGAAAGAGGAGGCCATGAAACTGAAGAAACTCAACAGGCGGTGGAAGAAGGAGCGGTGCCAGTGGGGATAGACGTAAGGGCGGATGATGCGGATGTTCTCTTCCCTCGTCTCGGTGCGGCTGTCCTTGCCGGTCAGGTAACTGATGGGGCTGGCAATCACCGTGACGCGATGCCCCTGAGCGGCCAGGTAGCGCGCCAGTTCGTGATGGCGCGTCCCGCCGGGTTCGTTGATGGCAGCAAAGGCCTGGTGGATGAGGAGAATGTGCATGGATGTAGTTGGGTAGTTCAGTAGTTCGGTAGTTCAGTAGTTGGTTGGTTGGTTCATTGGTTCATTGGTTCATCGGTTGCATTGGTCAGCGGTCTGTCGTCCGTGGTTCGTCGTCCGTGGTCTGTCGTCCACCGTCCATCGTCCATCGTCTACCGTCCCTCCACCACCGCGATTTCCGTGACGAAGCGCACGGGCGGGGGACACTCCACCGTGAGCGCCAGGGAGAGGGCCGGGATTTTCACGCCGTAGGTGGGGGAGTACCAGCCGCGTACAGGCGGGAGGCGGCCTTCGCCGTACAGCAGTTCTCCGGCGCGGGCGAGGGTGAGGTGAGGGGTTAGGGGGTTAGGAGGTTGCGAGGGGGCGAGGTTGGGGGGCAGGAAGCGGATGGTGAGGCGCAGGAGGGGGCCGTCATCCGGCACGCGGACGATGAGATGCCAGGTGTTGACCGTTGCCTCTTGACCACGGACGGCAGACCACCGACCACCGTCTGTCATCCCCCCTCCGTCGTCCGTCGTCCGTTGTCCGTTGTCCGTCATCCACCGTCCACCGTCCACCGTCCATTCCCCATCCGCCACCAGCCAGTGCAGGCGGAAGGTGTGCAGAGCGTCTTTGGGGCCGGTGAGCAGGTCTTCCACCACCCAGCGGTCGTCGGCGTGGATGGTCACGGTGCGGGTGTGGAGGATGCCTAGCCGCCGGTAGCCGTTGTGCCGGGCGGTGAGACGCTCCCAATGACCCTCAGGGTCGCGCTCCCGCGATACGATTTCTCCTTGCGCCCAATCCAGGTAGAGGAAGCGTCCGGCGCGGGTCATCTGGTCGAGACCGTCCACGGTGACGGTGTTGTGGACCGCGGCGTGCGTCAGGGCGTTGTCCCAGGGCGGCGGGGCGTTGTAAAGGTACGTGCCGGCATCCAGCAGCAGGTAGCGACCGGCGCGGCGCAGGTCGAAATGGAGTTGGTCGGCGTGGCCGGGGCGGGAGGTGAGAGGCACGGCGCGGAGGTACGCGCCTTGCCCCCACCCCCAGCCTCTCCCCCTCCCCTCATTCCC
>JANTFR010000023.1 GCA_024763355.1 Anaerolineales bacterium
GGAGAGGCATGAGGGGGTTAGGGGTTGCGGGGTAGGGGGTTAGGGGTTGCGAGGTCAGGGGGTCTACCGTCTACCGTCTACGGTCAACGGTCAATGGTCAATGGTCTACCGTCAACGGTTTACCGTCTACCGTCCCCCATCCGCCTTCAAGCGCGCCATTTTGCTCTCCAGCAGGGAGCGGGTATCGTGCATGGCTTCCGCCACGAGGGGATAGCCGAACCAGGCGGTGGTGAAGCCGAAGAGGAAGCCGGTAAGAGTTCGCAAAAAGGGGGTGCTCTCCCGATACGGCAGTACGGCATGGATGGAATCGAAGGGCAACTGGCTGATAATCTGGCTGACGCCGTCCAGGCCGATGGGAACCATCCCCAGGAGAATCCAGAGATACCACGGCAAGGCCGGAATGCGCTCCTTGCTGGCGGCGAAAATCAATCCAAAGAGCAGGATGCCGACGTAGATAGCCACATCCCGCTCGCAAAAAGCCACCTTGTACCCCACCTGCGGATTGCCGGTAAAGCGCCGCGCTGCCCACAGGTCATCGCTATCGGGGTTGATGGCTTGTTCGTAGGGCGCCCAGCCCTCCATATGCGCCGCGGCGCGGGGGTAGGCGGGCTGCTCACCAAACAGAAACCAGGAGCGGAAGGCCAACTGGTGGCAGGTGACGCTGTAAGCGCGGTAAATCCAGTTCGCCGGACGCTGCAATCCGGCCTTCATCAGCACCGGAGCCAGGAAAGGCAGCCCCACGTACACGGCGAAAAACAGGTTGAAGACCAGCAAATAGTGACGGCTGAACCAGTACACCGCCCGGTTGCTGCGGGTGATGCGATTCTTGTGCTGGACGCGCGCCCGATAAGCCGACTCCTCGACACGGGCGATGTGCGCTTCCCGGTCTCGCGCCGCGCCCAACGCGACAACCAGCCGTTGACGGTCGAAAGGGGCCTCCAACGTGTAGGGGCCAATCTCCAGTACGGGGATGCGCTCCCCGAAGGATTCCGTCAGGGTTTCGTCGGCGCTAATGTCAATACGTTCCAGCGTATGGGGATATTCGGGGCGCAGTTCCTCCAGCCAGGTTTCCGTTTCCTCGCACACTCCACAACCAGCGCGGGCATACAACACGACTTTCATCATTTCTCCAGCCCAACCAGCCCGAGATAGGAATCCAGGTCTTGTTCCCGCATCGCACCGATGTGCCGCGCCTGCACGACGCCATCCGCATCAAGCACTACAGTGGTCGGCAACCCCTGCACCTGATAACGACGCGCCACATTCCCTTGCCTATCCAGCACCACGGGGAAGGTCAGGCCAAAAGAATCCACGAAAGATTGCACTTCGTTGGGCGGTTCGCCGACCTCGATACCGACCACCAGGAGGGCATCGCCCCACTCTTCGGAGCGGGATTGAATGGTGGGCATCTCGGCGCGGCAAGGCGGACACCACGTCGCCCAGAAGTTGAGCACCACGGGGCGTCCCCGCGTATCGGAGAGGTGGAAGGTGGAACCATCCAGGGCGGTAAGACTGAAATCGGGAGAGAGACCCCCAATTTGGGGAGAAACGGGAGCATCCACCTTTTTGGGGTTCCCTTCGGGGAGGGCTGCGTCCGTCAAGGCGGGCGGTTCCGCTCCCTCCACGGTGGAGGGGGTTCCCGTAAACTTGAAGAACGCGAACAAAAGTATCCCCCCAATCAGGACGCCAAAGAGCAAGCCCCCTCCCACCAGAACCCAGAGCACATTACGTTTCACGGTTACACTCCCAAATCCAGGAAGAAGCCGAAACGGGCAAAATAGGAGAAGAGACCGAAGAGCAGCATTACGCCCACGATGATGAGCAGGACGCCCATCGCGATTTCGGTGTAGCGCATCACCTTACCGTACTTGCGCAGGATGGTGACCACCCAGTCAATCCCCAGAGCGGCAATCAGGAAGGGGATAGCCAGCCCGGCGGAGTACACCGTCAGCAAGAGAGCGCCCTGTCCGATGGAGCCGCCCGCCAGCGAAAGGGTAAGGATGGCGCCCAGCACCGGCCCTACACAGGGCGACCAGCCCGCCGAGAAGAAGACGCCCATCAGGGCGGAGGAGAGGTAGCCCAGGCGCTTGTCCGGCGTGGATTGGGGACGCAGGTCGTACTCCAGGAAAGGGATGCGGTAGAGGCCGGTCATGTGGACGCCGAAGATGATGACCACGATACCGCCAATGCGCGCCAGCCAGACGCGGATGTCGTAGAGCAGCCCTCCCAAGGCCGAGGCGGCCACGCCCAGCAGGACGAAAACCACGCTGAAACCGAGCACGAACGCTACGCCGTGCGAGAAAGTCGTCCATTTGCTGGTCTCGTCGCCCTGCGCCTGGGCCGCGGAACGGCCTCCCAGGTAGCCGATGTAAGCCGGGACGAGGGAAAAAACGCACGGGGAGAGGAAGGACGCCAGTCCGGCGATGAAAGCGAGTCCTAAGGTGATGTTGGAAAAATCCATGAAGCCTCCGGAGGAGTGAAGGGAAATAGGGGATGACGAATGCAGAATGTTTCAGGCCTGGATGACCTTCACGAGGGTGCTGCCGCTACCGACAATAGTGCGGTCGCCGAGGGCAAAATCTACGTCCGGCTGAGTCCAACGGAAAATCCAGCGGGCATCCGCGGGGGCGGCGTTGACGCAGCCGTGGGACATGGGTTCACCGAAGTTGTTGTGCCAGAAAGTCGAATGGATGGCAACGCCCTCGCCCACGAAGAGCGAAGTCCAGGCGATGCCGGGCAAATCCCAGCCATCGGCGTTGGTGCCGCCCGCCATATGGACGGAAAAAAGTTTGCGCCAAATGGGAAATCCGTCGCTGTAGGGCGGCGTGACGGGGGTGGAACCTTCGCCGCGCCCGGCGGAAATGCGGCAAAAGTATACCTCAGTATTCCCCTCGTAGCAGGAGAGAAATTGCCGGTCGTAGGTGATATCCACGACAATGCGCTTGTTCTCCACTTCGGGATGGATGGGGCTGCAATCTTCAGGCGTCAGGGGGCGGAAGGCGCGGGCATCGGCCCAGAAAATATCGCCGGGGCTGCCGTAACGTTCGTTGATGCGATACCACACCTGACCGTCCGAATCCACGCGCAGGTCGTCCACCCACAAGATTTGACTGTAGTACAGGCGCACGGGCAGGCCGTTTTCCAGGCGGTGCTTGACCCAGGAGGAGCGCGCCGGCGGATTGTCCAGGGCGGCGTCCACGTAAGGGACGGTGACCTCCACCCACATGCCGCGCGCCTCGCCCATTTGGGGCAGTTCGCTCACCGGTTCATTGGGATGCACCTCTACGGGCTGCAAATCCGCCGCCCAGACGTAGCCTTGCGGCGTCTCCACGTAACGCTGATTGTTGCGTCCGGGACGGTATCCGACCACTTCGCGCAGCCAGGGGACAACGGCATCATCGTACAGGTAGCCCAGCGTCTCGCTCTCGTGGTCGGGACGGACCTTGAGTTCCACCCTGCCGTCGGCAACGCGCCCCAGGCGCTCGGCCTGCGGGAAGTCGGGCAAACTGAACACCCGGCGCAGCGGGCGCAGGGCCAGTCCACCCAGGGCGAGGGAGGTCAGTTGGAGGAATTGCCGGCGGGTGAGAGGAGGGTTCATTGGTCGGTCGGTTGGTCTGATTGGTCGGTTGGTCTCAGTGGTCTGATTGGTCGGCTGGTCAGTTGGTCAGCGGTCTGCCGTCCGTGGGCTGTCGCCGCACGTCGCACCCCGCGCACCACACGAGCATTGTACAACACCGAGGTTAACAGCAGGTGAGCGCGTTCACTCATCCAGATAGCGCGACTCGTCCAGGTCTTTCTTCCGTTGCTCCGTTTCATCTGTGGGGACGGGGGGCGGGGCGGCAGCCTCCAGTTCGGCCCGCTCGGCGGCGCGTAGCACGTCAGGCGGTGCAGCACGAACGATGCTCCATTTTCCGCAATAGGGACAGCGGTCCAATTTGCCAACCAGCATGTTGGGGGCCCACCAGTGACGGCTGAAGGGACGTCCGCATTTGGGACAAACCGCTCCCCCAAAGATGCCGTAGGAACGCGGCGCGCCCGGCGAGATGGGCGCACGCCGTCGCTCCCCCAGCCAGGCGATGACCGCCGCCAGGAGCATGACGCCGAAGACTATCCCCAGGATGGGCAGCACCATTCTCCCGGCATCCTGCCAGCCCTGTTGGGCGGAGACGAACTCGCGGTGCAGCGTGTTGGAGGTCAGCGTGCGCCCGTCGGAGGTGTAGCCCACGGCATAGAGCGTGTGTTCGCCCAGGGGATAGTCGTCCGTCACGAAGCGGATTTTGAAGGGTGGCTGCTCTGCCTCCCCCAAAATCTGGTCGTCCAGGTAGAAGACCACCCGCTCCAGATTGTCGGGGCCGCGCACTCGCGTGGAAAAGTGCCCCTGGATTTGCCCGCCCAGCCCGCCGTAGCCCCAGTCGCGGTTCAGAGAGAAATCCAGTTGCGGCGGCGCTACCGTCTGGGCGTGCGCCACGGGGACGAAGACGATGAGGACGAGGAAGAGGAGAATTGAGAGGCGGTTCATTGGTTTGTTAGTGCATCGGTTCATTGGTTGGTTGGTTCACTGGTGCATTGGTTGGTTGGTTGCATTGGTTCATTGGTGCATTGGTTGGTTGCCATGGGCTGATGTGGTTGGCCTGTCCGTAGATGGATTATAGCGGACAAACGAGCCAGAGGCAGGGAAATTCGTCATCATCTAGCAGGAAATTGACACCGTGAGAAACAGCAAGAGGGCTGTCTGGCATGGCTGGGCAGCCCTCTTTGGTTCTTGGATGGGTGAGATTTATCGGGTCAACGCGAAATTGTGGGGTAGGAGATACAGACTTCCGAGATTTCCGGGGGACGATGTTCGCCCGGAGCGGCTCTCGTCAAAATCTCGGAAGTCTTACCCCCACCAATCTGAAGAGAGCCGATTTATCGGAGAACCGTCGGCAGGTAGATGTCGTAAGTGCGGATATAAGCAGGTAGCCCCTGGGTGCGCGGGGCGGTGGTGGCAGGGGCGGTGGGAGGGGTGATTTGCGAACCGGCAGGTTTTTCCACGCCCCCACCCGTTGGGCCGAGCAGGGAGGGGGAGATACGCAACCCGTAGCGGGATGTCTCCCAGCCGTACACAGCAAGAGTGTACAGGTCATCGTGTGTGGCGGTGAGGCTGATGGTATCCATCTGGGTGCCGGGGTTTGTACTGTGAGCAATCCAGGTGTTGGTATCGCCAAAGTACAGGTCGGGGTCGCCAAAGGCAGGGGTGGAAGTTGCACCAAACGATTGGCCTGCGGAAAGATTATACGCGAACATCTGCACTTGCCCCTGATTGATGCTGATAGCCGGGGGGATGAAATTTATCCAGCGCACCGTGCCGAGGGGCGTGATGTTACCTTCGTAGTCCGCTGCCCAGGCGATGAGATTTTTCGTCCCCGGGAACCAGTGCAGCGACCAGGTGAAGGTCAGAGGCTCCTGATACTCCATCCAGCCGGAGGACTGTGCCAGAATCCACTGGCCGAGGGGCGGGTTCCAATCGAATTCCATCAGGTAGATGGCGGCCACCCCAACGCCGCCGGCGTCGTCCTGGGCGAAAATCTGGATGCTCACGTCTTGGGTCGAAACGTCGGAATCCCCTTGCCCATCGACGGTGAACGCGGTGATGGCGGGGGGCGTGACGTCCTGGGCGGCGGCCAGCACATTGACGGTGCGGGAGATGACGAATTGCTCCGTCCCCCCAACTTTGACGACCGCGAACAAATCTTGCAAGCCGGCAACGGTTGGCTGCCAATCTACACCTGTGGTGGAAGTATAAGCACTGGGCGGCAGGGAGACGACGGTTCCGCTGCCTATGGCGCTCCCGCCGGCCTGCGGGTCGCCGAGGTAGAAGTCCACACTCAGATTGTCTATGGGAGATGTGCCGCCTACGCGGCGGACGACCAGCCCGATTTGGGTGTTTTCGTATTGGCGGGGAACCTTGGGGCCAACCCACAATTCGTCGGGGTAGGCAAACAGGGTATCCGTCTCGGCGGGCAAGACTTCGAAGGCCGCCGCGGCGCTGCCGTCCAGCAAGCCTGCTCCGCTCACGGTCACATCGTACTGTCCGGCGGGAATGTTGTCAGGAACGACCACTTGCAAGTGAGTCGCGTCGAGCACAGTGACGGAGGCCAGGTCGTAGGTTCCTACCTTGACGGAGGCGTCATCCGGGAAGTTTTCTCCGTAGATATCAATCTGCTGTGACCACCCGGCGCGCGTTTGGCCGGGGCGCACTTCGGTTATCCGGATAGCCCCCGGCAGGGGAAAGGTGAGCATTCCATCCGAACCGGCGGCAACGTACAGCCAACCGTCCTGAATTACCAATGCATCGTTCGTCCCTGCGCCGCCATTGGTCAATGGATACTCGGCCAGCACGGTGGGGGTCAAGGGCTGGGTCAAATCCAGCATTTGCAACCGGCCTGCAAATTGATTGGCGAGCACGAAGCCGACCCGGTCGGTCGCGGCCATATCCTCGGCAATCATGGTGTTGTAGAATCCCGTGCTGGTCGGCGTGGCGGGATTGGAAACGTTGACCACGTACAAGCCGCCGTACGTCAGGGAGAGCATGACCTTATGCCCGGCCAGGGCAATCCCGCGGGCGTACCCGCCCGGCTGGAAGTTTCCAACTTCGTGCGGCGCGCCGGGCGTGCTGACATCCACAACGCGTAGCCCCTGGTCTCCATCGGCCAGATAAGCGTAATGCCCATCCGTAGCGACATCGAATGTCTCGCCCAGGGTATCGAAATGCCCAACCGTTTGGATGGCATGGGGGTTGGAAACATCCAGTATCAGCAGGCCGTTCTCTCCGTCGGCAACATAGGCCAGCGTGCCGCGCAGGGCGGCCTTGTGCGCCGTTCCCGGTGTGGTGTAGGTGGACAGGAAGGCGGGATGGGCCGGGTCGGAGGTGTCAATCACTTCGAGATTCCCGTTGTGAGTGATGAGGGTAAGAGCCCCCGAAGTCGCCATGCTGTACTGCATTGTCATATCGCCGAGAATGCTACTCTCGTAGGCCTCCAGCGTGGGCGATTGGGGATGGGTGGCGTCTATGGTGTAGAACCCCAGACTGTTATCCAACCCGAAAACGCTTGTGCCCGACACGGCCAGGTCGTACATTTCGCCGGGGGAGGCATAGGCGTACACAAGCGCAGGATTGGAGGGGGTATTGGCATCGATGAAACGCGTGCCGCCCCACGTATCGGCCACGTACAGGTAGCCGTCGAGTACCGAAACGAATTCCGCCCGTCCCGGGGTGTTGTAGAAGCCAAGTTCCGCAGGGGCAGTGGGATTGCTGATGTCGATGAAGCGCACGCCGTTGTCCCACGTGGCCAGATAGGCCATGCTGCCCTCCAGGGCAACAGCGTAGCCTTCGCCGGGGGCAGCCAGCGACCCAATTTTTGCGGGAGCGTCGGGATTGGAGACATTCACGACCACGAAGTTCGGGGAGCCGTAGCCGTCGGCAAGATAGGCGTAGTCTCCGCTGACGGCCACATCCCGCGCATAAGTGGAGGGGTATGTTCCAAGAGATGCGATATTGTGGCAGTCACTCACATCCAGTATCCGGAGGCCATCCCCCCCGGCGGCTACGTAGGCGTAAGTGCCAACGACATCCACACCTTCCCCGATGTAGATGGCATCGAACTGACCGCATTGGGTCGGATGCGCGGGAGAACTGACATCAAAGATGCGGAAACTGTCGAAAATGGAAGCCGTGTAGGCGTAGTTCCCGACGACTCGCACGGCGCTCACCTCTCCGTAAGTGGTGTAACCGCCCAGAATGGTGATATGCTGCGGGTCGCTGATGTCCAGAATCTGGACTCCGGCATCGCCGAGCGCCGCATACAGGTATGTCCCGGAGATTTCAATGTCGCGCACCGTCCCCGCCAGAATTGGTGAGGCTCCCACCTGCACAGGCGCATCGGGAGTGCTGACATCATAAACCAGGATTTGCGCTCCGCTGCCGATGTACGCATAGCCGTTGGCGGCCGCGGTTGCGTCAACCAGCCCGCCGAAGTGTCCGGCGGGGGTCAGGAGGGAGGTTTCTTGCGGGGAGGCCGGGGTGCTGCTTTCGGCGCTAGCGGTTATCTTGCCAAAAGCCAGTCCACCTATCACAAGCGGCAGCAGCAGCAAGGCGAGAGTGAGGAGGCGTTTCATGGGGGATTTCTCCTGAAAAAGATGGGATGGTTCCAATCGGCCTGGGAATCAGGTGATATTTTCGGATTGCTGCTGGGAGACAGCCGCGCTACCGGAATGTGGTGCCGCATTTCGATGGGCCAGCGCGCCCCGCGCGCCAAATACCAATCCCAGGGACACAAGGGTCCCTAATAACCAAATACGCTTGTGCATTGGATGCTCCTTTCGTAGGTTTTTGTTGGATAGGGAATGTTTTGGATGGATGCCCCCGAACACACCGGCAGTATTGAGAGCAATGATATTTCCCTCATGGCGGATTGGAACCGGTTTCTTGCATTATACACCTTTTGCACGGGATGGCTCAAATTGGGAGTACGAAAAGGTTGTTGGAGGAAATCCGCCCGACCCGGACAAAAGAACGCAGATTGCGCAGATTTCACGCAGATACCCGCAGCGCAGACAAACGAAGCGACAAAAATCAGCGAGAATCGGCGTGCATCAGCGTCATCAGCGTTCTGCTGCCTGGCAGGATGGCGTGTGCCCTCCAACGCATCTTTAGTGCTCCCTTCAAATTCACCTGGCAATTGGGCAGGGCTTATCAATACTAACCTGTCCGCAGTTAAAACTGCACCAACATCTGCGAAGTCACCCCTGCGACCGTACTCAGGACAGGCCTTCGGCGACCGCGAATTACCCCGCACAGGCAGGTCTTGCGGGTGGTTGCCACGACTTTCGCGCAGCATCCCCGCAGGGGGCCAGTCGCCGGAGGAAAGGTGATGGAAAGGTTTCTCTGAAGCGTTGATACCCCCTGTCGCAACTCATAATTTCACGGCTCTTAACGCGCCGCACGTTGCACCTCGCACTTGACACCTGGCACCTGACACCTGACACCTGACACCTGATACCTGGCACCTGATACCTGGCACCTGACACCTGGCACCTGACACCTGACACCTGGCACCTGATACCTGGCACCTGACACCTGGCACCTGATACCTGGCACCTGACACCTGCCCCCCCTACCGCCACCGCGTCAGGATATTCTCCCGGTCAAAGACGCGCACGGTGAAGTACAACATGACCGCATCGAGCAGCGCCAGAACGAGGAGGAACACCAGCACCAGATTGCGGTTGAGCACCAGAAAGCCGCTCATCTGCCCGAAGAGCAGCGCCAGGAGAGGCACGGCCACCACGCCGGCCAGTTGCTCCGCCACCCGCGGGTCGTTGACGCGGGAGGAGACCATCAGCGCCAGTGAGACGGAGAGCAAGGCCAGCAGCGGGCCGCCCACCACGACCGCCAGCAGCCACATCGGATGCAGGAAGGCCCGCACTACGGCGGGAGAGGCTGCCATCGCCACACCGCCAATCGCAAACAGGAGAAAGGCCGCCCAGGACGCGACCACCGCCGGAATGACCGCCGCCAACGCTTTGGCAAGTATCAACTCCCAGGTAGTGATGGGCGTCGCCAGGAGCGGCTCCAGCGAGCGGACGCGCTTCTCGCCCACAATGCTGTACGCCGCGATGCTGACCGGTATCACCAGCGGGATAAGCATGAACATCAGGACGAACTGGCTGAGCAGGTACACTTGCACACACTCCCCGGCGCTCAAGGCGGGGGGACACATCGCCAGCGCCGAGGGAGGGATGTCGTTCAGACTGCTCTCCCCGGTCACGTTCCCCATCGTGCCCAGCATCACCAACGGCAGGATACCCAACAAAAGCGGCAGGAAAATGACCGTGAAAAGCACCAGGCGGTTTTTGAAAACCTCCGCCCATTCTTTATAAATCAGGATTTTGAGCATGAACCAACCTCAAATACACATCCTCCAGCGAACGGCGCAACTCGCCCACGAAGCGGATATCCGCGCCCAGGGCGACCAGGCGGCGCACGATTTCGGGGTTGTACTGTTCGGGGTCATCCAGGGTGAGCACCAGTTTGTTCTCCACTGCTTCGCAGGCATCCACAAAGGGCAGCGCCCGCACCGGAGCGACGAAAGGCGCAGCATCCTCGGCCAAGTGGAAGACCACCTGCCTGCCAAAAGGCCCGCGGCGCAGGTTAATGGGCGTATCCACCACCAACAGGCGGGTGCGAAAAACCGCCACCCGGTCGCAGAGACGCTCCGCTTCCGTCAGGTTGTGGGTACACAGGAAGATGGTGCGTCCTTCCCGGCGCAACTCGGCGATGAAATCGCGCACCAGATGCGCCGCTTCGGGGTCCAGGGCGGCGGTGGGTTCGTCCAGAAAGAGCACCGGCGGCTCGTGGAGCAAGGCGCGCGCCAGGGCCAGTTTTTGCTTCATCCCCTTCGAGAACGTCCCGGCGGGGTCGTCGCGCCGCTCCCACAGCCCCAGCATGGAAAGATACTTCTGGATTTGCCGCTCCGCATCCGCCACCCCGTACAGGGCGGCATACACCCGCAGGTTGTACGCCGCGCTCAGGTTTTCGTACAGGCCGGGAGCCTCGGTCAGCAACCCCACCGACTGCCGTATCCGGCGGTCGTCCTCGCCCAGCGTATGACCGTTGACCTGCGCCGTGCCCCGCGTGGGCGCAATCAGAGCGGTCAACATGCGGATGGTGGTCGTCTTGCCCGCCCCGTTCGGCCCCAGGAAACCGAAAATCTCCCCCTCGGCCACATCCAGGGTCAGGTCATCCACCGCCAGGACATCGCCAAAACGTTTCGTCAGATTGCGGATGTGAATCATGACTCGTAACGGGTCGCCTCCAACGACTCCGGCGTTGCCTCCGGGGGAGGCAGGGGAACGGACTCCCTTTCAAGGGGCTGCGCCTTTGGAGAGGCCGCCTCCTCCAAAAGCGGTTCCGTTTCCCGCAGGAGAAAAATCCCCAGAAAACTGAGCGCCCCGAAGATTGCTACCAATCCCTCAGTGGGTACCGCTCCCCAGGTACTCACCGCCATCACCGCCCCGGCATCCACCAGGGTATGCCACCCAATCGCCGCGCCCAGCCACAGGGAGTTGCGCTGCGTGAACGCCCGCATCACCAGCACGGCCAGGAAAACTTGTATCGGCAGCGTCCAAAAGCGCTCCCACGTCCCCAGGAAGGCCGCCCACCAGGGAGTTTCCCAAAAGGCTTGCACCTGCGCCAGTTTGTCCGAGGGGAGAGCAGCGCTCATGTCCTGACCACGCATCGTCAGGAGGGAAAGAAAGTTCACCAACATCAAACCGCCGACCAGAATGGCCTCCAGCCCGCCGTGCCCCGCACCGAACATCAGGGCTTGCCTCCACGAGCGGGCCTCTGTCGCCCAGTAACGCAGCACGAGGTAACGCGCCCCCTCCTCGCACAATCCGGCCAGCAGCCCGACAATCACCGCGTACCCAAAGAAAGCCGCCGGAGACGGCTCCCAACCCCTTGGCGGCCCACCGGGATACGCCAGGCGGCTGACCAGCGCCAGGAACGGCAAATGTACCGCCTGCGAAATGAAGAAAGTCAGCGCGCCGATGCCCCACAGTTCCCACGAAAGGCGAAAACGACGGGACAGCACCACGCCCCACCCCGCGGCGAACACGAGTATCAGCAGGGCGGCAAGAGGGAAGGTGAAATCAAGAGGGTTCATAACGGTTTCCATCGTACCGATATTCTACCCCAAACGCGGACTTCCAAGACTTTGCACCCCTTTGGAAGTCTGCAGCGGGGTTTAGGAGTACAATAACCTCAATTGCGGATAAAAGGAGGTTGCCGTGAGCGATTTCATGCGCAAGATGGGCAAGCGGATGGTGCGGGAGACCATCAATCAAGAAGTGGAGTACCGCGCCGTACGCCCCATCGCCAACAAAATCAGTGGGTGCGCCACCGTCTTCTTCATCATCCTGTTCGTGGGGCTGGGAATTGCCTTCGCCATCTTCGTCGCCCGCCTGGGAGGAAACCCGGATAAAATCGGGCCGATAGCCATCGGGATTGGTCTCTTCGGCGGCATCATCATCGGCGCGCTGGCAGGGAACTGGGTCGGGCGTGTGCTGCGGCGGCTGCTGATGCGCTGAGGCAAAGCGGGTATAATCGCCCGCATGATTACCCCTCTTTCCCGAAACCCCCACCGAGGCGCGCATGGACGTTGATGCCCTGCGCACCCTACTCGAAGCAGTCCACCAGGGCGAGACCGACCCCGAAAGCGCCCTGGAACGTTTACGCGCCCTCCCCCTGGACGCATCACTTGGCTATGCGCAACTGGATACCCACCGCGCTCTCCGCCAGGGGCTGCCCGAAGTCGTCTTCTGCCAGGGAAAAACCCCGCAGCAGGCCGCCGAAATCATGGAACGCCTCTGGGAACACCACAGCCGCGTCCTGGGGACGCGCGCCGACCCGGAGACCGCCGCGGCGGTGCAGGCGCGTCTTCCGCAGGCGCGTTACGACCCGCTCTCCCGTTTGCTCACCCTCTCCCGCACAGAACCGTCCCCGCCGCCGCAAGACGCGCCCTATACCCTCGTGGTCAGCGGCGGCACGGCAGACATGCCCGTGGCCGAGGAAGCCGCCCAAACCCTGGAATTCTTCGGCGGAGCGGTGCGCCGCGCCTACGATGTGGGCGTAGCGGGCATCCACCGTCTGCTGCAATACCGGCAGGCCATCGCCGAAGCGCGGGTCATCATCAGCGTGGCGGGCATGGAGGGGGCGCTCACCAGCGTGGTGGGCGGCCTGGCCGCCTGCCCGGTGATTGGCGTCCCCACCAGCGTGGGCTACGGAGCAAGTTTCGGCGGTCTGGCCGCGCTGCTCGCCATGCTCAACAGTTGCGCCCCCGGCGTTTCCGTGGTCAACATAGATAACGGCTTCGGCGCAGCGGTGACGGCGTGGAGGATACAAAGCGCGGAGGGTGGAGGGTAGGTTTGACGTGTCATGTGTCATGTGTCATGTGTCAAGTGCCAAGTGCCAAGTGTCAAGTGCCAAGTGCGGGGTACGGAGTACGTGGTACTTGGTACGTGGTACTTGGTACGCCCCACCAACCAATGCAACCAATGAACCAATGAACCAATGCAACTAACCAACCAATGAACCAATGCAACTAACGAACCAATGCAACCAATGAACCGTCTTGCCTACTTCGACTGCATCGGCGGGGTCAGTGGCGACATGCTGCTTGGCGCCCTGATTGACGCCGGCCTTCCCATCGAAACCCTGCGCGCCCAACTGGCCTCCCTCGACCTGCCGGGCTTCGAACTGCGCCAGCGCACCGTCTACAAAAACGACTTTCGCGCCACCAAAGTAGATGTCATCATCCACGACGAAACTACCGAGCGCCACCTACCCGAAATCGAAGCCGTCATTCGGGGCAGCGGTCTCTCCGCCAACTTGCAGGAGAAGGCCCTCGCCATCTTCCGGCGCATGGGGAAGGCCGAAGCGCGCATCCACGGCCTGCCTCTGGAGCAGGTGCACCTGCACGAACTCGGCGGACTGGATACCATCGTGGACGTGGTCGGCGTGCTGGCCGGGCTGGAGGCCCTGGGCGTGCGCCAAATCCACGCTTCGCCGCTCCCCCTGGGGACGGGGATGACCCGCGGGGCGCACGGACGCATTCCGCTGCCTGCCCCGGCTACCCTGGCGCTTTTGGCGGGCATTCCCATCGAAGGGCGCGCCGCCCGCGGGGAAACGGTAACCCCTACGGGGGCGGCCCTGCTCTCCTCGCTGGTGGAACATTGGGGGCCGATTCCCCCCATGCGCTTGGCAGCGGTCGGCTACGGGGCCGGCGGGCGCGATACCGAAATCCCCAACCTGGTGCGCCTTTTGCTGGGCGAACCGCCAGGCGCGGGCGGGATACGGGTCGAATCCATCGTGCAACTCTCCACCCATCTGGACAACATCACCGGCGAGGAACTGGGCTACGTGATGGAGCGCCTGCTGGAGGCCGGGGCCCTGGATGTCTCCTTCCAGCCGATTCAGATGAAGAAAAACCGCCCCGCGACGCATTTGCGGGTGCTCTGCCGCCCCGAAGATGCCGCGCCTTTGGAGGGGTTGCTCTTCTCCGAAACCCCCACCCTGGGAGTACGCCTCGAAACCCTGGAGCGGCACGCCCTGCCGCGGGAAATCCGCACCGTGGAGACCCCCTGGGGCGCGGTGCGCCTGAAAATTGCTACCCTGCCCGACGGAACGCGCCGCCCCGTCCCGGAATACGAAGACTGCCGCCGCCTGGCCGAGGAACACGGTCTCCCCCTGCGGGAGATAGCGCAAGCCGCCCTGCGCGCCGCGGAGAGCCATGAGCATTGAACGGCTTTTCCTGCTCGGCGCGCTGCTGATTGCCCTGTACGCCATCATGCGGGGGCGCTGGCGCATTGACGTAGCGGGTCTCTTCCTGCTGGTGACGCTGGGCGCGGGGCAATACCTGGGGTTGGACCTGGTAGGGGGCGGCAAAAAGGGAGTGCTGACCGTCTTCAGCGGGCTGGCCCAACCGATGGTCTACACGCTGATGGGGCTGTTCATCCTGACGCGGGCGCTCACCCGCCAGGGGGTGCTCGACTGGCTGGCGGCGCGGTTGGTGCGTCTCTCCGAAGGCTCGGAATCCCGCCTGACGGTGCTTTTCTCCGCCCTGGCGATTGCTCTCTCTCAGGTGATGAACAACGTCGCCGTCGGCGCGCTGCTCCTGCCCGGCGCGATGCAATCCGCCCGCCACACCAAAACCTACCCCAGCAAGTTGCTGATGCCGATTGCCTACGCCACCGCCCTGGGCGGCATGGCGACCTACTTCACCACCGCCAACATCGTGATGAGCGAGTTGCTCACCGCGGCGCGTCCGCCCCAGGCTCCGCTGGGCATCTTCTCTTTTCTACCGGTGGGCGGGCTGATTTCGCTGGCCGGGCTGGCCTACCTGGCCCTCGCCGCGCCGCGCCTGCTGCCCGCCAGAGAGCCGCAAAGCGCGCAGGCCCTGGCCCGCCGTCGTAGCGAAGACCTGGAGCGCCTCTACCACCTGGGAGAACGCCTGTGGGAGGTACGCATCCTGCCCGATTCGCCTCTGGCAGGCCGGAGACTGCGAGACACGCGCATCGGAGACACCTTGGGGCTTTCGGTCATCGCCATCTGGCGGGGCAGCGAGGCTCTTTTCAACCCCGCCTCGGAGACGGTGCTGCACGCCGGGGACGTGCTCCTGGTCTCCGGGCGCGCCGAGCGGGTGGGGCATCTGCGGGAGCAGGGCTGTGCCATCGGGCGGGAGACGCAGCCGTTGAGCGAGATGGGCGTGGCGCTGGTGGAAATCATCCCCTCGCCGCACAGCCATCTGTTCGGGAAGAGTTTGCGGCAAATCGCCTTCCGCCGCCGCTACGGTTTCACCGCGGTGGCCCTCATGCGCCGGGGACGCAGTTACCGCACCGACGTGGGCAACCTGATTCTGGAACAGGGAGACGCCCTGCTGGTGGTCGGCCCGGCGGAGCGCATCCCCGACTTGCGCCACGACCTGGAGTGGATTGTCCTGGAGAGCGAAGCGCCCCCCGCCCGCCGCCTGGGGTGGCGCGCCTGGGCCAGCATGGCCCTTTTCGGCGGGGTGGTGGGATTTTCGCTGCTCGGCGCGCCGGTCTATCTGGCGGTGACGGGCATGGCGCTGGCAGCCCTCTGGCTGCGTCTCCTGCCCGCCGATGAGACCTACCGGGCGATTGACTGGCCGGTCATCATCTTCCTGACGGGGATGTACGCCGTCGGGCTGGGGATGGTGCATACCGGGCTGGTGGCCGATGCCGGGCACGCCCTCATGCAGGCGCTGCCCCATCCTTCGCCGCTCCTCCTGGCGGGCGTAGCCTTCCTGCTCTCCACCGCCCTGACTCAGTTCATCGGCAGTCAGGCCACCGCCTTCGTGATTGGCCCCATCCTCATCAACGCCGCCATCCACCTGAACACCAATCCCCAGGCCATTGCCGTGGCGACCGCTATCGGCTGCGGGGCATCCTTCCTCACTCCCGTTTCTCATCCGGTCAACCTGATTATGGTCGCGCCGGGCAATTACCGTTTCTCCGATTTCACCCGCCTGGGGGCCGGACTGCTGGTGGTGACTCTTCTGGCGTTGTTAGCCGGGATGCGGATTTTTTGGGGGTTGAGGTAAGTGTCAAGTGCCAAGTGCGGCGTGCAGGGTGCGGGGGAGACCGTGGACGGTAGACCGTGGACGACAGACCACGGACGACAGACGGCAGATGACAGACTGTGCGGGGTGCGGGGGAGACCGTGGACGGTAGACCATAGACCGTGGACTGTGGACGACAGACGGCGGATGACAGACTGTGCGGGATGCGGGGGAGACCGTGGACGGTAGACCGCGGACGACGGACCACGGACGACAGACCGTTGAACCAATGCGACTAATGAACCAATGCAACCAATGCAACCAATGCAACCAATGAACCAACGAATTTCTTGACATTCCCCGCATCCCCTGTAAACTAGAAACGTACCGTTTGTGAAACCGTTTCCCGGCAGTACAGGGAAGACGTTTCACACTTCCAACTCTCTCACCCTGCAAAGGAGGAACCCTCATGGCCCCTTACGATTATCCGCTGCTGCTCAAATACGTTCTTACATCCGGCGTCCGAATCGCCCCGGAACAGAAGATTTACTACCGAGACCAGTGGGAATACACCTACACCGAGATGTACCAGCGCGTCCTGCAACTGGGCGGGGCGCTCAAAGCGCTGGGGCTGAAGACCGGCAGCAAGGTCGGCATCATCGAATGGGACAGCCACCGCTACCTGGAGATGTACTTCGCCGTGCCCGGCATCGGAGCGGTGATGCACACCATCAACCCTCGCCTGGCCCCCGCGGATGTGGCCTACACCATGCTGCACGCCGAAGATGAGGTCGTCATCTTCCACGAAGACTTCCTCCCCCTGATTGAAAAACTGCGCCCACAACTGGCAACCGTCAAGAAGTACATCATCATCAGCGACAAGGAGACCCCGCCCGAAACCCCCTTCGCCGATACGGATTACGAGACCTTCCTCAAGAGTGCCACTCCGCTGGAGGAACTACCCGATTTCGATGAGAACACCCAAGCCACCCTCTCCTACACCACCGGCACGACCGGCAAACCCAAAGGGGTCTATTTCTCCCACCGGCAACTGGTACTCCACACCCTGGCAGAATCGACCACCTTCGGCTCGCTGACCGACTTCGGCGGCATTACCAAGCGGGATGTCTACATGCCGTTGACGCCCCTCTTCCACGTCCATGCCTGGGGCGTGCCTTACTCCACCACCATGATTGGCATGAAGCAGATTTATCCGGGGCGCTACGAACCATCCATGCTGCTCAAACTCGTCCTGACCCACAAGGTCACTTTCAGCCACTGCGTCCCCACCATCCTGCAAATGGTGGTTGGCGCGCCTGGCATCGAAAAATTTGACCTGCGGGGCTGGAAAATCGTCATCGGTGGAGCGCGTCTCACCAAAGGGCTGGCGCAATCCGCCCAAAAACTGGGCATTAGCCTCTACGCCGGGTACGGCATGTCCGAAACCGCGCCGCTGCTGACGATTGCCTTCCTCAAACCCACCTTCACCGAGATGAGCGAAGAAGAGCAACTGGATTACCACATCAAGACCGGCCTGCCCGTCCCGCTGGTCAACCTGCGGGTGGTCAATGCGGATGGCGAAGAAGTCGCCCGCGACGGCAAGGAGCGCGGCGAAATCCAGGTACGCACCCCCTGGCTGACCCCCGGGTACCTCAAGGAACCGGAGCGCAGTGAAGCCCTGTGGGAAGGCGGCTGGCTGCACACCGGCGACGTCGCCACCGTGGACGCCCACGGCTACGTGCAAATCGTTGACCGCCTGAAGGATGTCATCAAGAGCGGCGGCGAATGGATTACCTCTCTCGAACTGGAAAACCTGCTCAGCCTGCACCCCGCCGTCAACGAAGCCGCCGTGATTGGCGTCCCCGACGAGAAATGGGGCGAGCGTCCCCTGGCAATCGTCGTCCCCGCGGAAGGCGCAGCGCCCACCGCTGCGGCCTTGCAGGAACACCTCAAGCAGTACGCCGCCCAGGGCGTCATCACCGATTGGGCTGTCCCCGAACTTTACGAATTCGTCGAATCCCTCCCCAAGACCAGCGTGGGCAAAATTGACAAGAAAGCCCTGCGCGCCCAGTACGGCGGCGGCATTTAGACCCTGTCCCCTACCCCTGTTCCCCTACCCCGGCCCTCCCCCCAATGGGGGGAGGGAGAGGTTGTGCTCTCCATGCGAATCACCGAACTGCTTACCCGCACCCTTCGGGAAGCGCCTCCCGAAGCCCGCAGCGCCGCGCACCGCCATCTGATGCGCGGCGGCTATTTGCGCCCCCTCCGCAGCGGGCAGTACGCCACCCTCCCTTTGGGACGGCTGGCCTTCTCCCGGCTCGAATCCCACCTGCGGGAGGCCTTCACCACCCCTTTCCATGGGCACGAAATCTGCTTCCCGCCGGGCCTGCCTCACGAGACGGCTTGCGCCGTCTTGACCGAGAACGAAATCCACACCTACCGGCAACTTCCCGCCCTGCTCTACACCATCCACCAGGAACCTCACCCCCCCGCCGGCCTGCTGCGCGCCCGCCACAGCCGCTTTCTGACCTGCTGCGCCCTGCACCCCGATGCCGAGAGTTTGGATTCCCACCGCCGCCGCTGGGAATCCGCCTGGGAAGCCCTTCTGGAAACCTGGCAACTTCCCTTGCTCCCCGTCCTGGCAGGAGAAGGAGAAGCGGGACGCGCCTGGATTTATCCGCACCCCCAGGGAGAGCGCGAACTTCGGGATTGTCCCGCCTGCGGATACCGCGCCACCCTTTCGGCGGCCCGCTTCCGGAAACCTGCTCCCCCCGCGGAGGCTCCCGCTCCCCTGGAGGAGGTGCACACCCCCGGAACGAAAACCATCGCCGATTTGGCCGCTTTTCTGGGGATTCCCGAATCCCGCACGGCCAAAGCCGTCTTCCTGGCGGGATACACCCCGCAGGGAGAGACGCGTCTGGTCTTCGCCGTCCTGCGCGGCGATATGGAACTCAACCCCGCCAAACTCGCCCATCTCACCGGTCTCAGTGATTTTCACCCTGCGGAGGAAGACGAAATCCGCGCCATCGGAGCGGAACCGGGCTTTGCCTCCCCCGTGGGGCTGCCTCCGGGAGAGTACCTCACCGTCGTGGACGACCTCATCCCTGCCGCGCCCAACCTGGTAGCGGGGGCCAACCGCCCCGATTACCACCTGCGGAACGTCAACTACGGGCGCGACTTCCGCGCCGACCTGACGGGCGACATCGTCACCGCCCCGGAGGGCGCACCCTGCCCGCAGTGCGGCGCGCCCCTGGAGGCCGGGCAAGGCGTGGAGGTCGCCCGCCGCGTCCCCCTCTCCAACGCCGCCCTTTTCGACGGCGCGGACGGCTCGCAGCAGACGCTCCACGCCGAGACCTTTCGCCTGAACGTGAGCGCCGCCCTGGCCTGCATCGTGGAGGCACATCACGACGAATACGGCCCCATTTGGCCTCCCGCCGCGGCCCCCTTCGACCTCCACATGGTCGTGCTCCCCGGCAAACAGGATGGGGGACGCACCGCCGAGACAGCCGCCGCCCTGTACACCGAACTGGAGCAAGCCGGTTACCGCGTCCTGCTGGACGACCGCCCCGAAAGCCCCGGCGTCAAATTCAACGACGCCGACCTGATGGGCATCCCCTGGCGCATCACCGTGGGGGCGCGCTCCCTGGCGAAAGGCGGCGTGGAAATCAAACCGCGTCACAGCCGCGAGCGGGAAATCGTGCATCTGAACTACGTCCTCAACTACCTGGGCGACTACCACGCCGACCCATCCGGAGAGAAAAAGGTATAATTGACGACGGACCACGGACGACAGACGACGGACCGTGGACGGTGGACTACTGGACTACCAACCACCAATCTGCCACCCCCTAACCCGCAACTCCGCAACCCCGCAATCCCATGCTCTCCGCCCGCCTGCAAATTCTGGAAAGCCGCTTGCAGCACCTTTTCGAGGAACAACTGGCGCGTCTGCTCCCCGGCGAAGCGTCGCGCGCCATGTTGCGCGAACAATTGATTCACAGTTTGCAGGCCGCCTTGCAACAGTCCGGCGGAAATCTCCCCGAACGATTGTATATCACTCTGTCTCCCCAATTCAGTAATGCCTATCGGCACAACCCCGTTTTGCAAGCCGCGGTGGAACACAGCGTATTGCAAGCCATTGAGGAAAGCGGCCTGGAATGGGAAACCGCCCCGAAAATCGAAGTGCTGACCGACGCCACCCTCCCCGACGACGACTTGCGCCTCGAACTCCCTGAGACCGCCCCGCTGGACGAAACCGAAGCCATGCCCGTCCTGTCCGTCGACAGGCCGCGCTCGAAGGTCGCGCGAGGAGATGCTTTTCTCATCGTAGGCGGCAAGGAGACGTACCCGATAACCGCTCCCATCATCAACATCGGCAGGCGGCCCGACAACGACCTGGTCATCAATGACCCGCGGGTCTCCCGCCGCCATGCCCAATTGCGCGCCCAGGGAGGCCGATACTTTCTCTTCGACCTGGACGCCACGGGAGGCACCTTCGTCAACGGGCAGCGCATCCACCAGCGGCAACTTCGGGCGGGCGACGTCATCTCTCTGGCGGGATACCCTCTCGTTTTCGGCGTAGAAACCCCTGCCATACCGGCCGAAACCCAGGAGTATACGCCTCTCTCCCCCGCCCGATGATTGCTTCCATCCTGCTTGTCGTGCGCCTGGCGCTGGCCGCTTTCCTGTATATCTTTCTGTTGACGGCATTCCTCGCCCTCTGGCGGGACATCCGTTTGCAGCAACGCGCGCTGCAAAAGCCGCACAGCCCCACGCTGGTTTTACAAAGCGGAAAGAACATCTACCGTTTCTCCACGCCGGAAGTAGTCATCGGGCGCGCCCCGGATTGCGACTGCGTGCTGGATGACAACACCGTCTCGGCCCGGCACAGCCTTATCGTGTACAAACACGGGCAATGGTGGCTGCGCGATGCCGGCTCCACAAACGGCACTTTTCTCAACGACACCCGTCTGGAAGAGGCCGCCGTCCTGCGCGACGGCGACCAGGTGCGCTGCGGACAAGTCGTGCTGAATATCCACATTCAGTAGACGACAAACGGCAGACCGTTACGAACGTGCGAACGTGCGACGTGCGGGCGTGCGACGGAGACGGCAGACCGTGCGAACGTGCGGCGTGCGAACGGCATCCCCCCCATCACCTCATCCCCTCATCACCTCACCACCTCACCACCCCATCACCTCACCACCCCATCACCTCACCACCCCATCACCTCACC
>JANTFR010000024.1 GCA_024763355.1 Anaerolineales bacterium
GAGGGGGAGAGAACAAACGTACCCGCTCCCTGACGGCGATGGATAAGACCCTGAATCTCGAAGACGCGCATCGCTTCCCGCAGGGTGGCGCGGGAAACCCCTAACTGCTGCGCCAGTTTCGGCTCCGAGGGCAGTTTCGCGCCCGGCGGGGTGCGGGCAATGATGGCTTCCAGGCGTCTATGGAGCTCTTTGGTCATTGCTGTTCTTCCACCACGGGGACGAAATCGAACCTGGTTACGTCCACCAGTCCCAAATCGGAAATCCGCAATTCGGGGATGACGACCAGCGCCAGCAGGCTCATGGTCATGTTAGGGTTGTTGAGGTTGCAGCCGCAAGCGCGAAACCCTTCCAGGACGGTGGCAGCCTTGCGGGCTACGATTTCCGCCCGCTCGTTGGACATCAGCCCGGCGATGGGCAACTCCACCAGCCCGATGACCTCGCCGTCTTTCACAACCACCTGCCCGCCCTGGGTTTTCGCCAGTTCGTTGGCCGCCTGCGCCATCATGGCCTCGTCCGTGCCGACCACAATCATGTGGTGGCTGTCGTGCGCCACGGTGGTGGCAATGGCGCACTTCTCGGTGAAGCCAAAGCCGTGCACCAGCCCGACGGTCACGCCGCCGGTGGCTTTGTGCCGCTCCACAAGGGCGATTTTGGCGAGGTCGCGGCCCACATCCACCTTGATTTCGCCATCCTGCGGGACGACCTCCATCCGCAGATGCCGCGTGGGGGCCTGATTCTCGATAACGCCGATGACGTTGGCCCCCCACCCCTTCTCCCCTCCCCCGGTGGGGGAGGGGCCGGAGGTGAGGGACTCCCCTCCCCCTAAGGGGGAGGGGTTGGGGGTGGGGGTCTCCCCTTCCCCTGATGGGCTGGGGGCCTCCAGCCGAAAATCATCCGCCGTGAGGGAGTGCCCCAACTTGACGGAGTGCAGCGCCCAATCGGGGTAGGGGTAGGGAGGCAAATCCACCAGCAGGCGGCCATTCTCCGCAATCACATCCCCTTTGGCAATCACCATCTCGGCCCGGAAGTCCACCAAATCCGGCACGAGGAGGATGTCGGCCCAGCGTCCGGGGGCAATCATGCCCATCTCGCGGCTGACCCCGAAATGCTCGGCGGTGTTGATGGTCATCATCTGGATGGCGGTGACGGGCTTCAAGCCCTGGGCGATGGCATGGCGCAGGACGCGGTCCATGTGCCCGTCGTTGACCAGGGTCTCGGAGTGGCTGTCGTCGGTACACAGGATAAAACCGCGGGGGTCAAGGCCCATCTCGGTAACGGCCTTGATTTGCGAGGCCACGTCGTGCCAGGCCGAACCCAGGCGCAGCATGGCCTTCATCCCCTGGCGGACGCGCGCCACGGCATCCTCCAGGCGGGTGCCTTCGTGGTCGTCCGCCGGGCCGCCGGCCGCGTAGCCGTGGAAGGGCAGTCCCAAATCGAGGCTGGCGTAGTGCCCGCCAATCGTCTTGCCCGCCAGGGCGGTGGCGGCCATCTCGGCCAGCATCTTTTCATCCCCGTTGAAGACGCCGGGGAAGTTCATCATCTCGCCCAGGCCGATGATTCCCTCCCAGGTCATCGCTTCGGCCACTTCCTGGGGGCCGATGGATGCGCCGGGGGTTTCCAGACCGGGGGCGGAGGGCACGCAGGAGGGCATCTGCACCCAGACGTGGATGGGCTGGACGGCGGCCTCGTCCACCATCAGTTTGACGCCCTTGAGGCCGAAGACGTTGGCAATCTCGTGGGGGTCGACGAACATGCCGGTCGTGCCGCGGGGGGCCACGGCGCGCACGAACTCCGTAACGGTGACCATCCCGCTCTCGATGTGCATGTGCCCGTCGAGCAGGCCGGGAACCAGGTAGCGCCCCTCGGCCTCAATGACCTGTGTGTTCTCCCCAATCGTATGGGCGGCATCCGGCCCGACGTAGGCAATGCGCCCCGCTTTGACGGCTACATCCGTGCCGGGGATGATTTCGCCGCTCTGCACGCTTACCCACCGTCCGTTGCGGATGACCATATCGGCAGGGACGCGTCCCATGGCAACGTCAATCAGGGCTTTGCGAGTGGTTATCCAGGTTTCCAGAGACATGGTTGGCTCCTTGGGGTTGCGAGGGTAGGAGATTGCGGGTTAGGGAGTTGCGAGGTTGCGGGTTAGAGTTGCCAGTCATCCCGCCAGGAGGCCAGTTTGCGGCGGTAGGCGGGGTCTTCGTAACGGCGGGGATGGAAGGCGGGCGCATACGGGGGCAAACTTTCGCCCGTCAGATGAGCGGCCAGCAGGTCGGCGGCTCCCTGCGAGGCCATGATGCCGTATCCCGAAAGCGCGCCGAGGAGGTAAGCGCCTTCCACGGGCAGGGGGCCAACCAGGGGACGGTTCTCCGGCGTCTTGACGTAGTAGCCGCCGTCCACGGCGGGACGGGGCAGGTATTCCCGATACGTTCGCATGGCGGGCAGGATGGCTTCCAGACCGCGCAGGGTGACTTCGGGGTAGAGGTCATCCTGGGGGAGGGGGAAGACCGGCTCCTCCACGGGGGTGTGGTACTCCCATAAAGCGACCGCGCTGCGGGAGTCCGCGCCCCCTTCGGGGCGGGTATGTACTCCGGAGGGCAGCAGCCCATTCAAAGGGCGCGTGTCTTCCGCTTCTTCCAGAAAAGCGCGTTCCTCGGGAGTCCAATCCAACTTTTGAGAGTCGCTCCAAATCAGGAGCGGGACATCCCGCGGGATAACTCCCAGGTGGTCTTCGAAAGCGACTTTGCAGTGCCGCTCGGTGACGACGGGCAAATCCACGCCCAGTTGGGCGGCCAGCGGCCTGAGGAAAGGGCCGGGGGCCAGGACGAGGCGCTCCACGGGGATGCGGGAACCGTCTTCCAGATGCACCGCCC
The DNA here is from genome assembly GCA_024763355.1 of Anaerolineales bacterium. Classification (GTDB taxonomy): domain Bacteria; phylum Chloroflexota; class Anaerolineae; order Anaerolineales; family DRKV01; genus DRKV01. Next base: position 2,874 of record JANTFR010000024.1, read on the forward strand.
GCACCCGGTTTCGGCTATGCGCAAGGCGCGTCACTCGCCCGCGATGGAATTCCACACCGGCAGCCCGCGCCCGCTCCAGGAGATACATGCCCAATTGCTGGGCGCTGAGCCAGCCCGCCCTGCGGACGTGCAGAGCGGCTACGGCGCGCTCGCTCAGGGAGGGGTAATGACGGCGCAGCAAGGCGCGGTCGGTAATCAGGTCGGCGCCATCAGGCTGGCCGCGCCACCCCTCGGCAGGGGCGGGACGATATTCGCCGGAAGCGCTCTCGTGGAGGCGTAACGCGCCCGCGCCCATGCGGCTTGCCCGCTCGGCAGTCGCCCGCCATCGGGCAAGGCGCTCCGCCCTTCCGGTGACGAACAGGTAGCCGCGGCGGTTGAGATGGAAACGTTCTGCGCTCTCCTCCGCAAGTTCCTCCAACAGGTCTATGCTGCGGTTCATCAGCGCAATCATGGCCCCGTCGGGGCCGGGCCACCAGTTGCGGTAGGCTTCGGTGGATTTGTCGCTGGTCAGGGTCAGCGGGGGGCGTTCGTCCAGGAGGAGGATGTTCCGCACGCCGCGCCGCACGGCAAGGTGGTAAGCCAGGGAGACACCGGCGATGCCTGCGCCGAGGATGAGCATGGGAGGTAGTCTGTTAGTCGCCTGGTCGCGTGGTCCGTCGTCTATCGTCCACCGTCCCCGGTCTGTTTCAAGGCGGTGAGCAGCAAATCCACGTTGGCGCGGGAACTGCTGTAGCCCATCAGGCCGATGCGCCAGATTTTGCCCGCCAGGGGGCCGAAACCGCCCGCGATTTCCAGGCTGTACTCTTCCAGCAGGCGGCGGCGCACGGCACTTTCATCCACGCCGGCAGGGACGAGGGGGGTGCTGAGAGTCGGCGAGCGGCATTCCCGCGGGACGAAGAAATCCATCCCCAGGGCTTCCAGGCCCTCCCACAGGCGTTCCGCATTGGCGCGATGACGCGCAAAGCGGGCTTCCAGTCCCTCCTCCGCAATCAGGCGCAAACTCTCGTGCAAACCGTAGAGGCTACTAATCGGCGGGGTGTGGTGGTAGGCATGCGCCTCACCCCAGTAGCGGGCAATCAGCGGCAGGTCGAGATACCAAACATCCACGGGAGTTTGGCGAGATTCCAGGGCGCGGCGCGCCCGCTCCGAAACGGTGATGGGAGCCAGCCCCGGCGGGGCGGAGAGACACTTCTGCGAACCGCTGTAAACGATGTCCACATCCCAGGCATCTACGGCGACGGGCGTCCCGCCCAGAGATGCCACCGTATCGAGGACGACCAGCGCCCCGTGCCGGTGCGCGGCGGAAGCGATTTCCGCTACCTGAGGCTGGAGAGTGCCCGTGGAGGTCTCCATGTGGACGAGGGCCAGCAGTTTGTACGACTTGCGCTCCAGGGCGGTTTCCACTTCCTGCGGCGTGAAGACCTGCCCCCAGGGGTGCTCGAGGGTCTCCACCTGCGCCCGGTGACGGGCGGCAATCTCCGCCAGGCGCGCCCCGAAATAGCCGTTCACCAGCACGAGAACATCGTCGCCGGGTTCGATGAAATTCACCAGGGCAGCCTCCATCCCGGCAGTGCCCGTCCCGGAGAGCGGGAAGGTCCACTCATTCTCAGTCTGGAAGACCTGCCGCAGCATGGCCTGGATTTCACTCAGGAAACGCATCAACTGCGGGTCGAGGTAGCCCACCATCGGGGCGGCCATGGCTCGCAAGACGCTGGGAGGGACGCTGCTTGGGCCAGGTCCAAGCAGGATGCGGGGGGAGGGGTTTATTGGTTGCATAGGTTGCATTGGTTCATTGGTTGCATGGGTTCATTGGTTGCATCGGTTGCATTGGTTCATCGGTTCGGTGGTCTGTGGTCTGTAGTCCGTCGTCCGTGGTCCACCGTCCACGGTCTATCGTCCACGGTCTGTCGTCTACCGTCCACCGTCCACTAATTGTCTCGCCAGACGGTTGTGCTTGCGGATGAGACTCGGTTCGTCCACGGTGAGCATATGCCCTTCTTTGACAATGAATTTGCCGCCCACGACGGTGTAATCCACGCGCACGGGCTGGTCAAAGACCACCGCGGCGACCGGGTCGTGCAGGCCGCCGGCGTATTCGATACGGTCGAGATTGACGGCGAAGAAGTCGGCGCATTTGCCGGCTTCCAACGAGCCGATGTCGGAGCGTCCCAACACCGCCGCGCCGCCGCGCGTCCCCAGCCAGAGGGCGTCGCGAGCGGTCATCAGTTTGCGGCTGGGGTCGTCGGAGCGCGAGAAACCGGTAATGCCCTCGCGCACGCGGGCCAGCAGCATGGCCTGACGCACTTCGCCGAGCAGGTGCGAGCCGTCATTGGAGGCGGAGCCATCCACCCCGACGCCCACTTTGACGCCCGCGGCCAGGAATTCTTTGATGGGGGCAATGCCGGAGGCCAGGCGCATGTTGGAATTCGGACAGTGCGCTACTCCCGCCCCGCTGCGAGCGTAGAGGGCGATTTCATCGGGATTGACCCAGATGCTGTGGGCAAACCAGGCGTCTTTGTCCATCCAGCCCAGTTCTTCCATGTACCCCACGGGACGATGCCCGAATTTCTCCAGGCAGAAGGTCTCTTCATCTTCGGTCTCGGCCAGGTGAGTGTGGAGATGCACGCCGTACTCCCGCGCCAGCGCCGCCGATTCGCGCATCAGGTCACCGGTGACACTGAAGGGCGAGCAAGGGGCCAGGACGATTTGCGTGAAGGAGCCGGGGTTGGGGTCGTGGTAGGTCTCGATAAGACGCCGGCTATCGCGCAGGATGGTTTCCTCGTCGTCCACCACGCTGTCGGGGGGCAGGCCGCCGTCCTTCTCGCTGAGCGACATGGAACCGCGCGAGGCGTGCAGGCGCAGCCCAACTTCCCGCGCCGTCAGGATTTCGTCGTCCAGGGTGGCGTCATTGGGAAAGAGGTAGAGGTGGTCGGAGGCAGTGGTACAGCCCGAAAGCGCCAGTTCGGTCAGGGCGGTCTTGGTCGAAACGCGGATGTGCTCTGCCGTCAACCGCGCCCAGATGGGATAGAGGGTCTTCAACCAGTGAAACAGGTTGGCATCCTGGGCGGCGGGGACGACGCGTGTCAAGGTCTGGTAGAAGTGATGATGGGTGTTGACCAGCCCCGGCAGGAGGATGTGCCCGCGCAGGTCGAGGATTTCATCGGCAGTGGAGGGCAGTTCCGCGGTAGGGCCAACCTGTTCGATGAATCCGTCGCGAATGAAAAGACCACCATCCGCGATTTCGCGGCGGTGGTCATCCATCGTCACAAGAACATCGGCGTGTTTGACAAGCAAAGTGGACATGAGGGCATCCTTACGGGGAAACCGTTTCCAGGGGACTGAGTGAAAAACGCCGTCACGCGGCGCAATTGTCAGACAACTTGCTCGTAGTGTAGCATAAATTCAGCGCGGCGTCAATTGTCAGGCAATCCGCCGTTATTTTGCAAGCGCGCCGCCCGGACGGTGTTCTTCAGGAGCATGGCAATCGTCATCGGGCCGACGCCGCCGGGTACCGGGGTAATTGCGCCGGCAACCTCCTTGACTTCATCAAAGTCCACATCCCCCACCAGACGGTAGCCCTTCTTCGCAGCGGGGTCTTCGACGCGGTTGACACCTACGTCAATCACCACCGCGCCGGGCTTGACCCAGCCGGCGCGCACCATCCGGGGACGCCCGACGGCGGCAATCAGGATGTCGGCACGGCGGATGACTTCGGGCAGGTCGCGGGTATGCGAGTGACACACGGTCACGGTGGCATTGCGGCGGATGAGCAAGAGAGCGGCAGGCATCCCCACGATGTTGGAACGTCCCAGTACGACCGCATTGGCGCCGTCAAATTGCGCCCCCGCCTGTTCCAGCAGGTACATAATGCCCGCCGGGGTACAGGGCACAAAGAGGGGGTCGCGTCCCTTTTGGGCCAGCCGTCCAATGTTGAGAGGGTGAAAACCGTCCACGTCCTTCTGCAAACTGATGGCATTGAGAACGCGTTCCTCATCCAGGCCGGAGGGAAGCGGCAATTGCACCAGGATTCCGTGTACCCGCGGGTCGGCGTTCAACTCCCGCACCAGGGTTTCCACTTCTTCCTGCGAAGCATCCGCGGGGAGCGTAAAGCCGAAGGATTCAATCCCCACCTGGGTGCAGGCTTTGTGTTTCATCCGCACGTAAACCTGCGAGGCCGGGTTATCCCCTACCAAAACGGTAGCCAATCCGGGGCGCGGCTTGCCCGCTTGCACCAGACGGGTTACCTCCGCAGCGACCTGCTGGCGCAGGTCGGCGGCTATCTGCTTCCCATCAATCAATTTTGCGGTCATCGAAGGCCTCCTTTTCTCAAACGGCCAAAAACAAAGGGATTGCCTGCCGTGCAGACAACCCCTGAAAAACCCTACTCGACGGTGAGTAAGAAACGGAAATCTTTATCCGTCAAATCGAAGGTGCCGGAGCGGCCTCCCTCGGAATAGGCGAGGCGAAAACCGTACATGTAGTTGTACCCCAGGGTTTGCCCGCTAAAGGTGATGCGTACCCGGAAAGTGTCCCCCGGTTCCACCTGAAAGGATTGCCCCTCCGGGACTTGATTCTGTTCTATCTGCACCTGCTGCGTATCGTCCTCCAGCCTCACGCTTTCGACGTCCATGTGCAACACTTCGCCGGCCAGCATGACATGGATGCCGGTGATTTCGATGGGCTGGCGGCCATTGTACTTCACCGTGTACACGCCATCTTCCGTATCGCGCAGCAGGATGACGACGGCATCGTCGCCGCGCTCCAGGGTGAAGAGGTGCGCCTGCTGATTTTGGCGCACCAGCCAAAAGGCCAGGGCAACAAGGGCCAGGACGCCAACGGTAATCCACACCCGCATCGGCGGGGCGTCATTCTTTGAAAATTTCTTGGATTTTGCCACTAGATAACACCTCCAGAGAGAAATTATGGCGCGCTGAAGACCTCCGGGGGTTCGGGGAGGTCTGCGCATGATGGATTATCCCCCAAAGAGGGCAAGTTTGCAAGGAGATTTCGCAGGTGGGCGCATGACATCCACAGATTGCACGGATTGCACCTGAGAGATTGGCAAAACGCGCACATGCCGATTTGTTCACACGGAGACGCGGCGAGCACAGAGTTCTCTTCCTGTGTTCTCCGTGACCAGGAGAGACAGACTTCCGAGATTTCCCTGAAGTGATGCCCGTCTGGAGCGGCTCTCGTCAAAATCTCGGAAGTCTGGGGCAACGCGAAATTATGGGGTAAAAGGGACAGACTTCCGAGATTTCTCTTGGAGCGGCTCTCGTCAAAATCTCGGAAGTCTTTACCCCAGTTCTACGTGCGCATCCCTTGACAGGGAGATAGCATAGGTTTATAATCATTCCAACTTTAGAACTATTCCAAATACCACCATGAACCTTTACGAAACATTACTAACCGCCCTGAAAACCCAGGGCAAACGCATCACCCCCCAACGGGAGGCCATCTGCCGCTTGCTGGCCGAGAGCGATGAACACCCCACCGCCCGCCAGATTTACGAGACGCTCAAAGCGCAGTTCCCATCCATGAGTCTGGCGACGGTTTATAACACGCTGGATGTGCTCGTCTCGGTAGGAGCCATCAACCGGCTGGGCAGTGCGGGAGACGACACCGTCCATTACGACGCCGATACCAATCCGCACATCAACCTGGCCTGCATCAAGTGTCACCGCATCATTGACCTGCCCAGCGAACACATTCAGGCTTTGCAGGAGGAAGTCGCCCGCAATTCGCAATACCGCATCCTGGGCGGACGCGTGCTCTACTACGGCCTGTGCCCAGAGTGCCAGAGGGAGGCCGTAGAGGGCGGACGGTAGACCGTGGATGGTGGACGGTAGACCACAGACCACGGACGACGGACTACCGAACCGATGAACCGATGAACCAATGCAACTAATGAACCAACAAACCAATGCAACCAATGAACCAACCAAACCAACTTCCCCCAGAAACCCAACGCTGTACCACCATCCTGGCAGACACCCTCGAAGGGTATAACGGCATCAAGGCGGCGCGCTTCGACCTGGGGCGCGGCCAACTCGTACTGGAATACGACCCCCACACCCTGCCGCCGGAACGCGCCCTGCAAATCACCCGGCAGGCCGGACGTACCGCTATGGCCCGCGTCCAGCACTGCCCCGCCAAATCGGAGAAGGCTTGCGCGGCCTGCCTGGCGGCGATGGAACAGGGTCTCTCCGAGCACTACCGCCATCTCTCCGAAATCGGAGAGGATGTCGACGCCCGCTTCGAGCAAGGGCGTATGGAAATCCGCCTGCCCGCCTCGCCGGTGCTGAGCACAGAAAGCGCCGTAGCCGAATACGAAAGCGCCGCAGCCGCCCCGCTGCGTCTGCCCACCCTCGCTATGCCGAGGCGGGAACGCCTGGAGGTGCTCTTTACCGTCGTCACCGCCCTGGCCGCGGGGATTGCCTTCGCCAACGAGCACCTTGCCTTCCTGCCCTCCCTGGCAACCGTTCTCCTGTACCTGACCGCTTTCCTGGCGGGCGGCTACTACGGCCTGACCGACGGCGTCAAAGAATTGTGGGAGGAACACCGCATCAACGTGGATTTGCTGATGATACTGGCCGCCCTGGGCGCCGCCGCCATCGGCCAACCCGTGGAAGGAGCAACCCTGCTCTTCCTCTTCTCCCTCTCCAACACCCTGCAATCTTACGCCCTGGACCGCAGCCGCAAGGCCATCGAAAAACTGCTCGACCTGCGCCCTCCGACGGCCACCGTGCGGCGCGGCTCCCGGCTGGCGACCCTGCCCGTGGAGCAACTCGTCCTCGGCGACGTGGTCATCGTCCGCCCCGGAGAGCGCTTCCCCATTGACGGCGAAATCATCGAGGGACAGTCCACCGCCGACCAGGCCAGCATCACGGGCGAGTCCATCCCCGTGCCCAAAGCGCCCGGCGATACCGTCTTCGCCGGGACGGTCAACGGCAAGGGCGCGCTGGAGGTGCGCGTCACTCGCCTCGCCAACGACACCACCCTGGCAAAAATCGTCAACCTGGTGGAAGAAGCCCAGGCCAACAAGGCAAACACCCAGACCCGACTGGACACCTTCGAGCAAATCTACGCTATCTTCATCCTGGCCGGCGCGGCCCTGCTCATCGCCATTCCCCTCTTCCTGGGGTATCCTTTCCGTCCCACCTTCTACCGCGCCATGACCTGGCTGGTGGTGGCCTCTCCCTGCGCCCTGGTCATCTCCACTCCCGCCAGCATCCTCTCCGCGATTGCCAACGGAGCGCGGCAGGGCATCCTTTTCAAAGGCGGAATCCACATGGAGCGCACCGCCGAGTTGAAAGTGATTGCCTTCGACAAGACGGGCACCCTCACCATTGGAAAGCCCGCCCTGACCAACCTCATCCCGTGGGAGGGTACGCCCCCCGAAAGTCTTCTGCGCCTTGCAGCGGCTGCCGAATCCCGCTCCGAGCACCCCCTGGCCGCCTCCATTTTACAGGAGGCCGAAGCACGGGGGATTGCCTACCCCTCCGCCAGCGCCTTCCAATCCATCACCGGGCAGGGCGTGGAGGCCACCGTCGAAGAGAAGCGCATCTGGCTGGGCAACGAGCGCATGTATACCGAACGCCGCGTGGCGCTGCCTCCCGCTCTGCGGGAGCAGGTCAAAGCCCTGGAAAACGAGGGCAAGACCGCCGTCATCGCCTACACGCAGGAGGAGGGACGCTTTCTGGGCGTGCTGGCCGTCTCCGACACCCTGCGTCCCGACGCTGCCGAGATTGTGGCCGCCCTCAAACATCTGGGCATCCAGCGCACCGTCATGCTGACGGGCGACAACGCCCGCGTAGCGGCAGCAATCGCCGCCCAAACCGGCGTGGACGAGTTCCATGCCGACCTGCTCCCCGAAGACAAGGTGCGCGTCTTGCAGGAACTGCGCCACAAATACGGTCCTACCGCCATGGTAGGCGACGGCGTCAACGATGCTCCTGCTCTTGCCACGGCGGACGTGGGTATCGCGATGGGCGGTGCGGGCACAGATGTGGCTCTGGAGACCGCCGACGTGGTGCTCATGGCCGACGACCTCACCCACCTGCCCTACGCCATCGGCCTGGCGCGCCATGCTCGCCGCGTCGTATGGCAAAACCTTACCTTTGCCCTGGGCGTCATCGTTTTGCTGGTAACCAGCACTTTCGGCGCCAACCTGCCGCTTCCCCTGGGCGTAGTGGGGCACGAGGGCAGCACGGTCATCGTGGTGCTCAATGGATTGCGTTTACTGGGCTACCAGCCCCAGGTGAGGGTAAGTCTTCCCGAAGCGCAGCGCAAGTGACAGCAGGAGAGGGCAAACAGGCAAACAAAAACAGGGAGCGGCAAATGCCGCTCCCTGTTCCATGCAGGGGCCTCTGTAAGGGAGGAAGTTACGGCCTCCAGGCCGGGTCAAATTCCTGAGAATCGGGCCAATCCAACAAAAGTTGCGGCTCACCGCCCGAAGCGTTCACTATCCAGATATCGTGATTTTGCCCGTCGGGCCAACTTTCGTACACCACCCACAACCCATCGGGGGAATAAGACGGCCCGCGTTTGGGCGCGCTGGTGGACATCAGCGAGATGGCAGAGAAATGCTGGGTGGACGAAGTAAACCAGGTGGGCGGCACGTCAACGTCTTGACGGAAGGTAAAAACCATCTGCCCACCGAGGGGCGACCACTCGGGGCGTGAGTACAGTCCGGAAGCATCCGAGAAAGGTGCGGCTTCACTGCCGTCGGCGTTCATTATCCAGATGCGTTCTCCCTGCTTGGCAGTAGAAATAAAGACGATTTTCTCTCCATCCGACGACCACTCCGGTTGCATGTTTTTGGAGCCTTGCGTCGCCAGCGGCGTAAGTTCATTCGTGTTCAAATCCAGAACGTAGACCCACGGTTTGCCTGCCCCCCGCAGGGAAGTGAAGACAATCTTCGTACCATCCGGAGACCAGGCAGGGTCGTAATCACCGGAGGATTTGTCCAGCAGCCCCGTCAGGCCGCTGCCATCGGCGTTGATGACGAACAAACCGCCGTTCAGGTACGTCTCCTGATAGCCTGGGCAAGGCGAGACGAAGACGAGTTGGGAGCCATCCGGAGACCAGTCAGGCTCACAAGCGCCCCCCGCGGCAAAAGTCAATTGCTGTAAGTTAGAACCATCCAGGCCGGCAAGCCAGATTTGCGGTTCTCCGCTCCTATCGGAGACAAAGGCCAGTTCTCCAGGGCCCCCACCCAGAGGCGTAGGTTGAACGGTAGGGGTAGCGGTAGCCGTAGGAACAGGGGTGCTGGTAGGGATTATCGTCGGCGTGGGCGTCAACGTGGGCGAAGAGACCTCCGCCACTGAGAGCGCGGTAGCCGTGGCGGGTTCGATAGTCGGAGTGACCGGTTGCGGAGTAGCCGTGACAATAGATGGGCCAAAGGGAGGCCGGTCTGGTATGCTCATCACATAGGACGAGATAGTAGTAGCCACTTGCTGCGCCTGCACGGGATACTGGTAAACGTACCAGCCCCCCGCTCCCAATACGCCCAACCACAATAAGATGACTATCCACAGGCAGCCGCTCCGCCTTTTGGGGCGTGTCTGGGTGCGAATGTGCTCGTCCAGCAGTTCGTCGAGGGGCTTGTTGCGGGCAAAGGGATTGTCTCCCCCCGCTTCGGCCAACCCGTTACCGCCCGGCGGCGGCGGAACCGCAGGAGGACTCTCCTCCACCGCGTCCTCGGAGAGGGTTTCAGCCGGCAGAGCCTCCGGAGGCGGCGAAACCATCAAGGGGCCGGTCAATTTGCGGGTTGAGCGGGAGGCGTTCAATAAAGCAATGCGGAATTCCTCGGCGGTCTGAAAGCGGTCATCCGGCTGCACGGCCAGCGCTTTTTCGATGGCTGCCGCCAGGCGGCGGGAAACGCCGGGATTGTGCTTGCGTACCGGGGTGAGGGTGGCCTGGTCCATAGCCCGCGCCAGGCCGTCTTCGGGGAGCGCCCCGCACAGGGCAGCATAGAGCGTCGCCCCCAGCGAGTAGATATCCGAGCGGTGGTCGGTGCGCGCCGTGCCGTACTGCTCCGGCGGGGAATACCCAGGGGTCATGGCCCGCGCCCCGGTGGTGGTGGCCTGTCCACTCTGGACGATTTTTGCCAGCCCAAAATCCACGAGAAAGACGTGCCCATCGGGGGTAATCTTGACGTTACCCGGCTTGATGTCGCGATGCACGATTTGGGGGTCGCTGTAGTGCAGGTAGGTGAGCGCCTCGCAAATCGCCATTCCCAGAATAATGACTTCCGCTTCTGGCAACTGGTTTTCGCGGTCCATGCGTTGGCGCAAATCCTCCCCCTCGATGAAATCCATGATGAGGTACTGCCCTTGTCCCGGCACCTCAAAGTGGTCGGTCACGCGGGGCAGGTTAGGATGCCGCAGGTTCGCCAGGATGACGGCCTCCCGCCGAAACTGACGGGCGTATTCATCCGTGGTAAACAAATTCTCCTTGATGGCAACCTCTACGCCGAGGTTTTCATCCACGGCGCGATACACGGCACCCATGCCGCCCTGGCCCAGGATTTCCAAAATACGATATCGGTTGTTGATTACTGCGCCACGCTCTAATGTCATATCAACAGGGGAAAGTATATCTTTTGGGGTACCGCGGTATCACGGCTTCGCAGGGTGTATCGCCCCCAAGTGTACTACATGAATCGTTTTTGTGGGGTGCAAATGCCATCGGAATTTGCAGAATTCTGGAGATAGAGGGAAATTATTGCACCCCCAACGAACATTCCAAAGCCGCCGCACAATCTCTTGAAAAAACAAGTGTCCTGTTCAACCTGCTATCTGACAAACAAGGCAAAACAGGTGACAGTCACTGCAGAAGTGCAGTGACTGTCACCTGAAAATGCCTGGCCGGAGGGGTTACAGCCGAATCACGGCGTTGCAATACTCGCACACGATTTCGGTCTGGCCGCGCAAGATGGGGGCGCTGAGCGGCGCGCCGCAAGTGGGGCACACGGTCGGGGCGTTGCGGATGCGTTCCAGTTCGGCCTCGTCCACTTCCACAGCGCGGTCCTCCATATAGCCGCCGGAGCGGGCACGATTAATCATCTGCACCCAGGCTTCGCCCACCGGCTGGCCGAGCAGGAAACGGGCTTCCGCCACCGGTGCCCCGGCATCCAGGGAGCAGGCGATGATATCGGTTTCTTCCTCGTCCTCCTCTTCGGTCTGCACGGAAAGCACCTGGCTGAGGGGCACATCGAACTTGAGTTCAAAGTCGTCCACGCGGTCTTCCCACAGCAAGCGCTGGTCGGTGAGGAAAAGGACACCGTTCTCCGGTTCCAGGCCGGGACGCAGCCATTGGGCTTCGACGGCAGCCACGCCGCTCTCGGCAGCAGTCAATTGGAAGGAGGCGGTTTCCAGGGCGTCCAGCATCCAGTTGACCCAGTCAAAATGGGCGGACAAACTCTCCACCTCATCGTCATAGGCGTCGAACTGGGCAAAGACGGTGTCTTCGGCGGCCTCGGCCTGGGCCTGCGCCGAAGCCAGCGCCGATTTGACCTGCATGTAGAGCGGACGCGCCGCTATCAGGTTAGCGCTCATCCCCAACAGGCGGCCCATATCGTCCTGAATGCCCTGCATAATCTCACCCAACAGCGTGGTTTGCTGTTCCAGGACGGTGAGGGCATTCTGGCGGACGCGTTCCCATTGGGTGGTCAGGATTTTCACATCCCCCTCCAGCGATTTCTCGATAACGTAGCCTCTGGCTCGCAGGGCGCTCAACTTGCGGCTGAGACCGCTGACTTCCGCCTCCAGACTCTCCAGTTCGGCGCGCGCCGCCTTGAGCATCATGGCATCCTGCAAGGCATTGACTTCCCCTTGCACGGCCAGCAAATCGGCCTGGGTAAGCGGTTTAGTGAGGTCACTCAAGGAGACGCCCGTAGCCGCGGCGCGTTCCTTCTCAATTTCGCCGCTCTGCACTTTGCGGATGAGCACATCCCAATCTTTGGAGTCCTGCCCATCCAGGTGCATGGAGACATCTTTCAAGCCCGGCGCATTGAAACGCAGGTGCAGGAAATCCTGATGTCCGAAAAGCCCCTTGTGGACGGCCTTGACCTCCTTGATGGTGGATACCGGCTGGTCAATGAGTACTTCCTGCACCAGTTCGGAATCCACAGTGATGAAGAGTACCTTCTTGCGGGCAAGTTTTTCCTTACGCTCGAAAATCAAGCGCTTGTTGCTCAGGTAGAGTACGCCTTCGGGGTCATCCTTGCCCTCTTTATCCCAGCGGGCGCGCACCGCCATAACCAGGTCTTCGCCGCGCTCCAGAGAGAATTTGGCTTCCTCCAGTTGTTTCAAAGCCCAGTGGATTTTGTTCAAGCGGCTTTCCAGCGAACTGACTTGCGCCTCAATATCGCTGTAGCGGGCTTGCAGGGCGGCGCGGGCTGCATCGGCTTCGTTTTCCAACTGGTTGACCTGCGTCTCCACCTGCTGGAGGGGACGTCGCGCCGTAGCAGGATTGCTCAGGACTCGATTGAGTTGGGCTACCGGTGTGGACAGGGTGCTCAATCTTGCCTGTAACGCTGCCGCCCGTTGCGGAATCTCCTGCGTCACCTGGGGATACACGCCTTGCCAGGCGCTGACCGCCTGATAAGCCATGTCGTCCAGGTCGCCCTGGTAGGCGTATCCCTGTTCGCGGGCGCTCTCTAACAACGAGACCACTTTGTTGACGCGCTCGTTCAGGCGGGCGACCTCTTCCTGCAGGGACTGCAAACTCGCACTTGTCTGAACCCGCTCCAGAGAGTTTTGCAATGCCTGGACGCTGGTTTGCAGCGTGGGGTGCGCCAGAGCCGCGTTGAGAGCCAGCAGTCCGCCGGCGGCAGCCGCTGCAGCCATGGGAGGGCGTCCCCCAACGCCGGCGCGAGGAATCGCACGGCGCGCCGGACGCGCCGGAACCCCCTGCGGGCGCACCGCTCTCCGCCGGCCCTTCAGCGCGGGGCGGACGGGCTGTTTGGGCATCACCTTGCGCGGCGGAGCGGCCGGGCGCACTCCCGGACGCGGCCGGCCGTGGATGGCATTGGCCTGTTTGCGAAATGCGTTCCGGCGCACGGCCCGTCCCAGATTGGCCGGAGGGCCGCCGCGCACTCCCCGCCGCACTACGCCGCGGGCCGGACGGTTCTTTTTGAGTTTAGGCATGATGGTTCCTCGTTAGTCGGGTGGTCGGAGTGGCTTGATTGGTCGGATTGGTCGGGTAGTCCATCGTCCCCGGTATGTGGTCCGTCGTCCGTGGTCCGTCGTCAAATATCCAAATTCCGCACTTCCTTGGCATGGGTCTGGATGAAGCGGCGGCGAGGAGGAACGGCAGCGCCCATGAGCATATCAAAGGTGCGGTCCGCTTCAGCGGCGTCTTCAATGGTTACTTGCAACAGGGTGCGATTCTCGGGGTCCATGGTGGTCTCCCACAGCTGATGGGGGTTCATCTCGCCCAAGCCCTTGTAACGCTGCAAGTTCACTTTTTCGGGGGGGATACCCAGCGAGCGGATGATTTCTTCCTTTTGGGCTTCGGTGTAAGCATAATAAACCTTTTTCTGATGGGCGATGCGGTAGAGCGGAGGCTGCGCGATGTAAAGGTGCCCCTCCTCAATCAAAGGCTGCATGTAGCGGAAGAAAAAGGTGAGCAACAGGGTGCGGATGTGGCTGCCGTCCACGTCGGCGTCGGTCATGATGATGATGCGTTTGTAGCGCAGCCCTTCAAGATTGAAATTCTCCCCGATGCCGGTGCCCAGCGCCGAGATAAGCGCCTTGACTTCGTTGTTCGCCAGGATTTTATCCAGTCGGGCGCGCTCGGTGTTGAGAATTTTGCCCCGCAAAGGGAGGATAGCCTGAAAATGCCGGTCGCGTCCCTGTTTGGCGGAGCCGCCTGCCGAATCGCCCTCCACGATGTAGAGTTCGGTGTTGTTGGGGTCGCGGGAGGAACAATCGGCCAGTTTCCCCGGCAGGGTGAGGCTCTCCAGGGCAGATTTGCGAATCACCAGGTCGCGGGCCTTACGGGCTGCATCCCGCGCCCGCGCCGAGGTAAGGCACTTTTGCACGATGGCCTTGCCCGCCGAAGGGGTTTCTTCCAGAAAAGCGCCGAAGGCCTCGTTCACCACCTGCTGGGTGTAGGTTTGCACCTCCGGGTTCATCAATTTGACTTTGGTCTGGCTCTCGAATTGAGGGTCGGGGTGCTTGATGCTGACTATAGCGGTCAGGCCCTCGCGGGTATCGTCGCCGCTAAAGTTGGAATCCGAATCCTTGAGTAAACCGGCCCGCCGGGCGTAATCGTTGATGGTGCGCGTCAGAGCCATGCGCAGACCGGTGAGATGCGTGCCGCCGTCCACAGTGTTGATGGTATTGGCGAAGGAATACACCGACTCAGAGTACGAGTCGGAATATTGGATGGCAACATCAATCGTAATGCCATCCACTTCTTTCTCCACGTGCATGACGGGATGGAGTACCTTGCGGTTACGATTGAGATAACGCACAAAGGACTTGATGCCGCCCTCAAAGTAGAAGGTCATCTCCTTGTCATGCCGCTCGTCCACAAAATGGATTTTCACCCCGCGGGTGACGAAGGCCATCTCCCGAAAGCGCTGGACGAGGGTTTCGTAGCGGTAATCCAAATCCCCTTTGAAGATTTCGGTATCGAACTTGAAGGTCTGGGTGGTGCCGGTATCGTCGCGGCTGGTCTTGCCGATGACTTCCAACGGGCCGATGGGGTAACCGCGTGCGTAGCGCTGGCGATGGATTTTCCCGCCCCGGCGCACTTCCACCTCGAACCATTCGGAGAGGGCGTTGACAGCGGAGAGGCCCACCCCATGGAGGCCACCCGAAACCTTGTAGCCCCCGCCCCCAAATTTGCCGCCCGCATGGAGGGTGGTCATCACCAGTTGCAGGGCAGGCACCTTCTTCTGGGGATGGATATCCACCGGGATGCCGCGCCCGTTATCAGAGACGGTCACGCTGCTATCGGGGTGAATCCACACCTCAATCCGGTCACAGAATCCCGCCAGGGCCTCGTCAATCGAGTTGTCTACAACTTCATAAACCAGATGGTGCAGGGCTTTGATGTCCGTGCCGCCCACGTACATACCGGGGCGACGGCGAACTGCTTCCAGACCTTCCAGCACCTGGATATCTTTTGCATCATAAGAACTGGTATCGCGTTGGGTCACAAAGAGCCTCCACAAAAAGTTTTTTCTATCACACTATGCCGCACGTGCCTGTTTCATCTGCTCCAAAATCTGTTCCACCCACTCTGTGGCCTGCCGGTAGTACACAAAACTGGCCGCCAACAAAGATGTGGCGATGAAAGCGTGTCCGAAAATGCCCACCAGGGTCAGCCAGGAAGTTTCGTCAGGGATGCTCCACAACAAATCCATACCGCGGCTGATGACGAACACCGCCAGGAAAAAGGTACTCGTGGTCGGCATCGTCAGACGGGCCAGGCTGAAACCGGAACGAATAGACCGAAACACCGATAAGCGGTAAACGAAAATGCCGTGCGGAGCGAACAAAAGAGGGACAATAATCCACAACAGCGCCCCTCCGATGAGAAACAAAAAGACCAGCCCCACGCCGCTGGCGGAGCCGAGAAGGGTGGCAAAGATGCTCATGGGAAACAGAGAAAGCCCGACTGCCATCATCCAAAGGATGCTCAGGAGAACGGTTTGCGTTCCGGCATGCAACCAGCGTTCAAAGAGGGGGCCTTCATCCCGATTTTCTCCGGCAGCCGCGTCCGCTGTCAAGAGGAAGTACAAACTCCCCAGGAGGATGCCTGCGACCGTGAGCGTTCCCCAACTCACAACCACCTCCAGCCAATGAGATAAATCCACTCCTATGGACGCGCCCCAGGGCGTTCCCACCGGCAGACGCCCCGCCATCAGGCTGGGAATCCCAACGGGCAAGGCCCGCAGCGAGGAAAACAGGTTGACGCGGGCAGCCAGCGTCTGCCACATCTCCTGCACGGCATCCCACAATTCCGGCGAGACATCTCCTGCAGAACTCTGCAGGAGTGGGTAGATTTCCGTCAGCATGTCGGAAATCAAACGTTCCATCCGCAGGTGGGGGCCAAGCCACAACCAGACATCCAGCAGGACGGGAAAAAGAATCAGCCCCAGGTGTGAGGCCACTGTATCAAAGCCAGCCAGAAGCACGGCTATCAGGCGGGGAGGGGGAGAGACTTTCGCTTGCTGGATGGTCATAAATTTGAGGAGAAAACGGGCGAGAGAGGGCGCAACCCCTCCCCGCCAAGAGGGTTTATTTTACCATGAGGCGAAGGGTCATCTCAGCAGCCTTTATCGCCGAAGGACATCCCTGGCGGATAAATTTTGCATAAAACGCAATTTTGTTCTCTTGACCCACCCTTTGCAAGCCAGTAGAATGTAACCGTTAAGAGAAGGCCGCTTCCTAATGGAGGGCGTCCCTTCTACTTCTCGCAGGTCATGTGTTGTGGAAATACAACAATGGCACCCTTTGTCCATTGCTTTCCAAAGCAATCCCAGAAAAAGGAGGTGATAGTCCGAACGGTCCGCATGGCAAGACACCCCCGCACCCCGCTATCTCGCTTGTGAGGTAGCAGCCCACAAGGGCAAACGGATTGTCGTGTACGCCCGAAACTGCCGCGTACACCTTGTTCCCAACACCCGACACCCTTCTTGAGGAGGAGGAACAAATGTCTAAACGCATTTTTGCAGTTCTGTCTTTGCTGATGATTGTCAGCATGGTGCTCACCGCCTGCGGCGGCGGCAAGCAAGCCTATGAGTGCACCGACCCCATCGGCTGTGTTGATATCGCCCCCGGCGACCCCATCCACATCGCCTACATGCTGACCGTTACCGGCTCCACGGCCTTCCTGGGTGAAGACTCCAAGGGCGCCATCGAAATCGCCATCAATGACCACGGCGGCGAACTCCTGGGTCACCCCATCCAGTTGACCGGTGAGGACTCCGGCTGCTCCGCCGACGGCGGGCAGACCGCTGCCACCAAGATTGCCTCCGACCCCACCATCGTGGGCGTCATCGGCACCAACTGCTCCAGCGCGGCCACCGCAGCCCTGCCGACCATCAGTCAGGCCGGCCTGGTGATGATTTCCCCGTCCAACACGGCCCCGGCCCTGACCGACCCCAACGGAACCTGGCAGCCCGGCTACTTCCGCGCCTGCCACAACGACAAGTTCCAGGGTAAGGTCGCTGCTGACTACGCCTACAACGAACTGGGCGCCCGCACGGCCGCCACCATCCACGACGGCAGCCCCTACGCCGACCAGTTGCAGCAGGTCTTCGCCGAGCGCTTCAAGGAACTCGGCGGAACCGTTACCTTCCAGGGTGCGGTCAACGTAGGCGACACCGACATGCGCTCGGTGCTCACCTCCGCGGCAGCCGACAAGCCCGATGTGCTCTACTTCCCCATCTTCGAGCCTGAAGGCGACTTCATCGTAGCCCAATCCTCCGAGATTGCCGGCCTGGAGAACACCACCCTGATGGGCGCCGACGGCCTGTTGGCGGACTCCTTCCCCGAGAACGCCGGCCCCAACGCGGACGGCATGTACCTCTCCGGCCCCTACGTCTCCGGCGCTTCCTACGATGAATTCTTGCAGAAGTGGGCAGACCAAATCGGCGGCAAACCGCCCAGCGGCTTCCACGCTTTCGCTTACGACGGCACCAACATGCTCTTCGACGCCATCGAAAAAGTGGCCGTGGTCGAAGAGGACGGCACCGTCCACATCCCGCGCCAGGCACTGCGTGACGCCATGGCCAGCATCGAGAACTACAACGGCCTGACCGGCACCCTGACCTGCACCGAACACGGCGACTGCGCCACCGGGCAGGCGCTGGGTATCTTCAAGATTACGAAGGCCGAAATCGAAGACGGCAAGTGGCCGCCCGATGTGGTCTGGACTCCGTAAGGATGCTTGACGTATCCGCTGGCTTGTACCCCTAGCGACACAAGCGGGGCTGAACCAGGGGCATGGCTCTTGGTTCAGCCTTGTACTTAACCTCACCCCCAAGAACTCACCGGGGGAACGGCTCACACCCAGGCCGAGATTTCGGCCGTATCACAGGAGAGAGGGCCTTGCAGCATGAAGATTGACCTAGAACGCATCTCTTGGGTGGACGTTTTTCTGTGGCTGTTCCGCATCGCCGCTTTCGTGCTCATTGTAGTGGGCATTTACAACACCCTGTCGGCGGGGAAATACACCTCCGAACAGTGGGTTACGCTTATTTT
>JANTFR010000025.1 GCA_024763355.1 Anaerolineales bacterium
GAAAAAAGCCTGGCCTGGCCCATAATAGACACGCGGCAGCCTCTTCTCGTAGATGATTACCGCAAACACCCTGATGCTTCTCCCTACTGGGCAGCCCTGGACATCCAGGCATTCATGGGCATCCCTATTTTGGCCCAGGACAAATGCGTTGGAGCCATCGGGCTATTTCGCTATCCCGGAAGACCGCCCTTCACCACGCAAGATATCGCCCCGGTCACATCTGTGGGCTACCAGGCAGGCCTGGCAATTCAGAACGCCATCCTGTATCGCCAGGAAAAGACGCTGCGTCAACGCGCTGAGGTGCTCAGAAATATGGCGCTCGATTTAACCGGCACGTTGGATTTGCAACAAATTCTGCACCGCTTGTTGGCTCACATGCGTTTGCTCGTCCCCTACGGCAGCGCGTCCATCTTTCTGCTGACGGAATATGGTCTTCATATGGTCGCCAACCACGGGCTGCCCAATCCAGAAGAAGTTGAAGGGCGCCTTTTCTCTGAGGATGATACGCTGTTTGCAACAATCCGTGACAGCGGCCAACCCCTTGCACTAAACGCTCCTGCCAACCATCCCGCCTTTCACGGATGGGGAGGCACCCAAAACCTCGAACACTGGCTAGGCGTACCGCTCAAGCCGCGCGACGAAGTCATTGGCTATATCACTCTCGACCGCTACGAATATCAGCCGTACACCGAAGAGGAAATCTCGCTGGCAGAGACGGTGGCCAGCCACGCGGCCAGCATAATTGCCCAGGCGCGTTTGTTTGCCCGCACCGAACAACATGCCCGCGAGTTAAGCGTTCTGTACGAACTATCTCTCCAGTTCGCCCAGCAGGTAGAGCCTGAACGCATCGCCCGCCAGGCCTGCCGGCTGGCTATTCAGCACCTGGATGCTTCCTACGCCTGGGTGGGACTGCTCCCCCCAGGAGAACAAACCCTGGAACTGACCGCTTTCGACCACCAGGCCCTGCAAGAAAGTCATCCCCTTGAGCAGATTCACGAACTACGCAATGCCGCTGGCGAACTGACAGCGCTCCCCCTCATGCTGCGAGCGTTACAATCCGGCACGCCTCTTCTTATTGAAGATATTGCTACCAGCGAAATTCTGGACGAGAAGAGCCGGAACACGCTCCAAAAACTGCAAACCCATAAACTGGCGACATTTTCCCTGCGGCACGCCGGTCAAGTATTGGGAGTGATGGTGCTGGGCAGCGAGCAGAAAGGCGCTTTTGCTGCAGAACGCCTGCGCTTTCTCCATTCTTTCACCGGCCAACTCGCAGCAGCACTGGAGAACGCCCGCCTCTTCGCCGATACCCAGCGGCACCTGGAATACCTCCAGGCACTGCACACGATTGACATGACCATCAACTCCAGTTTGGACCTGGAGGTTACCCTGGGCGTGTTGATACGGCAACTGGTTTCGCAATTGCGGGTAGACGCAGTGGCCATCTTCGTTCTGGAGCCGCGCTCCAACATACTCACCTATCAAGGGGGAGAAGGTTTCCGCACCACGCGTCCGCTCCAGGAACACTTCCGGCTTGGACAGGGACGGGCAGGGAAAATCGCCTTGACCCGCCAACCCATTTACATCGCCGACTTGCGCGAAAAGGATAACATCCAGAGTTACACCGCCACCCTCATCGAGGACGAGGGCTTCATCTCCTATTACGGCGCGCCCCTGATTGCCAAAGGGCAGGTCAAAGGAGTACTCGAGGTGTATCATCGCGAGATGCTACGTCCCACCCCCCAATGGATGGAATTTCTCAACGCCGTCACCGCGCAGGCCGCCATCGCCATGGAAAGTGCCACCCTCTTCAAGAACCTCGAACGCTCCAATTTCGATTTGCTCATGGCCTACAACACCACCCTGGAGGGCTGGTCTCGCGCCCTGGAACTGCGCGACGCCGAAACAGAAGGCCATTCCGAGCGCGTTACCGAAATGACGCTACGCCTGGCGCGCGCCATGGGGGTTAGCGGAGAAAAACTTATCCACATCCGCCACGGGGCGCTGTTGCACGACATCGGCAAAATGGGGATACCGGATTCCATTCTCTACAAACCCGGCCCCCTGACCGAGGAGGAGTGGGAAGTAATGCGCAAGCACCCCGTTTATGCCTACCGGCTGCTCTCCCCCATCCCCTATCTGCGTCCCGCCCTGGATATCCCCTATTGCCACCACGAACGCTGGCAGGGACAGGGATACCCCCGCGGGTTGAAAGGCGAACAAATTCCTCTGGCAGCACGCATCTTCGCCGTCGTAGACGTGTGGGACGCTCTCAGCAAAGACCGCCCTTACCGCAAGGCCTGGCCCCCCGAAAAAGTGCGCCGCTACCTGCAAGAACAGGCCGGCATCCAGTTTGACCCCAAAGTGGTCGAGGCTTTCTTGCGCCTGCTGGAGCGGGAAGAAGAGGGGTAAAGGAGGAAATGCGGAATGGTGAATGCAAAATTCTGCATTCACCATTCGTCATGCTGCACTTTTTTCGGGAATCTTGCTCATGGCGTATTCAGCCATAGCAGTAATCGTCAGACTGGGATTGACCCCCGGATTAGCGGGCATCACCGAGCCGTCCACGACGTACAGCCCCGGATAGTTGTGCACCTGGAAATCCAGCCCCACCACCCCGGAGCGAGCATCCTCGTCAATCGGGCAGCCTCCCATGATGTGCGCCGTCATGGAAATATCCAGCACGCTCTCGTTGATGGAGCCGGAGGGGATGGCATCCCCCATTTTCTCCGCCAGCCGCCGGGTGACATCGTGGGCGATGGGTATCCCGCCGGGGATGTTCTTTTGCTCGTCCGGCTCACTGACCAGCCCGCGGCGGAAAGCCGTAAAAGCGCTGCGCCCCAGGCGCATCACGACGCGATTGTCCACGTTCTGCATCACCAGCAGGATGATGGTGCGCTGTGCCCAGCCGGGCAGAAAGTGAGTATGAGCGAAATCCCGCAAACGGGTGACGATTTCCACCCCGGTGCGGAACAGGCGCATCCACGCGGAAGTGTGTTCCTCCACAAAAGGGCCGGTCAGCAGGCGCATCAGGGAGGAACCGGCAGGGTAACGCACCGGCTCCACGGTAGTGTTCTCGTCCAGGTTGAAAATCGAAGTGATGGCAATGCCGCGGGAATAATCGGTATCGAAGTTGCGCGAAATCGCCCCGGTGAGCGACTCGCTGTTGGTGCGCACTTTGGTTCCCAGCGCCGGGGAAATTTCCGGCAGGGAACGGGTTTCTTCCCGGCAGCGGAACAGCAGGCGCAACGTCCCCAAGGCCCCGGCGGCCACGATGACGTTGCGGGCGCGCCCGCTCCGGCGTTTGCCCCACAGCGCCGTCGAGCGGCGGTAGACCACCTCGTAGCGCGCCCCGTCCGCGGCGCCCTTCAGGGGGCGGATGTCCACCACCTCGCTTTCCGACCACACCTGCGCCCCCCGCTTCTCCGCCAGATAGAGATAATTCTTGACCAGGGTATTCTTGGCATTGTGACGGCAGCCGACCATGCAGCCGCCGCAGTGGATGCACCCCTTCCGGGGAGGCCCCTCGCCCCCGAAAAAGGGGTCTGGGACCTCCTCTCCGGGGTGCTCCGGGTCCCCGAAGAAGATAGCCACCTCCGTGGGGTGGAAGGTGTCCTCCTGCCCCATCTCGCGGGCGATTTCCCGCATCAGGTGGTCGGATTTCCACAAGCGGGGGTTGCGCGCCACCCCCAGCATCCGCCGGGCTGTCTCATAGTGAGGGAGCAGCGCCTCCCTCCACCGGATGGGATGATTCCAGCCGGGTTCGGCAAAGGTCGGCTCGGTGGGCTGCATGGAAACGGAGGCGTACCCCAAACTGCCGCCCCCCACCCCCGTGCCGTGAAGCACGAGGACATCCTTGAAGGCGCTGATTTGCAGGATTCCGAAACTGCGCAGCGGGGGCGCCCACACGTACTTCCAGAACTTCCAGTTGGTGGTAGCAAAATCCTCGTCCCGAAAGCGCTTCCCCTTTTCCAGGACGAGGACGGAATAGCCTTTTTCACGCAATCGCAGGGCGGAAACCGAGCCGCCGAAGCCGGAACCGATGATGACGAAATCATATGTCTCCATGCCGCTGCCTTTCGGTGCAGGGAAAGTGAAAATCTGCACTCACACCTAATTGTAACACTGGACGGTGGACGGTAGACAGTGGACGGTTGACCGTTGACCGTTGACCGTTGACTACCTGCCCCGGCCTGACCGGGCGACGACGGCCTGCCGTGCTATAATCTCCGCGCATCTTCGGAAAGACCTCCGAGATTTCCGCCGAGAGCCGCTCTGGGAAGCGCAATCGCATGTACATGCCGCTCCGGGAGAGCATCGCACCTGCAAAATCTCGGAGGTCTGACCGGTCTACCCCTCTACCGATTCCGATTCCCCACTCCCCCATGACTTCATCTACCATTCGCGTCGTTGGCGCACGCGTTCACAACCTCAAAAACATCACCGTGGAAATTCCGCGGGATAAATTCGTCGTCATCACCGGCCTTTCGGGGTCGGGCAAGTCCTCCCTGGCCTTCGACACCATCTTCGCCGAGGGACAGCGCCGCTACGTCGAGTCGCTCTCCGCCTACGCCCGCCAGTTCCTGGGGCGCATGGACAAGCCCGATGTGGACAGCATCGAGGGCCTTTCCCCGGCGGTCTCGATTGACCAGAAGGGCGTCTCGCGCAACCCGCGCTCCACCGTCGGCACGGTAACCGAAATCTACGACTACCTGCGCCTGCTTTTCGCCCGCGCCGGCACGCCCCACTGCCCCCAGTGCGGGCGGGAAGTGCAGCGCCAATCGGCGCAGGAAATCGTGGAGGCCATCGAGCGCCTTCCCGAAGGCAGCCGCCTGCTCATCCTGGCTCCCATCGTGCGGGGGCGCAAGGGAACCTACCAGGCCGTTTTCGAGGAAATCCGCAAGGCGGGCTTCCAGCGCGTTCGAGTGGACGGCGAGGTGCGCGACCTGGAAGAAGACATCCAACTGGAACGCTACAAGAAGCACACCATCGAGACCGTGGTAGACCGCCTCATCCTGCGGCGGCACGCCGACCCCGAAGAAGCCCAGACCTTCCGCTCCCGGCTGACCGATTCGGTGGAAACCGCCCTGGAGTTCGGCGACGGCTACCTGACGGTATCTCTCGTCCCGCGGGAGGGCGAGGCCCGTGACCTGCAATTCTCCGAGCACCTGGCCTGCCCGGAGTGCGGCATCAGCCTCCCCGAAATCGAACCCCACACTTTTTCCTTCAACACGCCGCAGGGAGCCTGCCCGGAGTGTCAGGGCCTGGGCGGCAAACTGGAGATTGACCCCGACCTGCTCATCCCCGATAAGAGCCGCTCCTTCAACCAGGGCGCGGTCGCCCTGACCGAGTGGGGCGGGCCGCGCGAGGAAGGCGGCTACTACTGGCAAACCCTGGAGGGGGCCGCCCGGCACTACGGCATCGACCTGGACGCGCCGGTGCGCGACCTGCCAAAAAAGCATCTGGACATCCTGCTCTACGGGACGCGCGGCAGGAAAGTCCCCATCGTGTACCGCAACCCGCGGGGCAGGGAATACACTTTCGAGCGCGCCTTCGAGGGCGTGGTCGGCAATCTGGAACGCCGCTACCTGGAAACGCACTCCGATTACATGCGCGAGCGCATCAGCCAGTACATGACCCTGCGCACCTGCCCGGTCTGCGGGGGGGCGCGCCTGCGCCCGGAGGCCCTGGCCGTCACCGTAGACGGGGTGAACATCGTGACGGTTACCGATTGGCCGGTCAAGCGCACCGCCGCCTGGGTAGAACGTCTCGGCGCGCCCGATTCGCCCCTCACCGAACGCCAGCGCCTGATTGCCCGCCGCGTCCTGCGGGAACTGGATACCCGCCTGCATTTTCTCGTGGACGTGGGGCTGGATTACCTTACCCTGAGCCGCTCTGCGGCCACTCTCTCCGGCGGGGAGGCCCAGCGCATCCGCCTGGCGACCCAGATTGGTTCGCGCTTGATGGGTGTGCTCTACGTGCTGGATGAACCCTCCATCGGGCTGCACCAGCGCGACAACGACCGTTTGCTGCGCACCCTCAAGGGATTGCGCGACCTGGGTAACACCGTCCTGGTGGTGGAGCACGACGAGGAGACCATCCGCTCCGCCGATTGGGTGGTAGACCTCGGCCCCGGCGCGGGCGAGCACGGCGGGGAAGTCGTTTGCCAGGGGCCGGTGGAGGCCATCGTAGATTGCCCGAACTCCCAAACGGGGGCGTACCTTTCGGGGAGGCTGCGGATTCCCATTCCACCTCGAAGGCGCAGCGGCAACGGGGCCTGGCTGACCCTCGCGGGGGCGCGGGAGCACAATCTAAAAAACGTCACGGCGCGCATCCCGCTGGGGAAACTGGTCTGCATTACGGGGGTTTCCGGCTCCGGCAAATCCACCCTCTTGCTGGAGACGCTCTACAAGGCGCTGGCCCGCCGTCTGCACCGCGCCCGCACAAAACCGGGGGCCTACGACCACATCGAAGGGGTGGAGCACCTAGACAAGGTCATCCACATCGACCAATCCCCCATCGGACGGACGCCGCGCTCCAACCCCAGCACTTACACGGGGCTGTTCGATCACATCCGCAAACTCTTCGCCGCCCTGCCGGAGAGCAAAATCCGGGGGTACAAGCCGGGGCGCTTCTCTTTCAACGTGCGCGGCGGACGCTGCGAAGCCTGCCAGGGACAGGGACAAATCAAAATCGAGATGCAGTTTCTCCCCGATGTGTACGTCCCCTGCGAGGTGTGCGGCGGCAAGCGTTACAACCGCGAGACGCTGCAAGTGCATTACAAGGATTACTCCATTGCCGACGTGCTCAACATGACCGTGGAGCAGGCGCTGGAGGAGTTCGCCGCTTTCCCGGCGATGGTGCGCAAACTGCAAACCCTCTACGACGTGGGGCTGGGGTACGTGCGCCTGGGGCAGCCGGCTACCACGCTCTCCGGGGGAGAGGCGCAGCGCGTCAAACTGGCGCGGGAACTTTCCAAGCGCGCCACCGGTAAGACCCTCTACGTGCTGGACGAGCCTTCGGTGGGGCTGCATGCCGCCGACGTGCACAAACTCATCGAGGTGCTGCACCGCCTGGTGGACGCCGGCAACACGGTGCTCATCATTGAGCACAACCTGGATATCATCAAGGTGGCCGACTGGATTATCGACCTGGGGCCGGAGGGGGGCGACGCGGGCGGCGAAATCATCGCCGAGGGCACGCCGGAGCAGGTGGCCGCCGAGCCGCGCTCTTACACGGGGCAGTATTTGGGGAAACTTTTAGGGCAAACAAAAGCCCTGTAAGGCATTCGCTACTTTCTAGGGCCGAGGCGGCGCGTTGCGTGTACCGAAATGCTCTCTCTCGCAGAGGCGAAGCGAAGCCCGGCGCCAGTCAGGTGACAGTCACTTGCGAAGTGACTGTCACCTGGCGGAAGTCTTGGGCGTCAGGCAGAATCGGCTTCGTGCAAAGCCAGGACGCGGCGCGCGGCATACTCGTCGGTAATCAGGACGTTGATGTATCCCCCACGCAAAGCACCTAAAATCGTTTCGCCCTTTTTCTCGCTTCCCGCTACACCTACCACCGTATCAATCGCCTTCAATTCGTCCAGGGTGATACCTACTACCCGCCGGTTGATGTCAATGTCCAGCACGCGCCCCCAGGCATCGTAATGGTGAGCGCAGATGTCGCCCACCGCGCCCGCGGCGCGGATGGTCTGGGTTTTCTCCTCCGTGACATACCCGGCCCGCAAGAGG
Source organism: Anaerolineales bacterium (assembly GCA_024763355.1). Classification (GTDB taxonomy): domain Bacteria; phylum Chloroflexota; class Anaerolineae; order Anaerolineales; family DRKV01; genus DRKV01. The sequence goes on from JANTFR010000025.1 coordinate 7,734, forward strand.
CTGTAGAGCCGCGGGTCGGTGGTGCCAATTCCCACGAGAGCAATATCCACATTGCGGGCGCGCTCCAGGGTGGCCTGGATAGAACGGTCCTGGATGAGGATGTTCTGCCCGGCCTCACTGTCAATAATCAGGGGAGAATGCAGGTAACGGCAAGCGCACCCCAGGCGATTGGAAAGCAGTTGCGCCAGCATGGGGCCATCGGTGGAGATGTTCTCGGCTCCCGTAGCGCCAATCAATTGTACGACCTCCGCACCGGGCAGGTTGCTGGGGCGCATGGCTTTTATCATCTCGTAAAGCGCCGTCCCCCAGGAAATCCCGATGGAGATTTCAGGATACAGGACACTTTCCAGATACTCCGCCGCCAAAATGCCAATGCCTTGCAACATCTCCTGATAGGTCTTGTCAGCGCTCGTCAACACTCTGACGGCTTTCAGAGAGAAAGTGCGGGAAAGCGCCTCCTCCAAAGAGGAGGAAGTCTTCCAGGGATAATGCACGACAATCTCGACAATGCCTTCCTCCCGAGCCTCGGTCAGCAGGCGTGAAATGGCCGAACGCGTAATGCCCACTTCGTTGGCGATTTCCTGTTGGGTCTTGCCCTGGTCATAATAGAGCGAGGCGATTCTGGCAAGGTAGGCGAGACGGGAGGGGTCTTTGGTCATGGAGAGATACTCCGGCGGGAAAAGCCAAATGGTCAGGAGACTTCCGGCATAGGGCCGTTTCCCGGAAGCCAGTCAAGGTTTGCTTTATCGGCAGGGTTGTAAGGCGCTTTGACGAATATCGCTTTCCAGGGGACATCCCCGCGGTTGATAAGGTAATGGGGATGCAAGGGAGGCACGTGACAGAGTTCGCCCGGCTTCAACACCAGGTGCTGGTCTTTGACGTACAAATCCACGTTGCCTTCCAGGGTGAAGAAATTTTCTTCGATGGTGCGGTGGTAATGGGTCTGAAAGTCCTCACCGGGCATGAGAATGACAAGTCCAAAATCGGAGCGGGGGCCGCGCAGAAGATACTTGGGGCCGGAAACACCGCCGAAGCGGTAAGATACTTCGCTTTCGTGTTTGACAAAAAGTTCCATGATTGTACTCTCTTTCATCGCGCCGCGGGAGGTCATTCGCCGGGGGCTCGCCACATGGAGGTGGTGATGCCCTGGTCGGCCAGGGCGAGTTGTACCGGATAAGCCGCGCTCCAGCGGGCGTACAAATCTTCGTACACGGCGGCATTTTTCGGGTTCGGTTGATACGTTTTCTCTTCCCGCACCAGCGCGCTTGCAGCGGTCTCGAAATCGGCATACAGGCCAACTCCCACGCCGGCGCAGATGGCTGCTCCCAGCGCCGTGGCTTCCTTGACAACCGGCGTGTGTACCGGCACTTGCAAGACATCGGCCAAAATCTGGCACCACAACGGGCCTTTGGAGGCGCCACTAGCGAAGGTGATGCGCTCGGGGAATTCACCGGTCAACGCCGCAATGCGCCGCAAATTCGCCAGGGTGACAATGGCCGCGTTTTCTTCCAGAGAACGGAAGAGGGCGGCGCGCGAAGCGATTTCCGGGTCTATGCTCAAGTTGAGAAAAGAAGGGGCTGCATGACGCCAATGGGCATAGTCCATGGCATCCGAGAAGATGGGAATGATGCCGTGAGAGCCGGGGGGCACAACGGCGGCCATTTCTTCCAGCGCGGCGTAGGGGTCGCGTCCGGCGACCAGAGCGGCAGATTTGATGTCGGGGGCCATGGCATCCCGGAACCAGCGGGCGGCGAAACCGGGGAAGAAGACAATCGCCTCGGCCTGCCACATCCCCGGCACAGCGTGGAAGTTCATGCGGATACGCCCGCTTTTGTCGGCCATTGGAGCGGGCAGGTTGACCATCTGCTGCCAAAAGGTGCCGCCCAAGACGGCAGTCTGCCCCGGCCGGATGACGCCCAGCCCGATGGTGCCCAGTTGTGCATCCCCGCCCCCCATCACAATGGGGGTACCGGCCCTCAAGCCGGTTTCCGCCGCGGCTTTGGCGGAAACCTCGCCAAAGGGGGTACCCGATTCGTACACGGGGGCACTGAGCAATTCAGGGCGCAAACCACACTGGCGGGCAACTTCCACACTCCAGCGGCGGGTCTTCAGGTCGAACATGCCGGTCGTGCCGCCGTTGGAGGGGTCTACGGCAACCGGCGCGCCCAGGCGGTGCGCTGCCCAGTCGCTCAGCATGGCAATGGAGGCCGCCCGCGCGTACACGTCGGGCAAATGGCGTTTAAGCCACAGCAGGCGGGGCGGGGCGCCCAGGGCAAAGGTCTGCCCCGAGAGGAGATACAAATCATATTCGATGCCCGGCCGCAAGGAGCGCAGGTCTTTCACCTCCTGCACAGCGCGCGCGTCCACGTTGGCGCAGGCCCACAGTTCGCGCCCCCCTTCATCGTAGACGACGATGCCTTCCCTCATGCTGGTAGTGCTCACCGCCACAATGTTGAGGTCGGAAACCTGGGCGGAGGCCTCGCGGATACAGGTAACGAGCAGTTTCCAGTTGGTCTCGGTGTCGAAGTCCATCGAACCGGGGTATTGCGGATGGGATTTGTGGCTCCATTCGCGCCCCGCAGCGGCCAATTGATGGCCGTTTTCATCGAAAATGACGGCTCTACCGCTGCCCGTTCCGGCATCCAGCGCAAGCAAATGTTTCATGGCATCCTCTCAGGGTGATGTTGCATTGTGGATAAGCCGCCCCCTCAGGCGGCTCCGTTTCAGCGGAGCCGCCCTTACCGAGGAGGAGGGAAAGAACAAATTTGCTAGAAGTCGAAGTCGTCGATATTATCGATGGTAAAGATGGTGCGTTCCGGCAAGAGAATGATGCCGTTGTTCTCGGCTTCGTAATCGTAACCTTGCACGGAATTGGGGGAAATCTCGACCGTGCCGACGCCAGGGACGTCAATCTTGTCGCCGACCTTGAAGGTCTTGCCGCTGACCAGTTGATTGGCGATGTAGATTGCCAGTTTGCCCTGTTTCACCACATCCCACAGGCCGAATTGCTTCACCGTGCCGCTCTTGACATACTGGCGCATCACGTTGGGAGTGGAGAAACCGACGATGATGACCTTGCCGGCAATGCCCAGATTCTCGGCAGCCTGAGCCGTTCCAGGGAGGGCATTCGCGTCGGGGCAGATAATGGCATCCAGGTCGGGGTAAGTCTGGAAGATGTCGGTGGGCACCTGAACCGCTTTCTGGGCATCTTCTTCGCTGAACTGGGTGGTCACGATTTCCCAGTTGGGGTATTCGTCAGCGATGATTTTCTTGGCAACGTTGACCCACTGGTTCTGGTCGGTGACGGTGGGGCTGGAGTAGTGGAAAGCAACCTGCTTAGGAGAGCCTTTAGGGTCATCCATCTGCGAGGCAGCCATTTCCACCAACATGCGGCCCAACTGGTCGGGCGTACCCTGGTCGATGTAGTACTGACGGCATTCGGGGTTGACGTCGGAGTCCCAGGTCAGCACCACCATGCCTTTGTCCATGGCGCGCTTGAGGGTCTCGCACAGGCCATCCACAGAAAGCGCCGAAATGGCGATGGCATCGTAGCCCTGGTTGATGAAGTTGTTCAGGTATTCAATCTGGCCGCTGACGCTGGGTTCGCTGGGGCCGTCGTATTTGACGGTGATGCCCAATTCGTTCCCCATATCCACAGCACCCTTGCCGCCGGATTCAAAGAATCCAACTCCGGTGAGTTTGGGGATGAAGGCAATCTTGACATCCTTCGCTTCCGGTGCAGAGGCCTCTCCACCGCCGGAGGGAGCCGCGGTTTGCTTTCCACCACCGCAAGCAACGGCAATCATGCTGACCAGCAGCACGAGGAACAGGACTTTCATAAAAACATTGGGGCGTTTCATGGTCAATCTCCTTTTGCAAATCTTGAAAACGAAAATGGGAAACCTCGAAGGGAACGACAGGTGAATTATCAGGAAGGTACACCACCTCCTTTCACAGAATCGCGCGCTTGCAAAGCCCGCCGATTCAGACGTTTGCGATTCATCTCGCCAGCCAGTAATTTAGCCGCTACCACGATGATGAGCAAACTTCCAATCACGACCTGGGAAACATCGTTGGTCACGCCTACCGCCAGCAATCCCTGTTTGAGATACCCCAGCACCATGGAGGCCAGAAAAGTCCCCACGATGGTGCCGCTGCCCCCCAGGATATCGGTGCCCCCCAAAACAACGGCGGTAATCGTCGGCAGAAGGGCCTCGCTTCCCAAATCGGAACGCGCCGAAGTGAAGTAAGCGGTCAGCATGGCGCCGGCCAGAGCGGAACCAAGCCCGCTCAGCATGTAGGCAATGACAATCACCCGTTTGACCGGAATGCCGCTGAAGCGCGCCGCATCTGGATTGACCCCGATGAGGTACAACGAGCGCCCGAAACGGGTCATGTGGAGCAACACCGAATAAACGCCCACCAGCACCAGGATAATGATGAAGGGATACGGAACCGGACCGACCGAGCCATGCGCCAGACGGGTGAAACTGCGCGGCAGCCCGCTGATGCCCTCGTAGCCGGAAGCCCCCAGCGAACCGGCAATTCCCGTAGCAATTCCAGAGTACAGGAAGAGCGTTCCCAGGGTAATCACCAGCGGATTGACATCCGTATTGGCAACCAGGAGACCGTTGATGGCCCCCGCCGCGATGCCTACCAGCAGAGCAATACCCATGGCGACGAAGATATTCGCCCCTCCCTGCCAGGTAACGCCCAGCACCACGGCGGAAAGGCCCATGACCGCCGAAATGGAAATATCGATGCCCGCGGTGATAATCACCAGGGTCAGGGGCAGGGCCGCCAGCATGATATGGGCAAAATCACTGGTGGAGTAGAGCAGGTTGTCCAGATTCAGGAAAGAGGGATTGACCGCGCCGAAGGCCAGCACTACACCCACCAGCAGGAAGACGAGAAAAGTCTCCCAGGATTTCAGGATGCGAGGGACTTTCATGCTTCCTCCTTTGCCAGGCTGGCGTGGGCAGCCTGCATTTTCTGCGCCCTCACCTGAGCACGCGCCCGCCGCTGCCGGGTATCTATGCCAACGCGAATGCGGTAGTCAATCAAAACCACAATCAGCAGAATCAATCCCGCAATGGCGTTGTTCCAAAAGGCCGGGACTTTGAGAAACACCAGGATACTATCGATGACGGTGAGGAAGAAGCCCCCTACCAGCGCTGAGAACGGCGTCCCTACCCCCCCAGCCAGGTTGACTCCGCCCAACACGCTGGCGGCAATCGCCCGCAGTTCCAGACCATTTCCGGTTTGCATGGGAACGAAACCGATTTGGGCTACAAAAATCACCGAGGCGATACCGGCAAACAATCCTGCCAACGCATAAGCCATTAACAAGGTAGCCCGCACCGGCACACCCAGAATGTAAGCACCTTCCTCGTTGTCTCCCACGGCGTAGAAATATCGCGCCTGCTTGATGCTCCGCAGGAGAAACGCCACCGCAATCACGATGAGGAAGGTCGTCCAGGCAAAGGCGCTGATGCCCAGCACCTTCCATCCGGCCATGGATTTGATGTTCTGCGGGATGGTCTCAATCCAACTGCCGCCGGTGATTATCAACATTAGCCCGCGGTACGTCCCCAGCGTGCCCAGCGTCATGATGATGGGTGGCACCTTGAAGAAAGCCACGCCCACGCCGTTGAGCAGTCCGGCCAGGGTTCCGGTTATCAGGGCAAGGGCGATGGATACGGGCAGCGGAATACCGGCATTCAGACTGACGCCCAGGATGACGGCACTCAACCCCATGCTGGCCCCCACGGAAACATCAATTCCGCGCGTCAGGATGACGAAGGTCTCACCGATGGAAACCAAAATGAGAATCAGGCTGCTGTTCAGGATGGAAAGAAGAGTATCCGCCTGCAGAAAAGCGGGATTGACCATCCCCACCAGGACAATCAGGATAACCAAAATCAACAGAACCAGAAGTTCGCGGTTCTTGATGAGGCGATGCCAGTTCGTCATGCGTTCTTCACTCCAAATGAGGCTGCCGTAATCCGCTCGATTTGGCATTCCGAGCGGTCCAGTTCTTCCACTACCGAACCGTGGAACATCACCAGGACACGGTCAGAAACTTGAATGACCTCCTCGATGTCCGAAGAAATCATCAAGATGCCGACTCCCTCCCCCTTAAGCGCATCAATCAGGCGATAGACATCCTGACGGGCCTGAGCATCCACGCCGCGAGTAGGTTCGTCCAGAATAATGACCTTGGGGCCTCCCGCCAGGGCTTTGGAAAGCACCACTTTCTGCTGGTTTCCCCCGGAGAGCGTACGAATAGCCTGATGCATCCCGCTGGCCCTGATTTGCAGCCGCTTCACAAAGCCGGAGACGATTTGTCCCTCCTGGCGGGAGGAAAGGAACAACTTCCCCAGCCGTTCCAGAATGCTCGCCGTGGTTGTGTAGCCGTAAGGCAGTTCGGAGAAGATGCCATACGCATGCCGGTCTTCGGGAACGTATACCAGGCCCATTTTCTGGCAGCGGGCCGGGGTACACCTTTGGGCCTCCACGCCATCAATCCAGACCTTGCCGCGCACATCCCGCTCCATACCGATGATGGCATGCGCCAGTTCCGTGCGTCCGGCCCCCACCAGGCCGGTCAGGCCGACCACTTCACCTGCCCGCACCTCCAGAGAAACATTGCGAAATGCCTCACCGGAAAAGTTTTCCACTCGCAGCACCGGCGCGCCCACTTTGCGGGGCAGTTTTCTCTCCCCGGCGCTTTGTAGGGGAACCTCCTGAGCCTCCTCCGGGAGCATAGCGCGTATCAGGTCGCGGGAGGTCAACTCCGCGGTGGGAGCGCCGAGTACGAAACGTCCCTCTCGTAATACGCTGATACGGTCGGAAATCTCCAGGATTTCATTGAGACGGTGCGAGATGAAGAAAATCCCAATGCCCCGTCCTGCCAGTGTTCTCATCCGCTCGAAGAGAACCTCTACCTCGCGAAAGGTCAGCGTCGAGGTCGGCTCGTCCAATATCAGCACTTGGGCATCTCGCAGCAGGCCGCGGATAATTTCCAGCAGTTGCTGATTGGCAATGCTCAGCGACCCTGCCTCGGCCTGAATGTCGCTGTCAAAGCCGATTCCCTCCGCCAGACGGCGGATTTTCGCATCCGCCTCCAGGGGGTCCATCTCCAGCCCCAGCAACAGGTTTTCTCGCACCGAGAGATGGGGGAAGATTTTCGGTTCCTGGGGCACGTAATAGATGCCCAATCCGTGCGCCTGCGCCGGCCCATCAATCTCCACGGGCACACCGTTACGTTCGATAGCCCCCGCATCCGCAAGATAGACACCCGAAAGCACTTTCATCAATGTGGATTTGCCGGAACCATTGCCCCCCAGGAGGGCATGAATTTCACCGGGCAGCAAGTCAATATCTACCCCGTGGAGCACCGGCACGCCGTCGAAGACTTTCCAGATGCCCTTGAGAGAGACCAGCGGTGTTTGGGCGGCTTCCGTTTCCGAGGGAACAGCCTCCCCCATTGTCTCTCCCGCCAACAGCGCGAAGATGTGTTCCACGGCCTGGTCATCCGTAATCAGCACGTTGACGTGCTGGCCGCGTAAGGCGCCCAAAATCGTCTCGGCTTTCTCCGCCCCCCCCGCTACCCCGATGACGGTGGGTATCTTCCCCAGGGTGTGCAGATTGATGCCCACAGCCCGGCGGTTGATGCTGATGTCAAGCCACTTCCCGTCGGCGGAGTAGTGCTGAGCGCACACATCCCCAACCGCTCCCGCGGCCCGAATTTCCGCCAGTTCCTGCTCATCCACATATCCGGCGCGCAGCAAACTGTAAAGCGCAGGGTTGGTAGAGCCGATGCCCACCAGAGCGATGTCGGCCTGCTCGGCGCGCAACAATGTCTGGCGGATGTTGCGTTCTTGCAAAAGGGCGTTGCGCCCCGCCTCGCTATCCACAATCAGAGGAGAGTGCAGATAGCGGGCACGCGCCCCCAAACGTTCGGCAAGCAACTGAGCCAGCATCGGCCCATCGGTGGAGATATTTTCCGCCCCCGTGGCCCCAATCAACTGTACTACTTCCGCTTCCGGCAAGTGCATAGGCTGAAGCGCCTGAATCATGTGGTGCAGCGCAGACCCCCAGGAAATGCCAATCGTCGAATGTGGCTGAATGATGCCGGCAAGATACTGGGCGGCCAGCAATCCCAGCCCCTCCAGCATCTCCTCGTAGGTACGGTTCTCGCGCACCAGGACGCGGGCATCCTTGAGGTTGAAGGTTTTGATAAGTTTTTCTTCAAGAGCCGGAGAAGTGCGCCAGGGAGGACGCACGCGCACATCAATCACCCCTTTGGCTTCGGCCTCGGCAATCACATCGGCCACATCTTCGACCGAGACTCCCAATTGCCGCGCAATTTCTTCCTGCGAGAGGCCCTCTTCGTAGTATTGGGCGGCCACTTTCGCCAGGTAGGCTATTCGCTCGTTCTCATCACGCATACGGGAAACTCTCCACGGGGCAGTACGTACCTCGCTGCCGCAATGCTATTGGAAAACGGCCTGTTGGCGGCGCGAACAACTGCATTCGCAAACAGGCTTTTGGCTCTACACAGATTTGTGGAGTAAAGACTTCCGAGATTTTGACGAGAGCCGCTCCAGACGGACATCACTCCAGAGAAATCTCGGAAGTCTGCCTCTCTTATTCCACAATTCCACGTTGACCCAGGTTTTTTAGTTAGTGAATGGAACTGACGGCAATATCCTCTTGAGTCACTTCGAACAATTCTTTGCGGCGCGTTTCCTCGGTGGACAAACTTTCTACTAATTCCATCGCTTCCTTAACGGTGGCGTTACCGTGGATGATAGCGCGCACGCCCTGCAGGATGGCAGCAGGATACTCGGATTGCCACACATTACGCCCCATGTCCACACCGATGGCGCCCTCCTGAATGGCACGATAGGTCAGTTCGAGGACATCCTTGTACGTATCCAGCCGGGGGCCGCCCGCCACGACAATGGGCGCCGGGCACTTGGCCACCACTTCCTCGAAGCCGTCGCAGTAGTAGGTCTTGACGATGTCCGCTCCATACTCGGCAGCAATACGGGAGGCCAACGCCAGATAACGCTTTTCTTTTTTGTCTTTGAGTTTCTTGCCTACCGCCGTCACCCCCAGAACCGGCAAATCATACTCCGCGGCATCTTCGATGGCTTTTGCCAGGTTGAGAAAGGTCTGATGTTGATGTTCTGCGCCGGCGTAAATGGAAACGGCAATCGCCGAAGCGTTCAACCGGACTGCCTGTTTGGCGCTTAAAATCAGCCCCTCGTTGTCGATATCCGGCTCCAGAACGGAGTTGCCGCCAGACGCTCGCAGCACCCAGCCAATGCCCCGCAATTTCTCGTCCACGGAGGAAGTCAAGATGCCCGGACTGAGCATCAAGGAATCAATGTGGGGGAGCAAAGGCTGGATAGCCTTGGCAGGAATTTCCATGCCGTGCGTCGGCCCCATGAAATAGCCGTGGTCAATTGCCAGCATCAAACAACGGTCATCCGCAGCCACAATCTGGCGGATGCGATTACGTTTACCCCAGCCCATATACTCAAACATGGACAAATCTCCTTTGAAAATTACTACCTGTCGAAAGGCGGTTTCACCGGGCGGCGTCACCGCCCTCACAAACGTGAAAATACTTCACAAAATTACACATCCATATTAGCAGAATCCCCGACGAATGTCAAGGGCTATTTTCACGCATGTGAAGTGGTTTCACAAATGGGAGCAAAAATTCACGAAGGGAAAGGCCAGTCAGCGCACCGCGTCATCTTCTCTCTCGCGGTGAGCAAAGGCGAAACGAAATCCGGCTGCCAGGTGACAGTCACTTGCGAAGTGACTGTCACCCGGCAGCCGGAGAGCGGCGGCTACCTTACATAAAACGGAGCAGATGGGTTTTTTCTATCCCCCAAGTGCACGGCGCGTTATTCGTTGTACTCTTTCTCCGCCGAAAAGCCGGCGCCGGCTGCATCTTCTTCTACGGCGCGTCCTTCCGGTGTGCTCTTCCCGAACTCTTGATAGAACTCGTGCTGAATGACGAGATTCATGATTTCGTTTGTGCCGGTCCAGATGGTAATCAGACGGATGTCACGCAGCAGTTTTTCGACGGGGAAGATGTTGGTGTACCCGATGCCGCCCAAAATTTGCATGGCATGATTGACCACCTCCCACGCCGCCTCCGTGGAGAATTTCTTCGATTCCGAAACCAGGCGGCGAATCTTGCCGGGGCTGCCACCGGCTTCGATAGTCTGGGCTGTGGCAAAATTGAGCGCCCGCGCGGCATCCAAAAGCGTCAGGCTCTCCGCAATCTTGAAATTGACCGCCTCGAAACGGCGAATCTTCCGTCCAAACGCCCGACGCCGGTCGGCATATCGGGCGGCGATTTCCAGCGCGGCGCGCCCCATGCCAATTGCGCCGCCCGCGGAGGTCATCCGTTCCGGTATCATCATCTGGTGAAAGACCGCCGTCCCGTTGCCAATGCCGGCTTCCCCGCCCAGCACATTTTCAACGGGGACAGGCGCATCTTTGAAGACGAGACGTCCCGTCCCGCCTCCGCGGGTGCCCATCAACCCGTACACATGGGCTACCTCTACCCCCTCACCGCGTTCCACCAGAAAAGCCGTCATCGCCTTTTTGGGGTCTTCGATTCCCTCCACGCGTCCGTAAATCAGGAACAAATCTGCGCCTTCCGCGCCGACGACGAAACGTTTCTGCCCGGAGATGTAGAACATATCGCCCTCCCGCCGGGCGCGGGTGGTCGCCGCGAAGAAATCCGAACCGCCGCGCGGTTCCGTCAACCCTTCCGCAACGCCGATTTCCCCGGCAATCATGGGGCGGAGATATTTCTCCTTTTGGGCTTCCGTGCCGAATTTCTCGATGGCTTCGCCGACAATGGAGACCAGAGAATACAAACATGCCAGGGAAGTGCCCAGGACACCCACTTCCTCCAGCGCCACCAGTTCGGACCTCCACGGCATCCCTGCCCCACCATATCGGGCAGGGAAACGCAGCCCAAGCAATCCGAGACGCCCCGCCTCCTGCAAAAACTCCTTTGGATACGTAACGGCGTCAGCGTCCATATCCAACAAAAGTTGACGCGGCACCGAAGCGACGAATTCCTGCACGCGGCGGCGCAGCGATACATCTTCTTCCGTCAACATGGCTTGGACAGACATAGCAATCTCCTTCAGTACTCTCGTTTGGTGTTCAATGTCCCACGCACCCCTCCACCCGCACATCATCCACGAAAAAGGCCGCGGGATACTGCTCGTCCGTGCGCGCTTCCAGCAGGAGGGTGGCGGAGAGCGTATTCGTCACCGGCCACGTCACGGTGGAAAGCGCCCACCCTCCCGGAGCATCCGTCTCATGCAGCACCCACGGACTTCCGAGAGGCGCGCCGGCGGCATCCACCAGCGTGACGGTAAGCACATCGCCCGTCAGGGTGGGCGAAAGCACCTCGCTGGTCACATCCCAGGCCAGGGATAGCGTCACCGTCAGCGCGCCCGTCGGGAGGGAAAAAGTCTGCGAGAGGGTATCCGCTGCGAGGTCGTAGCCTCCCAGATAACCCCCGAAATGTCCCGTCCGGAACCAGGTGCTATCCGCCAGGACGTAGCCGCCCGCGGAGGCCTCCTGCCAGCCCGCCGGACGCCCGTCGAGGAAGACCTCGAAGCCGCCGTTGGTCAACACCTGCGTACAGGTGAGCGCCGCGGCGGGCAGGGACGTCACCGTTTCGCTCACCCCCCGCTGCACCAGCGGCAGGTAGGCGCGCCAGGATTTCTCCGGCGCGGCGGCCTCCAGCGTGACCGACAACCCCTCCGTGCCGTACAGACGCAGGAATCCGGTAAAAGTATCCGTGAAGAAGACGCTCTGCAAGGGCAGAGTAAACGTCCCGCTGGGCGCGACGCGCAGGTACGGCTCCACAGTCAGGGGGTCGTCTGGCGAGGGGGGCAGGTAACGGCGGTTGAAACTGCCATCGGCGTTGTAGAACAGCACATCCACTGCCAGCGTGTAGGGCTGCGTGTTCTGCACCCTCAGCGTGGGTGAGAGGGGGGAGGGCCAGCCCACATCGTGGAAAAGCCAGGTCAGCGGGCGGGGAGTCTCCGAGGGCGGCGTCCACGAATTGGGAGAGCGCAGCCCAAAGATGCCTCGCGGCACAGGCGGGATGCCGGTCGGCCTCCACAGGGCTTCGCCGCTCACATAAGGCGGGTGCGCCATCCAGCCGTACACCCGCTCCTGGTAAGGATAGCGGTACGTCCCGCTCCCTTCCCCGAAAGGCGGGCGCAGGGGGTTGAAGCGGTCGGTGTTGTTGGGGTCGTTGAGCACGCTGAAGCCGTTGTAGGCTATCACCGCGTAGTACCACTCCGCCGGATTGGTGGGGTCGTTTTCCCCCAGGTAGGGCACACTATTCCACTTCTGGATGAGGATGTTCGTCCCCGCGCCCAGGTTGTAGGGCAGTTCTGCCGCGGCGCGAGGCGGGTCGAGCCACCCGCAGCCGCCGGACATGCAGGAAGTGACCTGCATCAATCCATAGCCGCAGTCGAAAGAGACAATCGTGCAGGCATCCACATCGTCGAGCGGCGCGCCATCGTGCAAGAATTGCAGCCAGGCGGCCTCCTGCCAGGCAATCCCCCGCAGGATGAGATGCGGCAGAGGGCGCTGCGGCGAGACCGGCTGCTTCACCGGCGGGCGGCCTGTGTTGATGTCCTCATAAGTCGGGGCGGTATCGCTCAGCGTGTTGAAAGCCGCCTGCAGGAAGACTTCCCCCATCGTGCCGCGGGCAGGTTGATGCCCGTAAACGCGTTCCACGGGACAACCATCGGGAACCGGCTCACAGGTGGGCGTGGCAGCCACCAAAAGGGGGGAAGGTTCCGGCTCCCTTTGAGGGCGGGTCGCGTACCCCAAAGGGGGGAGGAATCCCACAAAGCGCCGCGCTTCCCCCAATCCCCGAAATTCCCCCGTCTTCAATGCAATCACCTGCGCCCCGTGCGGATAGCGTTCCGCGGCGGCCCAGTCGCCTTCCCAGTCCAGCAGGCGCCAGCGGGCGGGGGGCAATGCGGCGAGGGCTTCCGTGCGCCCGCTGCGGGGGTCGAAGCGGGAGAGACGAACGCGCCCCTCCTCCAGAGGGATGAGGCGCAAAAGAGCATCGCGCCGCCCGACGCCATCAAGGAGCAAGGCGCGCCTTTGCGGCCTGCCCTGAGAGGGGTAGACGTTGTAGGCCAGTCCGCCGT
>JANTFR010000026.1 GCA_024763355.1 Anaerolineales bacterium
ATCCAGGTAGGCGACGAACTTATCGTCCCGCCGCCCGGCCAGGCCACGCCCACCCCCACCGAGGTTCCCGCCGGGCTGCCGCGTGGTACGAAAATCGAATACGTGGTGCAACCCCTCGATTCGCTGCTCACCATCGCCTCCAAGTTCAACTCCACCGTAGAAGCCATTTTGGAGGAAAACCCCGACATCGAGGACGCGGCCTCCATTTTCGTGGGGCAAAAAATCATCGTGCCGGTCAACATTGCCACCCCCACGCCCACCGCCACACCGGGGCGCTCCGCCACCCTCACGCAAGCCGCGGAGTGGACGCAAACAGCCCAACCCACGGAGACGCCCACGCCCTGAGGCGCGCCCTGCAACCAGCGTCCATATCCGCCTGTCCACAGGCCGCTCTTCGCAGGGGCGGCCTGTCTCGTCTCTCCCCCTAACCCTGCCCATGGCCTCGCCACACTTTGCCAACGCCCTGACCGAAGATTCCCTCCTTCAGGATGCGCTCCACCGGCTGGAAATCCAGTTGAGGCCCGCCTTGCGCGCCCTGGGAACGCCCGACCTGGCGCTGGTTTTCTTCTCGCCGCATTTCGTTCCCCAGGCCGAAGCGCTTCAGGGCGGAGTTCAAGATTTCTGCCGCCCGCGTCACCTCCTGGGAGCCAGCGCGGCGGGGGTTATCGGCGCGGGCAGGGAGGTGGAGAACACCCCGGCCATCAGTTTGACCCTGGGGTGGCTGCCGGAGGCCCGCGTCGTACCCTTCCTGCTGCACCACGAAAACTGGAACGCCCTGGTCAACTCCGAGCATGCTTTCCGAGAGACCTTCCCCGTTCCGGAGGATACCCGCTGCCTGATTTTACTGGCCGACCCCTTCTCTGTCCCCATCGGCGGCCTTCTTGACGCCCTGAACGACTACTACCCCGGCCTGCCCGCTGCGGGAGGGATGGCGAGTGCGGGGCGCACCCCCGGCAGCAACGTGTTGTTGTGTGACGGGGAGCACGCCACCCGCGGGCTGGCTGCCCTGGCCCTGGGAGGCGACTTCCAGGCGGTCTTTACCCTGGCGCAAGGCTGCCGTCCCATCGGCGAACCGCTCAGCGTCACCCTGGCGCATCGCAACGTCATCCTCCGCCTGGAAAACAGCCCCGCCACGGAGCAGTTGGAGCAGGTCATCGAGAAATTGCCGCGCGAGATGCACGCTTTGCTCCGTCAAGGGGTTTTCATGGGATGCGCCACGAACCCCGGCAAGGAGCAGTACGGGCGCGGCGATTTTCTCATCCGCCCCATCATCGGCCTCGACCAGCGCAGCGGCGCGATTGCTCTGAGCGATTACGTCCGCAGTGGGGATGTGGTGCAATTCTTCGTGCGCGACCCGCAGACCGCCGCCGAAGACCTGGAGATGCTCCTGCTCCCCCATGCGTTTCGTCCGCCTCCCGCGGGAGCGCTGCTCTTCACCTGCACGGGGCGGGGCCGCGGCCTGTACGGATACCCCAACGGGGACGTGACCATCATCCGCGAAAACTTAGGGGAAGACCTGCCCATCGGGGGGATGTTCTGCAACGGGGAAATCGGCATGGTGGGGGGAAAGAACTATCTCCACGGGCACAGCGCCAGTCTCGTGCTGTTTTGGTAACACAGCCTCCGGATGGCCTGCCCGAAATAACGCGCTGCCGGGCGTGCTCTCTCGCTATTTGCCCACCTGAAAAGTCATCCCCTATGGCGGATGGGGTTTTTGGGTTTGGCGCTCCTGTCATTGCGTTTATTTGTCTCTCCGGGTAAATAAATGCAACATTCCCATCAAGGCCACAAACGCGCCGGATTGCGCCGTCATCTGACCCAAGCGCGGAATGCGCTTGAATAGCACAAAAACCAGCGGTGATGCCGCAAACAACACCAGCAATCCACCTGCCAAAAAGACATACCCCATCATCCGGGATCCCATCTTGCGGTTGACCAGCCAGTACTGCACACCAACGATTACCGCCGCGAGAATGAGGTAGGAGCCAATCATTCCCCATTGCAGAAATTGAAAATTCCAAGTTTCTTTCCCGATATGCCTGGCCCATTGAATGAATGTATCCAGCGCGTATGCGATTCCAAATATTCCCGCCATCATCGCGAGGAGAAGGATGTTTCTTTTCACGGAATTTATCTCCAGAACCACAAAGAACCCAAAAGGATATTCTGTCCCATGCGTTATATAGGACAGAATATGAGTAGTGATTCAGTATACGATTGCCACTACGGCTTTCTTCCATACTGACCTTGATTAAGTATACGTACCTCGAATGTCCACGTTGTATTACCTCGCTTTAATTTTGCTCTGGCAATTCCTCCCTGATAGTATCCAAGTTCGTTCACTGTCACATATTTCCCAGCCCAAGAGGGCCGCTGGCGATACCAAAATCCATTTGCGGGGTTTCTCCACATCCGGGTCTCTGCTCTGCGACAATAACCGCCGCCCAAAAATTCCCCATTACATTTTGACGTGATTTGTAGTTCAGTGCAACGTACACTTGGTGAAAAGATTTGACATCGCCCTTTATGATAAAAAACCGCTACATACTCGGTACCATGGCGGTATTGTTGAGAAAAATTTTGGAGAATGGAAATCCTTGCCGATTTTGTAGGGTCGTATTTAGATACTGTGACCTCAGTATCACCAGCAAGTATAGCAGTTGGTATATCAACCAAATACTCAATTTGATAACCATCTCTACCATTCTCCTCATAGCGAGCTGCAATTGGTAGGTCGAAATTTACTCCTGTCATATCGTTGACAAGCGTAGCGACAGCAGATACTTGGGGATACTCACCATATGTGTCATTTGACGCTCCCACGTTAATAGTAGACGCCTTTGCCTCACCTGCCCATACCATACTCATAGCAACAAGCAGAACCACGCAATTTGCTGCATGTCTCCATATTTTTTGTACATAGATGCACCTCCGTATTTGTATATTATTTTGCTTAACCGTCGCACGCGTGCTTACGCTCTCTAGTCTACATCCCCCCCCCGAAAAGTCAATCCCAAAATTCCCCAATTTTGGGGAATCGGACTCCCCAATTTTGGGGAATCCGGGGGCAAAAGCCAGACGGAGGGCGCATGCTTTGCCAGGGAGCCAAAAACTCACCCGCCGCCTGCGCCGACGTAAAGAATGGGAACCCACAGGCGGATGGGGTGGTCCAGTCCCAGGGTGGGGGCGGCTTCCTCCGAAAGCCGCAACTCTACGATGATATCTACCTCACTACCGCGTTGCGCGGAAGAAAAGGGCAGACTTTGAGCGGGTGAAACCAAATCGAAGGTCAGCCCCTCCAACAGTTCAATACCCTCGGCTTTCACATCGATGCCCTCGGAGCCTCCCGATACCTTCGTTTGCAGCGGGGTGCCGTCCGGAAGGTACAAGGCTTCGCCGCGCAATACCCGGTAGCATTCGCCGTTATACGCAGGGCCGGCGCTTGGGTCGACAGCGCGGGGTTCCACACAAGGCAATTCGCCCTGGTTCCATATTCCTTTCAGGAGAAATGCAAAGGCCGTCTTTACGCTCCGATGACCGGCTATGGTGAGATACAGTCCGCTGCTATTGCTAATGTACAGGTCGGGGGCTTCGGGCAATCGCCAGTATACATTTGTGAGCAGAGGCTGGCGGTCGATGCGGTACCGATACGCGCCGTCCACCAGGGGGCTGAAAGGCAGCGGCGTTGCCGTGGGGTCAGGCGCAACGGTCGCGGAAGGCGGCGGTGATGCCGTCAGCGCGGGAAGCGGGGTGCCGGTTTGTGTGCAGGCCGACACCCCGGCAATTGCCAGCACGAGCAGCAGAGGGAAAATTTTGGCTTTCACGGTTATTTTTCGGGGATGCTGATGGAGGTGGACCAGTTGCTAAAGAAAATATGTCCCAGCGCCTCTTCCATCACCATCTGGTTGATATCCTCGGCGGACTCCCCAATTTTGGGGAATCCGGGGCAAAAGCAAGCCGGAGGGCGCGCGCCCTCCGGCTTGAGAACGCAAGGCAATTCATTCAGGGCGCGGGCCAGGCGGTCGCCCACGGGCCGAAGACGCTCTCCCGAAAGGCATCCCACGCCAGGGTGAGGGCTTGTTCCTCGCGCATCCCCTCGGGTTTCCGCGTGACGTGAACACCCATCCCCTGCCCCTCCGCAAGACATTCGAAAGCAATCTCGGGATGGCTCTTTTGCAGGCGCTCCTGCGCCTTGCGGCAATTCTCCGGGGTGGGCAGTTCGGGTACGGAACGCGCCAGACGTGTCACGACAACATCGAAGGCAGGCGAGACCGCCCCATCCAAACCACGTGGGAAAGTCAGGCGAAAACATCGGCGGGAAGCGGTGTAAGTGGCCGCCGAGTCCGCATCCAGCAGGGTGAGACTGTCGGAGGGGGTGACGCTGTCTCCCAGGCGGAGTTCCGCTACGGGAAGCCAGTCCCCCGTATCCGGCAAGTCGGCGCACACCGTAGCCGCCGTAAGGGAAGCGTACATCTCGATATCCCCAACCTGCACGGCGCGCCCCGCACTTTCCACGGTTTGCGTGTCGGGAAACGTCAGGCCGTTTTGCACCGGCACATGCACCGCAAACCGGAAGGGGGAAATTTTCGGCAGGGTCGCCGGCTCTTTCGGGGCGTCCACAAAACGCCCGTCGGGATAGACCGTGCCGCCCAAGACAATTTCCAGCGCAAAGGATAATTCGTCTCCAGCGGCAGGCAAAGGCAAAGGGCGGAAGGTCTGCACCACACGCTGCCCGTCCTGCAAGCAATATCCATCATCTCCCGGCAGGGAGACCAGCAAATTGCCCGCCTCATCGTACAGGTGGATTTCCAGCACCGGGCAATCGTGACGGTACTTTTCGGGGATGGGCAAACCCTCGAGGGTGTATTCCACGCTCAGGCGTTCCCGGTCGGCATACACCCAGGCCAGGATCACGGTCACCCCATCCTGGGTGAGAGACTGCGGCTGGAAGGATGGAAGGGCCGTTTCTACAGGGGATGCGGCAGGTAAGGCAGGTGCGGAATCGGCCAGATGTACGGCTTGCACCGCCTCATCTTGCGGGGGCAGGCCGGCAGTCAGGGTGTCTTCGGCCTGCGCGTGCCGCCCGTTCCAGGCGAACAAGGCTGCACCGAGCAGAAGCACGGCAGCCAGAAGGGAAAACAATTTTCGGGTCATGGTTACCTCCTGCGTTTTGCTTGTATTCGGGAAACAAGGAAGACCAAAACCGGTTTTGCTCTTAAATACACCCTTGGGCCTGTATCGCTCCAGGTGAGCGGCGGGCGGCACTTTGACAGGCTCCCCTTCAAGGTCAGCGTATTGCCTGGCGCACGCTTATCCTCGGCCGGGAGAGTCCCGCCCCGTCCACTCTAGTGCCAGGTTGGGCCACATTATTTGATAATCCACGTCAAACTTCAAATTGCATGTATCACGGCAAAGGAGTTCCTGTCTCTACAATCATTGGTGGTATCGTCCGGTCTTCTCGTCGTAAAGTAATGTGCTCCATCGCAGCATTGGCATCGAAGTAAGCCGCAAGGTTATTTATTCGTTCTTGCACATCAGATGGGAAGAGATTTTGAATATCCGGCTCATAGTATGTTCCATCTCTGGGAATCAGGACTTCCTCAATTTTTCCATCAGGCGACAGATTAACAACAGCAGGAACGCTACTAGCTGTGCCTGAGGCCGTGCTAGCAACTTGGCACAAGGCCCACACATAGACTTCTTGTCCATTATGCCCCAAAATCGACCATTCGCATAAACCTTCACCTTCTAATTCGGATGGATACGCCCCAGCCAGTAAAACCTTTGCTAAGGCTTCTTCGTATTCAACCCATCTATAGGTTGAAGTTTGCACTGGCGTTTGTGATGGCACTGCCGAGTTTACAGGAAGTTCTCTTATCCCCTTTGATTGTGTGCAAGCGGATAAAGCAAAGGCTGTGGCGAATAATACGAATAGAATGAACCCATTTAGTGAAAGAGAGCTTTTCGGCATCTCAAAACCTCACATGTTTAACCCTACCTGACATTAGACATAAGAATTGGGTTTGTAAGTGTTCGAGCAGGATAATGGGTGCATTTTGGTAGTCACATAAATTTTTGTTGTCTGATGTCAGGCAGAGTGGTGTGTGAAGAGATCTGCTATTTGCTACTTTCGGTATCCCGAAATGGTAATTGAATACCAAGTGTATCCACTATAGTTCGAGAGGGGGTAATGGTAACGGTCGGTATCATGTGCATCAACAAGGATATTGGATGGCACATGGCAATCACCTGCAATTGAGACCACCACTACGGTATGTTTCCATGTTCCGCTCTGCTTCATTGTAACTACATCCCCCTTGGAGAGATTGCAAGTATAAGCCCCCGAACTGTATCCATAAGGGCCTCTTCCAGTATTCGAGGTGAGGAAGGTATAGAGGCCCCCTACATTAACCCACGGATACGAGCCACTATGCGTGTAAAAATCATAGTACCACATTGTATTGTAGTTTGTGGGGTCTGACATCGTATGCTCAGTACCCTCATGAATCGCTTGGGAAGCAAAGTTAGTACAATCATTGCCCGATTCATCATGGTAAGCGGGGTTTATTGAGCTCCACCAAGTGTCAACATAACTTGTGGCTAATGTCCGTTTGTAAGAGTAAGTGGCTTCTGGTTGCGCTGATTGGCCTGTAGTGCACCCCAAAAACTGGGCATCACGATTGCTCTGGATGTTCTTTAGAATATCGTCTTTTGTTGATGTCTCTAATAGTTCGATTGTTTCGTCGCGATATTGATCATTAGAGATTTTCCAACTGCCGTCCATGTTTTCTAGTGTAATTGTATGTTCCAGATTTGCCATCCTGGAAGGTAAGGTAGGATTGGAAACAAAAAACACCTCATTGCTTTCCAGCAACTTGGCTACTGCTTCATTGCCGTTTATTTCAATGCTTTGATAGTCGAGAAAGAACTTGTACTTAAGGTAACTTGTCTTGAAAGTTTTGGCAATCAAGAGTTCAACATCCTGCCTATCCTGTTCTTGACGAAGCCATTTCTCAGTTGATACATTGTCAGTCGCCGTAGCTAAAGACGAGAAATCAGCAGGCTTAAGCGATTTTAAGGCTTCGTAACGTAACTGGAAGTAAGCATTTATGGTCTCTTTGATTTTGCTCTCCTCCTGGCTGTCTTTATCCGAGGCTGAAGCCACTGTAAATGTATTAAAACTGAATAGAAGGACCAAGATTGTGGCCGCGGAGATTGTAATCTTTTTGATATTCATTTTCTGTCTCCTTAGTTTGTGATTGTGGTAGGTTTCCAACTTTATGCATTCCGGCGCTTGCTCACATAATATCCTGCTGTGAGCCACACGCTCCTGTTTCGTAGAAGTACGCTGGTGCTGAGTGTGATATAGCCTGAGTTGTGGATTACGCTCTACGGCTTAATGCGGATGGAAAACGATTGCACGCGTGCTGACATCCCCCAGTCTACATCCCTCCGCCCCGAAAAGTCAATAGCAAAATTCCCCAATTTTGGGGAATCGGACTCCCCAATTTTGGGGAATCGCCGGGGGCGGGCCGCCCCTGTGGTAGAATGCGCCGAAAGGAACCCTCCTGCCGCACGGGGTAAGTCGGCAGGTTTCCCGCCCTCCGGAGGTATCCCATGCTGCAAAAGGAATTCGGGCTGCTCATCAAGGCCATGCGCCGCGAGACGGCGCGCCTGTACGGGGAACAGTGGACCCAGGCGGAACTGGCGCGCCGCGCCAACGCCACCCCCAAAATCATCAGCAACCTGGAACGCGGCACAAAGGCCCGCCTCGAGCCGGAACTCCTCCTCGGGCTGGCGGGGGCCTTCGACCTCACCACCCGCGAACGCACCGCCTTTTTCTCCTGCGCCAGCGGCCTGCGCCAGAGCGATATTCCCCGTCCCGGCCAGCCGGCGGATGATTTCATCGCATCCCTGCTGGATGTCTTGCGGCAATACACCTTGCCGGCCTTCATTGTGGATGACTACGACAACATCGTCGCCGCCAACGGCACCATCATTCGCCTGTTTTCCTCAGCCCAACCCCTGCTGGAAGAAGCCTCCCGCCTCCCCGGCGGATACAACGTGATGCGTCTCGTCTTCTCAACCCGCTCCCCCTTTGCCCAAAGCATCACCGAAAACCGGGAACGCCATCTGCTGCAAACCGTGTATTTCTTTCGCTTCGTAACCCTGGAACGCCGCGCTACCCGCTTCTACGACGAAATGATGACGGCTTTCTTCACCGAACCGGAGATGGCAGACTTCCGCCGGGTGTATCTGCAATCTTTCGGGCGGGACGACGATTATTTCTTCGAAGATGCCCTGGTCGCCCTGAATCTGCCCGACCACCCTCCGCTGCGCTTTTTCAGCCCGCCCCAGCAATCCGTTGCCACTCCTTACGGCCGCCTGCATCTCATCGCCTACTTGCCCGCCGATTTGTCCACGCACGATTATTTCACCGGCCTGATGCACGCCTTTCCCGCGGAGGCGCGTCCCCTCGCCCCCTGGCCGGTACAGACCGAACTGATAGCATTCGAAGACGAAGAAGACGAATTCTTCGACGACGAGGAGGATGATGCGCCTGCAGAAGAGAATGCCCCGCCGGATTTGGCGGAACCGCCCGCGGATTGAGACGCGCAAACGGGACGGCAATGCCGTCCCGTTTGCGCACTGCGGGGCAGGCAAGCAACCCTATTTTTCGGCGGCTTCCGTCTCCCCTTGGGCCAGCAGGCCCTTGGGATTGAGGTACTCCCCTTCGGTTACCAGGGTTCTCTCGCCATTCTCCCCCGCTTCGTAAATTTTGTACAGCAGGCGAATGGGGATGATTTTGTCCAGCATCCCCTGAGCGGGGCAATAGCGGGTGGCCGAGAGTTCGATGGAGCGCACTACGGCTTTTTCATCCACGTTGTGTCCGGTGACAAAATATTCAATCACCGCGCTGGTAAACACTTTGGGGTGCCGCTCGGCGCGCTCGGTATGCACCTTGACCTCGAAATCGGTCACATCCTGCCGCTTCTTGCGGAGAATGGAAATCACATCCATGGCGGTGCATCCCCCCAAACTGACCGCCATCAACTCCATCGGGCGGAACCCATCATTGGCGCCGCCCACTTCGACGTCTCCACCGAGGTTGACGGTGAAGCCCGAATCGGCCGTGCCCGTAAAACTCAAACCGCCGTGCCAGGTCAAATCGGCATTCATCAGTTCTTCTCCTTGATGTAGGGGGTAATGTACTCTTCCAGTACCGCCTGGGTAATCGCTCCCGTCCAGGTGGCGCGCACCATGCCGTTCCGGTCAATCAGAAAGGATGTCGGCAGCCCCTGGATGCCGAAAGCCCGCAAGGTCTCCGTGCTGGGGTCTGGCCAGACGGGGAAGGTGAGATGATAGGCCTGGACAAAAGCGGCCACCTCATTGGGGCGGTCTCCGGCGTTGACGGCAATCACGGTAAAGCCCTCGTCCTTGTGAGCCTCGTGGTAAGCCTCCAGGTCGGGCATCTCGGCCTTGCAGGGAGGGCACCAGGTCGCCCAGTTGTTGAGCAGCACCACCTGGCCGCGGTAATCGGCCAGCGAGACGGGATTCCCGTCCACGTCTTGCAGTTTCAGGTCAGGGGCAGGATGTTCCGGCACTTCCACAGGAATGACGGAGTTGCCCGTCCGCCCGCCGGTGGGAGCGGCGCTTTTTTCGGCGCGGGAGGGCAGCCACAGAGCGGCCAGTACGCCCAAAATAATCAGGACACCCCCGCCCATCAGCAGGAGGGGGGCCGTTTGCTGTTTGCGCCGGTTTCGGCGGCGCTT
Source organism: Anaerolineales bacterium (assembly GCA_024763355.1). Lineage (GTDB taxonomy): Bacteria > Chloroflexota > Anaerolineae > Anaerolineales > DRKV01 > DRKV01. Next base: position 9,774 of record JANTFR010000026.1, read on the forward strand.
TTCGCTGCGACGGCTCATAACATTTTCCTCAGCACGACGGTCAATGACGGTGCAGCCCCGGTGCGTGAACGCGCCGCGGGTTGTGCTTCAACGTTCCATCGAGATAACCCTGCAAGGCGCTCTGAATATCGCCCGCCGTCAAGACCACCTCCAGGCCGGCGGATTGGGCAACGCGATAGGCGTTGCGTCCCATCGAACCGGCCACCAACATCCGGCAGTCTTGAATCGAGGCAAACATGGCGGCATGGTCGGAATCGCTGTGGTGACCGTGCTCTTCTTCATCGTCGCCGTGATGCCCTTTGGAACGCTGCTCCACTGCCGTGATTCGCCCGTCTTCGATAGTAAAAACCTGGTAATACGGCGCATGGCCGAAGTGATTGGTCAACCGCACGCCGTCATCGGTGGCAAAGGCAATTTTTTCGCTCATGTGGTTCACTTCAAGCCCAGATAGCGGTCAATTTTCGGGCGGTCGAAGCCCACCACGATTTTCCCTCCGATGTCCACCACCGGCACGCCTTGCTGTCCGCTGCGGCGCACCATATCGCGGGCGGCAGCCTTGTCGCGAGAGACATCCACATCACGGAAAGGAACGCCGCGCTGCCGCAAATACTTCTTGACTGCACGGCAGAAGCGGCACGTTGGGGTCGTGAAAACGATAACGCGAGGGTACTTTTTCTTCTTTTCTGCCATAAGACATCACTTGTTCGTATGAGGTGACAGTCACCTCGGAAGTGACTGTCACCTGCCTGCTTCAAAGATACCGGCGTATCAGCGGCCCAGGGCGTTCTTCAACTCTTGCAGCATGTGCGCTTCGGGGACTGCGCCAACCACGGTTCCCTTGCCGTAATTGATGGTAGTGTGAGGCACCCCGCTGACTCCGTACTGGTCGGAGAGTTTGGGGAATTCCATCGCTTCCACCATTTCGGCTTCCACCATGGGACTTTCTATTGCCATCTGGTGCGCCAGGATGACGGCACGCGGGCAGTAAGGGCAGGTGGGGGTGACAAAGACCATCATGTTGACCGGCTCGGTGAGGGTTGCCAGGAACTCGCGAGTGGCATCGCTCAGGCCGGAATCGCGCTGGGAAACGCGCACCAGGTCAGTAATCAGGGAACTGAATTCGTGCCCCGAGGGGATACCGGCGTAGCGCACGCCGTAATCCGCGATTTCACCGCCGTTGTCGGCAGCAATCACGATACCGGGGGCCTTGTCCACGTGGTATTGTTCGGCCATGTCGGCGTTAGCGCTCAGGTCATACACGTCCAGCGAGAGTTTGTCGGAGATGGCGGTCACTTCTTCCAACAGTTGGCGGGTATCGTCGCAGTACTGGCACTGGCCCTCATTCCCAAAGAAAATCACCTTTACGGGGTCTTTCAGGTCGGCAAAAACTTCCTTGACCTGGGAAACGATGTTATCGTCGAGCAAACGGGTAGTTGCGGGCATGAGAAAAATCTCCTTGTAAATTGAATTTCACTTTCCGAAAGCATCCCGACGGGATGCAGAAAGAGTTTATCAGGTAAAACATCCGCCCGCGCTGTAGCCGCAGTTGGGGCAGCGCAGGGTGAGTGTGCCGTCGTATTCCAGTCTGGCCTTGCCGCACTGGGGACACAGGTCGCCTTCCTTGAGGTCTTTGTGCTCCTCGGCGGGCGGAGTCACATCCAGTTGCAGTCCGAACGTCTCGAAGGCAGAGCGGGTTACGCGCTGTTCTTCTTCGGGGGGCTGCTTTTCGTCACCGGAGGAAGCGTTGTTCTCAGGGTCAGTCATGAACAAACCTCTCAGTTTGGCCTACACACAATCGGTTAGATGCCCGACGGCTTCAAAGGTTACACTATGGATGCAGTGTTGACGTTTTTCTTACATTTCCGCCGTCTTGACGCGCACATCCAGCGCCGCGGCGCCTTGCCCCGGCAGCAAAACGCGCAGGGGGTTGATTTCGATTTCCGCAATTTGGGGGTGGTCGGCGGCCAGTTGCGCCAGTCGCACGAGAACATCGCGCACCGCCCCCCGGTCGGCGGGAGGGATGCTGCGGAAGCCCGCCAGTTTGCGCCCCGCCCAGGTGCTTGCCAGCAGGTGTTCCAGGTCGGGTTCGGTCAGAGGAGCGAGGGCAAAAGATACGTCCTTGAGGCCTTCCACCTCCACGCCGCCGGAGCCGAACATGACCAGGGGGCCGAATTGCGGGTCGCGCACCACGCCGGCGATGACCTCCTGCCCATCGCCAATCATCGGCTGCACCAGCACCCCCTCCAGCGCCGCGCCCGGTACCGCCTGTGAGACGCGCTCCAAAATGCGGCGGTAGCCCCGGGCGGCATCTTCGGGGGATGCAACTCCCAGCAGGAGGCCGCCCGCATCGGATTTGTGGGGCACATCGGGAGAGACGATTTTGAGCGCCACCGGAAAACCGATTTGCTCCGCAAGGGAGGCGGCCTCCTGCGGGGAATGCGCTATCTCTCCAAAGGGGGTGCGGATACCATACGCCCCCAGGAGGGCTGCCGTTTCCGAGGGGGAGAGCCAACTTCCGGGGGCGGAATCCGCCAAAAGGGAGGCCGCCTTCTCTTTGTCCACGTCGGGGGGATGAATCTCCCGCGCCGCGCTCTCTTCCCGCATCTCCCCGTAACGGTAGAGGGCAGCCAGGGCTTCGGCGGCCTGCTCCGGGAAGCGGTATTCGGGGACGCGCGCCGAGCGGTAGTGCTGCACCGCCTCCGGGATGAGCCGCTCCCCCATCAGGGCGACGACGACGGGCTTCTCGGCAGTCTGGATGAGGGGGATGGTGGCTTTGGCAACCGCGCCGGCGCTGAACATGGGCGGCGGGGGCAGGATGAGCATCACGCCGTCCACGCCGGGGTCAGCGAGCAGGGCGCGCAGTCCGCGGGCGTAATCCTCCGGCGAGGCGGAGGCGAGCATATCCACCGGATTGTGGATGTTGGCGGCGGGGGGCAGGAAGGAGCGCAGGGTCTCGGCGGTTTGCGGGGAGAGGGAGGCCATCTGCAGGCCGTTGGCCTCCAGCGCGTCGGCGGCGGTGACGCCGGGACCTCCGGCGTTGGTCAGGACGGCAATCCGTTTTCCTTGCAGCGGCGGCGACCAGGCCAGGGCGCGCCCCCAGATGAACATCTGCTCGGCGGTTTCGGCGCGCAGCACGCCCGCCCTGCGGAAGGCGGCATCGAAGGCGACTTCGCTGCCCGCCAGCGCGCCGGTGTGCGAGGCGGCGGCCTTCTGCCCGCTCTCGTAACGTCCCACCTTGAGGGCCACCACCGGCTTGCGGCTCACGACGCGACGCGCCTGCTCCACAAAGCGGCGGCCATCGCTGACGCCTTCCATGTAAAAGGTCAGGACGCGGGTATGCGGGTCGTCGGCCACGGAGGAGAGCATGTCGGTCTCGGTCACGTCGGCCTGGTTGCCCAGACTGACCAGGCGGGAGAAGCCCAGTCCCTGCCCGTAAGCCCAGTCGGTGATGGCGGCGCAAATCGCGCCGGAGTGGGAGAGGAAGGCAATCTCGCCCGCCAGCGGGCCGGGCGGGGGCAGGAAGGTGGTATCCAGGGGCAGGTGGGTGTCGAGCAGGCCGATGCAGTTGGGGCCAATCATACGCATCCCGTAGCGGCGGGCGATTTCCACGAGTTGGGCTTCCAGGGCGGCTCCCTGCGGGCCGGTCTCGCGAAATCCGCCGGAGGCCACGATGACGGCGCGGATGCCGCGCTCCCCGCAGGCTTCCAGCGCGGCGGGGACGTAGGGGGCAGGGATGAGGATGACGGCCAGGTCTGCGGGGTCGGGAACCTGCGCCACTTCGGTGTAAATGGGGCGTCCCAGCAAACGGCCTCCCTTGCGGTTGACGAAATGCACCGCGCCGGGGTATCCGCCCTGGACGAGGTTGCGGGCGATGCCGTAGCCCAGTTTTTCAGGGTCGCGCGAAGCGCCGATGACGACGACGCCGCGGGGGGAGAAGAAGGGTTGGTTCATTGGTTGTGTTGGTTGCATTGGTTCATCGGTTGCATTGGTTCATTGGTTCATTGGTTGCATTGGTTCGTTGGTTCAGCGGTTGCATTGGTCGGAGTGGTCAGAGCGTCTACGGTCTATCGTCCACGGTCTGCCGTCTGTTGCCCGTCGTCTGTCGTCTGTCGTCTATCGTCCACGGTCTACCGTCCACCGTCCACAGTCTGTCATCCACCGTCCACGGTTATCCCCAAGAACTCCAGCGCCGTTTCCAGCGTGATGCGGGGGGAGCGCAGGTCGGCGGGGCGCAGGATGCCGATAGCGAAAAGGTTCTGCAGCAAGGCTTTAACCTGCCGGTTGCTGAGACCCAGACGGTCTTTGAGAGCGCGTCGCCAGGCGGCGCGGGTGGTTTCGGGCAGGTCCGCCGCGATTTGGGCGAGGAGGTAGAGTTGCCGGGCGCCGCCGGCCACCTCCGGGCGGGTAGGGATAGGCTGCACCTTCCCAAAAAGGCGCTCACTGCGCAGCGAAACACACACCACGCCGCTTTCGGGCGCTTCCCAGCGGTCTATGAGGCCCTGGCTCTCGGCCTTGCGAATCAGGGCCTCGGAGCGCTCCGCGGGTAGAAGCGCCTTCAACAAATCGAGAGGGACGCCCGTGCTCAGGGCACGCCGCAGGGCGGAGAGGGTCTCCTGCAAATCCTGCATCTCGTCTTTTGTCTTCTCGCGGGGTGGAGAAGGGGCTTTCTTGACCGGAGGCGCGGCAGCGGGGGGTTCCGGGGGTGTCTGGGTGCGGTCGAAATCGAACCAGCGAAAACCTTCCTTGATGATGATAGCGCTTAGTTCGGGCGCGGCCAGCAGGAAAAGCACGGCAACATCATCCTGCTCCAGGGCGCGTCCCACGGCGGCGAAGCCCCCATCCCCGCTGGCGATGATGTACAGGTCGGCGCGGCGTTCCTGAACGTGCTTCCCGATTTCATAGGCCAGGCGAAAATCGGCGTAATTCTTTTCCACGTACTTCTTGCCGCCGGAGGACTGCTCCCGGCTGCGCTCGGAACGCGGCTTGAAACTATCCACGTCAATCAGGGTCGCCACTTTGTTCAGCCCCCCTTTTTGCGGGTTGTAGTGCGTAAAATTGGCTACGGCGATGAAATCCCGGCGGGCCAGAGGGCCGTAATTGCGTTCGATGAAATCCACCAGTTGCAGGAAATCCACTTGCGGGGAGTATCCGTAGCGGTGGCGCAGGGTGCGGGTGCGTTTTTGCAAGGTGGCATGGAAATTCTCGTAATCCAGGAAGAGCGCAACGCGGGTGTAGAGGGGCATATCGGGAGTTCCTTTCACGGCGGAATGTGCGGGACAATGATAGCACACTCCCGGCGGAGAAGGGACGGTATGGTACACTTGCCGCGCTGAAAATCCGTAACGTTTTCATCTCCCCTGCATCCAATGACTGAACCCATTTCTCTGGAAGCCCTCAAGGCCGGCGACAAGGCGGAATTTGCCCGCTTTGTGGAGACTCATTCTCCGGCCATCTACCGGCTGGCCCTGCGCATGCTCAACAACCCGCAGGACGCCGAGGACATCCTGCAAGAGACCTTCATCAAGGCTTACCAAAACCTGCCGCGCTTCGACGGACGTTCCAAACTCTCCACCTGGCTGTACCGGATTGCAACCAACGAGGCCCTGATGCTGATTCGGCGGCGCAAACCGGAGGCCCTCTCCGTGGATGCCCCGGTCAGCAACGGAGAGGGTTTGGCGCAAGAGGCTCTGGAAATCGTGGACTGGTCGCACATGCCGGAGGAGTCTCTCCTGAGCGACGAAGTGCGCCGATATTTAAGGCAAGCCATTGACCGGCTGCCCCCCACGCTGAAGGCCGTCTTTCTGCTGCGCGAGATAGAAGGTCTCTCCACCAGGGAAACCGCCGAAGTGCTGGGGTTGAGCGAGGCTGCCGTGAAGACCCGCCTCTCCCGCGCCCGGCTCGCCTTGCGGGAACGCCTGTCCGTGTATTACCGGGACAGACTGGAAGGAAAACCATGAGTACGAGCACCCCTTTGCCCTCCTCCCAATGCCGCTATTTGCTGGATTCTCTCTCCGAATATGTAGACGGAACCCTGCAGGAATCTTTGTGCCTGGAGATTGAACGGCATCTGGCGGAGTGCGATAACTGTCGCGTGGTCGTAGATACACTGCGCCGCACGGTGTATCTGGTGCAAACACTGGAACAGGCCCAGCCTACCCTGCCTTCCGACGTGCGCGTGCGCCTGTTTCACAAACTGCAACTGGACGAATTTCTGGAGGGGGATACGGTCGAAGGGCACAACGCAGAAATAGCAGAACGCTGATTTCCTCAGCGTAAGTCGGCGTGCATTCGCGTTCGCGCTTGCATTTCTCCCCAAAATCCTGTACAGTAAATACACTTCCAGCGGGCAGCCCATCGGGATGTCCGCTCCTGCGTCCCCGCTCTGAAATGGCTGCCGGGCACGGGACGGGTCTTTTTTGTCAACCCAACGTTGAAAGGAGCAAATCCGGATGGACACAATTCGTCAACTGTTACGTGACAAGGGAGAACGAGAACACGTCTGGAGCGTCTCTCCCGATGCCACGGTGTACGAAGCGCTGCAACTCATGGCCGAAAAAGACATCGGCGCGGTACTGGTTACGGAGGGAGAAAAACTGGTGGGTATTTTCTCTGAACGCGACTATGCCCGCAAAGTGATTTTGCACGACCGCTCCTCCCGCGAAACCCGCGTCCGGGAAATCATGACCCCCGAGGTTGTATGTGTTTCGCCGGAGCAGAGCGTTGAGGAATGCATGGCTTTGATGACTACCCGCCGCATTCGCCACCTACCCATCGTGGAGGAGGGAGGCCACGTAACAGGCGTAATTTCCATTGGCGATGTAGTCAAAGCAGTGATTGACGACCAGGCGCAATTGATTTCCCACCTGCACGCCTACATTTTAGGAGAACGCACCTGAGGCAGAGAGGCGTTGCGCTCTTCCTCACGAAGAATCGGCGAAACCATCCAGCGTCCAGACACGCTTGAGCAAGGCGTATAAAAAGGCCATTCCCTGCTCCAGCGGGGCGGTCTCGATGTACTCTTGTTCCGTGTGGGCGCGGTTGCCCTTTGTCAGGCCGACACAAATGGCGGGATAGCCCCGGCTGAGGGGGATGTTCGCGTCGGTGGAACCGATGAACAGGGCGGGCGAAATGCCCTGCTCGCGCAGACACTCTTCTGCCAACTGCACCAGGGGATGAGCAGCCGGGATTTCTCCGCCGGGACGCTGCCCGATGTTCTCCAGGGTGACCTTGACTCCCGGACGGTTGGCCTGCCCCACCAAAAGATTCACCTGTTTGGAAAGCCACGCCAGCATTTCGGGACTCTCGGAACGCAGGTCAAGCGCCGTCCAGGCCTGGGGAGCAATCGTATTAATGGAAACGCCTCCCCGAAACACACCGGCGTTGAGCGAGGTGCGCGGGGAACGCGGCAAAGCGAGGGCATCCAATTGGGCTATCAGCCGCGCCAGTTCGTGAATCGCGGAGGGGACGCCGTAATTAGCCCACGAGTGTCCTCCCTCGGTGCGGGCGGTGATGCGGTAGCGCTGCACGCTCAGGGCGCGGTGGTAAATCGCCCCCAGAGACATTCCCTCCAGCACCAGATAGGCCAGCGGGGCATCCCTAAAGCGGTCCGCCACAGCGCGCATTCCCAGCAGATTGCCCAGCCCTTCCTCACCCACGTTGGCCGCCAGCCATACGTCTCCCTGCAAGGTCAGGTCCCCTTCGGTGACGGCGCGGGCCACATCCACCAGGGCGGCCAGCGCCAGGGAGTTATCCCCAATCCCCGGGCCGATGATGCGCTTTCCATCCCGCCGCAGGCGCAAGGGGGTATCCGCCGGGAAAACGGTATCCAGATGGGCGGAGAGCACCACCGTCTTTCCCCTTTTCTCTCCCCGCAAGAGGGCATACACATTCCCCGTATCGTCTTCCTCCGTGGGGAGACCGAGCGCGTCCCACTGTTCCCGCATGAAGCGCGCCCGCTCTCCCTCGTGGAAAGTGGGTGCAGGGATTTGCTGGATTTGAACGGCGAGGTCGAGGAGACGGGATGTGGACATGAGGGAATGGTGAATGCAGAGTGATGAATACCGAATGGTCAATGCCGAACGCTCAAGCCTGAGACCTGACGCCTTAACGCTGATGAACGTCGGCGCGGAGCACTTCCAGGCGGGCCTGGGCCAGACCGGGGAGCGCGTCCAGGGCATACAGCGGGTCGTGCCCTTCGATGGTCAGGGAGGCGGCGATGTTGCCGTGCAGAGCGGCTTCTACGGGGTCGTATGTCTTGCGGAAACCGGCCAGGAATCCGCCGCCGAAAGCATCCCCCGCACCGGTCGGGTCTACTTCTCGCGAGGGATATGCCGGAATCTCCCAGCGCTTGCCGCTTTCGGCATCGTACACCCATTGCCCCCCCCGGCCGCGTTTGATGACCACGATTTCGCAGCCGTAGGCGGCCAGCCCCTCCGCCATTTCCCACAAATCATCGCTGCGCCCCCGAAAGAGGGCGCGCATTTCTTCCTCGGAGGGCAAAAAGGCCGTCAGACCGGTCACGATGGAGGGTACCTGCTCCCAAAAGGCGGGGGTCATGTACCCCGGCGAAGGGTCAAGGGTAATGGTACGGATGTTCGCCTGGCGGAAAAGGGCGGGGAGCAGGGTGTGGGTGAGGTAATCCACCGGGCAGATGTGGGCGCCCGCCGCATCGAGATAATCGGGGGGGATTTCCGCCTGCCGCAGGGAAGCGAGTTGCATCCGGGTACGGCTGTCCAATTCCGGCACCGGGTCGGTGTACGAGAGCAATTCGGGGGGGAAAGGCAATCCCAGACGGGCGAAGTGCTTTACCGGCTCGCTGGTATGGCGGGTCTGCAAATCTGTATAGGCGATGAAGCGGCGCTGCGGGAAGGTCTTCTTCAGGCGATGGATGCCGCGGGTATCCAGATTGTGTTTTTCCAGGGCGTCTATCCACGCCTGAGGGTAGTCGGCGCTGATGCGGGCCAGCAAGCCGATGGGAACATCATCCCAGACCCGCGCCCCCGCCGCGGCGTAGAGCAGGTTCCCGCCAGGGACGTCCAGCCGCGCCCGGCCGTCGGGCAGCAGGAGATACTGCCGCCACAACCTGCCGGCTATCAGGAGACGGGGGGAATCCATAGGAAAACGGCCTCGCGATGCCGCGAGGCCAGAAAGGGCTCGTTCTGACCGTGCCTTCTATCCGCCCAACTGGGCCACCTGCCGTAGCAGGCCAAAGACCAGCGCCCCCAGTTTGACCCCCTCCTTGGCCGAAAACTGAACTTCCTGCCCCTCCTTCTCGGCGCGCTGCACGAGAAGATAAGCGGCAATGAAGCCGCTCGCCGCTCCCAGGACAGCGCCGGTAATCAAAATGCGATTCTTGGTAGATGGGTCTATGTGTTGTTGGTTCATAACGTTTCTCGTCTCATCGTTTGCAGCGGGTTACGATTGGGTCAACGTAGCATTGTCGGGTGAGAGAGACAGACTTCCGAGATTTCCCCAGGACGGTGTTCGTCTGGAGCGGCTCTTGTCAAAATCTCGGAAGTCTTGACCCCACAAGCCCTACGAATTCAAACGGGGAAATTTCCGCCTGGCGGCGCGCAATTTCGCACCCAACACATGCCCCCGGATGATGGGGGCGACAATTTTATCGCTGGCCTTTTCGACGCCCCGGTTGACCCGGTCGGCGAGTTCCTGACCCCGCAGCATCACGGGCGGCAGATGACGATTGGCCTCCCACACCCCGTAAGCGACCGCGGCGCCGAGCGCCAACGCTACGAAGAGAGGCACAAAGGCCAGCGTTATCAGGAAGATGAGGGCCGTATCCGCCCACTTGCCGGCCTGCGCGCCGGGCAGCATCCCGGCCAAAACGGCCAGGACGAGCAGCAAAACCGCCCCCGCGAGCAGCGGCAGGGTAATCTGCCAGCGGGTTTCCTTGCGGTGGGCGGCCTCCGTTTTGGGATTGCGCCTGCGGGGTGCAGTGTGCTCTCTCATGGCGATTCTATTGTAGCATGAAATCATACACGGGCGTCTTCGTCACGCGAAGCGGCTTCTTGCCTCCCGCAATGATTTCCCGCAGCGCTTCTACCGTTTCGGGCGCGAAGAACTGTTCTCCCGTCTCCTCGTCCACTCGCGCGGGAACATTTTCGACGATGTAGAATTTTCCGTCCTTGTAAAGCGTGTACGTCACTTTGCGATATACGAGTTTTTCGTCTCGGTCTCCGTCCATCGTTATCTCCGTTTCCAGTTGCCACTGCGTCTCGTATTTCCTGCACCGTTATATCTCTCAAGATTGCCTGGTCGACAGCATGTTTTGAAAACTCAAACCGGTTCTGGGCAAATCTGGCGCGAAGTTCATCAATGAGTGCCATGTTTGCATTATACCCTCAGTCACAGGCAACGAGGCCGGAAATGGAAAACGGCCTTGCCAGGTCTGCCCAACTCCTATCAAGAATCTCGGACGGGTTCCCCATCTGCGCAAAAAAAGGACAGCCGCTTGCGCGGCTGTCCTGCCTTCTACAAAGGGAGAATGCGATTCAATCTCCCGCCAGCGGGAGGGATTGCAGCACCGGGCGGAACTTGTACCCGTACACCAGCAGGCCGCGTTCATCGCCGTCCGAGCGCAGGCGCCGGGTCACCATCTCCACGGGCATTCCGATTTCGATTTCCTGGTCGCCCAGGTCGGTCAATTGCGCCGTGATGATGGGGCCTTCTTCCAGTTTGACCAGCGCCACAGTGTACGGAGCGCCGTCCTCGTAACCCGCAGGGGGATTGTAGACTTTGGTGTAAGAATACACTTCGCCGCGCCCGCTGAACTGATAGGTCGTCTTGGCCTCGCCGCCGCATTCGGGGCACACATCGCGAGGCGGAAAAATCTTGGCCTGGCAGTGCGGGCAGACCTCGCCCTGTAGGGCATACCGCTGTTTCTTCAATCGCCAATGACGAGGAATTTCCATTTTGTGCTACTCCTTTGTCGTTTCTGTGCTCGACCTGCCGCCAGTGTAGACTTTTGAAACTGTCAGGAACTATCAGGATACCCCGTTTTTCAGGATTCCGCGCTGAGAACGTGGGTGACCGCGGTGGATGCCTGCCCCCCCAGGGATTGCACCAGCCCCCAACGGGCCTCTGCCACTTGATT
>JANTFR010000027.1 GCA_024763355.1 Anaerolineales bacterium
AAGTTCTGGTACACTTGTTGTCGGAACTGTGTTAGAGATTGGTGTTTGTCCATACCCACATTCTGACACAGTTCCACCTATTTTTCAAAAGTCCAAAATTGAGAATGCAAGTAAAAAATCCCTGTTACGGAGGTGCGTATGCCGACTTACGAGTATCGCTGCCTGGATTGCAACCGCCGCTTCGAGATTTTCATGACCTACGCCGAATACGGAACCCGCCCGGTGGCCTGCCCACACTGCGGCAGCAAGAACGTACAGCGCCGCATCGGGAGAGTGCGCGTCGCCCGCTCGGAGGAAGCCTTGCTGGATGATTTCGCCGACCCCACCGCCCTGGAAGGGCTGGAGGACGACCCCCAGGCGCTGGGGCGCGTGATGCGCAAAATGAGCCGCGAACTGGGCGAAGACCTGGGACCGGAATTCGACGAGGTGGTTGACCGGCTGGAAGCCGGTCAAAGCCCCGATGAAATCGAATCGGCTCTGCCCGACCTGGCCGAGGAACCGCAGGGGGATTTGTAAACAAACCCAAATCGTGTTACAGCAACACTAACTAGGCTGGCCGCTGCACAGAGAGAGTCTGACGAATGAGGTAGAGCAAGACTCCGCCTTGCTTTACTCCGACAAACTATCGGTCAAGGCAGGCATGCGCTCGGCCAGTGCCTGGCGGATGGCAGCCTGCACCTGTTCCGGAGACTGGGAGGCATCAATCACCACCCAGCGCTCCGGTTCTTTTTTCACCAGTTCGTGGTAGCCACGGCGCACGCGGCGATGGAATTCCAGGGCATAGGCATCCAGGCGGTTCCACTCGCCGCCGCTGGCCCGGCGTTTCAGTCCTGCTTCCACGTCCAGGTCCAGCAGGAAAGTGAGATGAGGAAACACGCCGCCGGTGGCGAACAGCAAGAGATTTTGCAACACACCCAAATCCACGCCATGTCCGTAGCCTTGATAGGCCAGGGTGGAATCGGCATAGCGGTCGCAGAGCACCACCCCGCCGCGCCCCAGGTGGGGACGGATGACCTGCTCCACCAGTTGGGCGCGGGAGGCCAAGAAGAGCAGGATTTCGGCCCGCGGGTGCATGGCCGTATTGTCCAGGTTGCTCAGGATGGCGCGAATCTGGTCGCCGATAGGCGTGCCGCCCGGCTCCCGCGTGGTAAGCACGTCATGGCCGCGGGAGCGCAGGAAATCCGCCAGGAGAGGGATTTGGGTGGTTTTCCCGCTGCCCTCCGGCCCCTCGAAAGTGATGAACACGCCACTCATGAAAACCTACTCCCGAAAGATGCGCACGCGGCGGTACGGTTCGCGCCCGTAAGAGTGCGAGACCAGTTGGGCATCGCGCGCCATCTGGTGCTGCAAGCGGCGGATATAGGCCGAAGCGGGAGGCAGGTCCACCCAGCGCTCCCCGTCCATCACGGCGGCAATGGCGGACTGCGTTTCCTGCAAAGCGCGGTCCACATCGGCATCCTGGCGGGCCTCGGTGTGCAGGGCGAACAAATCACTGAGGAAATCCACCATCTGGTTGACGGTGTTGGAGCGCAGGACGTAGACCGGCACACCGCTCTGCTCGGCGTTCATCACCGTGCGCTGGCGTTTGCGGTAGTAGGTACGCAGGGTGACGAGGGCATCCGTCTGGCTGAGGTCGTCCACCACCACGATGGGAACGCCCAATTTGCGGGCGGCCTGCATGAGACGGTTGCGCGCCACCCCGTAGGGATAGATGCGCTTGACTTCGTGACGGCCTCCCTTTACGGGGGGTGCGGCCTCCCCGGATGTTTCAGCGCTTTGTGGGGGAGAGTCCGTACCCGCCCCGCTCCCGAATTGGCGGCGCAGCCCCGTGGGAGTATTCCCTCGCTTCGGAGGGCGCGGAGCGGCGGCCTTCTCGATGCGGATTTCTCCATCCGGGCCGCGGGTGCGGATTTCCGGTGGCAGGGGGTAGCCGCGCAGGAGGGCATCTACCGCGGCAGCCACATCCGGGTGGACGGCCAGGCGGTCGCGGGTCTGGATTTCGATGAGCACGTCGAAGGTGGGAGGAGAGCGGCGCTCCAGGACGGTTTTTTGGGTGCGGCGGCGGCGGGCCTCCTCATCCGAGAGGGTGACGGACTCGATGCCGCCCACCAGGTCGGAGAGGGTCGGGTTGAGCAGGAGGTTTTCCAGACTGTTGCCGTGGGCAGTGCCAATCAACTGCACGCCGCGCTCGGCAATTGTGCGGGCTGCCAGGGCCTCCAATTCACGCCCGATTTCGTCAATCACGATGACTTCGGGGTTGTGATTTTCGACGGCCTCAATCATCACCTCGTGCTGCAAGGCGGGGCTGGCGACCTGCATGCGGCGCGCCTTGCCTACCGCGGGATGGGGCACGTCGCCGTCGCCGCCAATTTCGTTGGAGGTATCCACAACGATGACGCGTTTGCTCTCCGCCAGGACGCGGGCGGCCTCGCGCAGGAGGGTGGTCTTGCCCACGCCGGGGCGTCCCAACAGGAGGACGCTCTTGCCGCTCTCGATGAGGTCCTGGATGATGTCCAGGGTACCATACACGGCGCGCCCCACCCGGCAGGTGAGACCAACCACATCGCCCTTGCGGTTGCGGATGGCGGCGATACGGTGCAGGGTGCGCTCCAGGCCGGCGCGGTTGTCGTCGTCGAAATCGCCGATGCGCTCGACGACAAAATCAATATCGGCGCGGCTCACTTCCACATCCAGCAGTGGGATTTCGCCGTGCGTGAAGCGCGCCGAGGGAGCGCGTCCCAGGTCGAGAATGATTTCCAACAAGTTGTCGCTATCGTCGGCCTGGCGCACTGCCTTGGCAATGGCGGGAGGCAGAACGGAGAGCAGGGCGTCCAGGTCGTCGGTGATTTTACGTTTGGTCATGCGGAGAAGAGAGAGGTTAGGGGGTTGCGGGTTAGGGAGTTGCGGGATTAGAAGACAATCGGGCCGGAAAGACCAGGAGAATGAAGCAGCGGGCCGGTTTGCCTTACAGAGGAAGCGGTAAGGGATTTGAAGAGCAGGGTCTGCTCCGAACCGGGCTGCGCGCCCAGGTCTTCCAGGGATGTCTCCAGCCATCCTTGCTCGGCGGTGACGGCAAGGTAGAGGGGACGGGAGCGCAGAAAGGACAGAGATGCCAGGGTTCCCAGCATGGAACGGAAGACGGCAGTATCGAGGTCGGGCTGCAACAAGGGCCGCACGAACACGCCCCGCAAGCCGTACTGCAGGGAGGCGTACCCCAGCACTTCGCCGTCACGGGCATACACCAGGCCAGTCTCTGCGTCGGGCAGGCGGGAGAGAACCCCCTGGACAGCAGGCGGAGCGAGACGCGCATACAATTGCTGCACAGCAAACGCATCCTGCCGATTAGCAATGCGCCAGAGGGCATCCTTTTCGGCAACCGCGATGGAATCCGGCGAGAAACGCCAGATGCGCTGCTTTCCGTAAGGGAGAAACCCGCCCTTACGCAGCAGAGAGAGCGCCGCGTGGTCGCTTTCCACCTCCGCCAGTAAGCGCAAGGCGTTGCCGGCGGCGGCCTGCCGCGCCAGGAGAGTCAGGAGGGGGATGAAATACGCTTCGCGGGCAAACCGCTCCGGCGAAAGGAAGGTCAGGCGGGCGGCAGGCAGCCCCTTCAAACGCGCGAGTTGCCCAATCAGCCGGGCGCGGGGATGACGTTCATCCTGGGCAACGGCAGTAAAAAGCCCGGCGGAGGGGAACACCGCGGAGAGCATGGTGCCCAGAACCTGAAGAGGGCCGCGCGTCAAGACCAGAGCGCTATCCAAAAACAGGGTTTGCGCCCGAAAAGCGTGCAGGTAGGACAAATCGCGCCACTCAAAGGCTCTTGCCAGCATCGAGAGTCAGGAGTTTGCCGCCATGTGCACGAAGTAGCGATGGAAGCGGTCGTCGTCGGTCAGTTCCGGGTGAAAAGCGGTTGCCAGCAGGCGTCCCTGCTGCGCCGCCACGATGCGCCCGTCGTCCAGAGTTGCGAGAACCACCGCGTCGCCGGAGACGGATTCAATCAGCGGGGCGCGGATGAAAACCGCATGGTAGGGTCTGTTCTCCGGGTCAACCGCTTGCAGCGCGGGGACGGAGAGGTCCACTTCGAAACTATCCACCTGCCGGCCAAAAGCATTGCGCTCCACGGTGATGTCCATCAGTTCGAGCAGGGGTTGGGGGCGGCGGGCATCCTTCGAGAGAAAGATGGCTCCGGCGCAGGTACCCCAAATGGCCCGGTTGCGTCCGAAACGGCGCAGCGGCTCGAAAAGGCCAAAATCCTGCGCCAGTTTGCCGATGGTGGTCGATTCTCCGCCGGGGATGATGAGACCGTCCAGTCCATCGAGATGTTCCGGCAGGCGGACTTCCGCGGCGGAGACGCCGAGTTTCCGCAGCATGGTGATATGCTCGGCAAAATCGCCTTGCAGGGCAAGCACTCCAATTTTCATAGGGACGAAAAGCGTTTACCAGCCGCGCCCGGCGATGCGCTCTGTCTCCGGCATGGTGGAGACGTTGATGCCGACCATCGGTTCGCCCAGGTTGCGGCTGACTTCGGCCAGGATGGCGGGGTCGTTGTAGTGGGTGACGGCCTTGACGATGGCCGCGGCGCGACGCGCCGGATTGCCGGATTTGAAGATGCCGGAGCCGACGAAGACGCCGTCCACGCCGAGTTGCATCATCAGAGCGGCATCGGCGGGAGTGGCAATCCCGCCGGCAGCGAAGTTGACCACCGGCAGGCGGCCCAGGTCGCGCACTTCCTTGACCAGGGCATAGGGCGCGCCGATTTCCTTGGCGTAGGTCATCAACTCTTCTTCAGGCATGTTTTGCAGGCGGCGGATTTCGCCCAGCACGGAGCGGGCGTGGCGCACGGCCTCCACCACATCGCCGGTGCCGGCCTCGCCCTTGGTGCGAATCATGGCCGCTCCCTCGCCGATACGGCGCAGGGCCTCGCCCAGGTTACGGCATCCGCACACAAAGGGTACCTTGAACTCATGCTTGTTGATGTGGTATTTCTCATCCGCCGGGGTGAGCACTTCGGATTCGTCGATGTAATCCACACCGAGGGATTCCAGGATTTGGGCTTCCACGAAATGGCCGATGCGGCACTTCGCCATCACGGGAATGCTGACGGCATCCATGATTTTGAGAATCAGTTCAGGGTCGCTCATGCGGGCCACCCCGCCCTGGGCGCGGATGTCGGCAGGGACGCGTTCCAAGGCCATGACGGCCACCGCGCCGGCGTCTTCCGCTATTTTGGCCTGTTCGGGGGTGACGACATCCATGATGACGCCGCCCTTGAGCATTTGCGCCAGGCCGCGTTTCACTTTTTCGGTTGCAACTTGTTGCTCGGTCATACCAAAACCTCCGTAAAGAGACGTAAGATAAGCCTGCCCGGAGAGAAATTTTCCGGCAGACTTGCACTTGCATTCTACCACGTACTGCCTTTCTGGGAGATGCGGGAAAAGCCTTCCCGCCCCAACTCTCGGAAGATGTTTCACGTGAAACATAAATCCGGGAGAATGAGAAAGAACGCCGTCTGGGACGAGATTCTCAAACAGGCCGGATTCATCTATGGACAAAGCGCCCGCTTATGGATAAACTATACAACGCCATGAGTTTTACGTCAGAACTACGCAGTCCCTACGAACTCCGTCAGACCATTCGCCAATTGGCGCGTCTGGTGGAAATCAGCGTGGTCATTAATTCCACGCTGGAAATTGACCGCCTGCTGCAATACATCATCGAGGCAGCAGCCGACCTGCTGGACTGTGAAGCGGCCTCCATTTTGCTGTATGACGAACAGGAGAATTCGCTCTTTTTCGCCGCGTCTACCGGCTCAGACCCTCTGGAACTTGCCAAAATTCCCGTTCCCATCGAAGGGAGCATCGCCGGGAAAATATTTTCCGAAAATACCCCTTACCTCCTCAACGATTTATCCGAGACCACCGAACACTACAATCAGGTCGGCAGGCAGGTCAACTTTACCACCCGCTCCCTGCTCGGCGTCCCAATGCGGATACACAACAAGGTCATCGGGGTACTGGAGGCTCTCAACAAACGCGACGGGGAATTCAACGGCAACGATTTACGCCTGCTGAGCGTGACCGCCTCACATGCCTCGGTAGCCATCGAAAACGCCCGGCTGGTGCAGGCCCTGCAACGCGCCAACGAAGAGTTGCGGGAAGCAAACCGTCTGAAGAGCGACTTCATAGCCATCGCTTCCCACGAATTGCGCACTCCGCTGGGGGTCATCCTGGGATACGCCAGTTTTCTCAAGGAGGACGCCCAGGGCGAACTCTCCGAGCATGCCGAAATGGTGCTCAACTCCGCTTTGCGGTTGCGCGCCCTCGTGGAAGATATGACCAATTTGAGCATGCTGCAAAAAGGAAAAATCGCCTTACACCTGGAAGTTTTCCCCGCTCAACGGGTGGTACTGGAAGCCTATCAGGAGACGCGTTCCGCAGTTGAGACCAAATCACAAAAACTCAAATTGCACATTCCCAAAAAAGACGTGCTCATTCGAGCGGACTATGCAAAAATGCAATTGGTGATGAGCAATCTCATCAATAACGCCGTTCGTTTTACCCCCCCCGGCGGGCAAATTGACATTCGCGTGAGCGGCACGAAGCGCAAAGTCGGCATTGAGGTCAGCGATACCGGTCCCGGCATTCCCCCGGACAAACTGGAGAACATTTTCCGCGAGTTCTATCAGGTCGAAGACCATCTCACCCGCCGCACAGGGGGCATGGGGCTGGGACTGGCAATCACCAAAGGCATTGTCGAGGCCCATGGAGGGCGCATCTGGGCGGAAAACCGGGCGCATGGGCACGGGGCGGTTTTCAAGATTTTGCTGCCGCGGGCCACAAAAACGCTCACCCCGCCCCGTTCTGACGCGCCCAACGGCTAAGCATCTCCTCGACGGTATCCAGATAAACATCCAGGGCGGCCACTCGCTCCTCGGGGGAATCCAGTCCCAAAACGCGGCAGGCCGCTTCCCACCCTGCGACATCCGCGCCCAAGCGCGCCAGGCGCGTCCAGGTGGCAAGCAAAGGCCATAGCGCCATCTGGGGCATCTCTCCTCCCAACAGCGTTTGTATTCCGCTGCGGAAATACGCCAAACGCGGGGCGGACCACTCCGGGGCTTCGGAAGAAGCGGTCACTTTTTCCCAGGCAGCCTCCCAGGGGGAAAGCCATGCTCCAATCTCTTCCCCGCTGACGACATTCCCGCCCAACATCCCCAGAAAACCGGAAAACAGTCCCTCGTTGCCCAAATTCATCAGGGCGCGGCGGAAAAGGACGGCAAAACGACGCGGCGCAAGCGTCACCCCGGCCAGTGCGGAGAGGGAACGCGCCGCACCATCTACCACGTCCAGGTACTTTTCCAAAAAATCGGGGGAAAACGGCTCTCCGCGCAAAGCGAACCACGTCTGGCGGGCTTCTTCCAGCAAGGGGGCGGCACGCTGGTAAACGTATTCCGGACGGTCATATTGAGAACGCACGCTGGCCTGCACAAAATCGAAGAAATGCAGGGGGTCATGGAGAGGGCGCGCCGCGTAGACCGCCGGTCCCAGCGTAGCATCCACGCGAATTTGCCGGGCGGGTTCGTAACGCTGCTGGTCGTGATGCCGAATATCAAGGTGGACGTCGTCCAGCAAGGAGACAACTTCCCGCGGCGTTTCCGGGGGGAAGTTGTGGACAAACACCAGGTCAATATCCGGCACATCACACCAGAGGGCATCCCCCTCCACCATGCTGCCCACCAAAAACACGCACACAAGACCATGCTCTTGCCGAGTCCGTTGCGCTACGTACTGGGCAGTATATTTTTGCAGCAGTTCCAAAGTAATCCGCATAAGGGCTCCCGACTT
Source organism: Anaerolineales bacterium (assembly GCA_024763355.1). GTDB lineage: Bacteria > Chloroflexota > Anaerolineae > Anaerolineales > DRKV01 > DRKV01. The sequence continues at coordinate 7,839 of JANTFR010000027.1, forward strand.
GCTTATCTCTCCTCAGGCAATAACGCCGACTGAAAAGGCGGCAGGCGCAGCGTCTGGCGGATGCGGTTTTCCACCCATTTGAGGTCGTCCGGATTGCGGACGTAATTCAGATGGTCGGTTTCAATGACCAGGACGGGGGCGCGCCATCGGCGCTGGCGGTAAAATTCCTCATAGGTGCGATTGAGTTCGTCAATGTATCCCCACTCCATTTCGCGCTCATACGCCCGGTCGCGCATGGCAATGCGCTGCATCAGAACATCGGTGCTGGCACGCAAATAGACCACCAAATCGGGGACGGGAATTTTCTCCGCCAGGGCTTCGTGCACCTGCCGGTACGTTTCCAGTTCGTCGCCCTGCAGGTTGATTTGGGCAAAGAGGGCGTCTTTTTCAAAGGCGTAATCGGCAATCAAGGGGATGCCGTTTTCCAAGGTCTCCGGCACAACTTCCCTTTGCTGATGGTAGCGGCTGAGAAGGAAGAAAATCTGGGTTTGGAAGGCATAGCGCGCCCTGTCTTCATAGAATTTTGCTAAAAACGGGTTTTCTTCAAATTTCTCCAACAATAACTGTGCTTTGAATGCCGGTTGCAACAAGCGGCTGAGGGTGGTTTTTCCCACCCCGATGACGCCCTCGATAGCAAAGTACATACCAACTCCTCCGTGTCACGCCGGGCGTAAATTTTCCAAACCTATTGACAAAAACAGCGAATTCGCTACACTGAAACCAGTGCCCGCGTTGCGGGCAATTGTACCGCACCTGTTTCAAAGGAGGGAAACATGCCCGGCCTAAACCGCGTCCAACTGATTGGCTACCTGGGGCGAGACCCTGAAACTCGCTTCACCCCCACGGGCAAGCAATACACCACCTTCAGCGTGGCCGTCACCCGCCGCTGGAAAGGAAGCAACGGGGAACCCAAAGAGGCCACCGACTGGTTCAACATCGAGGCCTGGGGGCGTTTGGCCGAAATCTGCCAGAATTACTTGAACAAGGGACGGCTGGTATTCGTCGAAGGGCGTCTGCACACCGACCGCTACGAGCAAGACGGTCAGACGCGCTACTTCACCAAAGTGATTGCCAGCCAGATGCAGATTTTGGACCGCCGCCCCGAAGAAGACCCCGCCCTGGAAGCCTCCCTGCCCCCAGAAGAACCGGCAGAAGACTGACCCCCTTTCGGCTGCTTCCGTTACCTAGCAAAACCGCGCCGTTGACGGGCAATTTCGCGCAACAGCGCCTCCGCCAGGCAGGTCGCGGTGCGTTCCAGCGCGCCCCCATCGGCCAGCGAGGAGCGCGAGACGAAGAGGCGGGCCGTCAGGGCGTAGCGCTGCTCCGGGGGAGCCTCCAGCAAATCCAGGCCCAGGGAGAGCAAGCCGCGTTGCCCCTCCCCGGCTTGTTGCAGCGCGCCCCACGAGCGCAGCACCTTGCCAAGGGCGCGCAATTGCGGGGGGAGTTGGTCCGTATCCATGCGCTCCGTCATCTCCAAAAGGGCCTCTTCCGAGAGTTGTCCATCCGAAAAGCCATCGGCCAGGGCGTCGCATACCTGGGCGTAGCGCCGCGTCGTCTCGTCACCCCGGTCGTCCAGGAGGGTAGCCGCGTCGCGCAGGAAGGCATCCGGCGGCTCCAAAGAGCGGCGAGACATCAAATCCCCGATTTCGTTCCAGGCCGACAGACTGCTTTCGTCCGCTCCGCACTCATGCAGGGCGGCCTCTCCGGCGCGCCAGACGGTAAACCAGTTCAGTTTCACAATCACTTTTCCAAAAGGGTCAATTGGCGGACATCCGCGCCTTTGTCCTTGCTGAGGTGGAGCCGGTAGCGCTCATCGATGCCGCCGCTGCGCAGTCTGTCCATAATCATCCGGTAATACTTCTCGTCTATCTCTGCCGAGACGAAGTGCCGCCCCAATCGTTGGCACACCTCAATCTCGGAACCGCTACCCCCAAAGTGAATCAACACCACGTCCCCAGGCTGGGTGGCTGCTTTGACCAACAAAGAAGAAAGCCCTTGGGGAATCTGGCAAGCGTGGAAAGTCTTCTCCTTGCTGACATTCTTGACCAGGTCAAAATAGAGCCAGTCGTAGGGCATTCTGCCTTTGGAGCCACTGGCGAGACGCTGCAAGATTCGTTTGTCTTTGGGATTCTGGTACGCTACGGCCACGTTGTCTTTGTAGAAGCGGTTGTGCTTCGTTTTGCGGCAATGCAGGATACTTCGATGGGCAGTGGTAAAACGTTTTGGACTGTGCCCGATGTTCGAGTTGTAAACCCAAACGTATTCGTGGACCGCGTAGCAGGCTTCATCCAGATAGCGGACGCGCAGGTACGCATTTTGCTTCGGGTAGTTGATGAAAAACATATTGCCGTCATCTTTCAGAACTCGCAGGGATTCACGGGCCAGGTCTATGTACCACGTAATGTAGCGGTCGAAATTCGTCGAGTATGATTTGTCGCCGTACTTCACGCCCACATTGTAATCCGGGTCGCTGTAGACCATGTCCACACTGGCATCCGGTAACTGATGCAACAAATCCATCACATCACCCAAATAAACCTTATCCAAAAACGGGGGAACGGCTTGCTCGGACATCATTTCCTGTTCACCAATTGATACTCTGCCTTCTTCAGCAGTCGAATAGATGCCATTTGTTCCGGGTCGTCAAAGGTGTAGTTGTACAATCTCAAAACGGAGATGTTCTCCACACGCCGACGCAAGACATAGCACCCTGTAATCCCCTGAATACCGAGGTTGCGCTCCCGGTTGATTTCCACGTAATACCGAAAAGGATGAAACAGTTGATACACGGCAAAGTCCGGAGGAAATCCATTCTTCCCTTCTATCACGGTGACTACGCCCTGGTACTCAAATGTAAAATCTATCTCCATTTGCAGGCTCGCGGCATCAATCTGCTCGCTCCCAATCCGGTAGGAAAAACTCAATCGGGTGCGCCGGGCGTTGTACGCTTTGGGAGAGGCCACGATGTCATCGTAGAGAAAATCGTGAATGACGCGCTGATTGCTCGCCACGGAAAGGATGTTTGACTCGCTGGTGTCCAATTCGTTCAATAAACTCCGGCGGTATTTCCAGAAAATGCGTTCATCGTCTTCGATGGGTTCGAAGGGATGATACCCTATCCCAACACCTTTGACAAAACGATGTCTGCCTCGTCCCAGGTGGACGATGAAATAACCCGCCCGACGAACATCGTCCGGCAAAATAGCAAGCGAATCCACTTTGGTAACATCAAAGGCATTTCCAAAACCAACTTGACTGCATACCGATTTCACAAGTGCATTGTCAAACGCCAAATCCCCTCGTCGACGGCAGATTTCGAATAATCGGCTGATGACTTGCTGCTTCTTGCCCATGCATCTATCCTTTCTCCGGCGTCACGCAACCGGCATCTTCTCCAGTTCGTCCAGCAAGCCGGCAATCACGTCGAAGCCGCCCTGCCAGAAGGCCGCCTGACGGGCGTCAATGCCGGCATCTGCCAGGATTTCCAGCGGTGCTTTGGAGCCGCCTGCGGCCAGCAATTTCAGGTAACGCGGCTTGAAGGAATCTCCCTCGGCGCGGTATTGCCGGTAGAGGGAGAGCACCAGCAACTGCCCGAAGGCGTAAGCGTAGACGTAGAAAGGCACGTGGTAAATGTGGGGGATGGAAACCCACTCCCAACGGAAGGTATCGGCCACGTCCAGCGCATCGCCGAATTGGGCGTCCAGATTCCGCAAGTAGGCTTCGGAAAGCGCATCCACCGAAGCGCCCTCCCGAATCATCTCGTGGGCTTCTTTCTCGAAGAGGGCAAAGAAAGCCTGCCGCATGATGGTGGCATAGGCGTCGTCCACCTGGCGGAAGAGCAGGTCGCGGCGCACGCTCTCATCCTGCTCGCCATCGAGAAGGTAATCCACGAGGAGCATCTCGCCGAAGGTGGAAGCCGTCTCGGCCAGGGGCAGGACGGGGTGCTGGGTGAAAAGGGTGTGCTCCTGCGCCAGCAAACTGTGGACGGCGTGCCCCAACTCATGCGCCAGGGTAGCGACATCAGCGGGCTTGCCCTGATAGTTGACCAACACCCAGGGGGTCAGGTCATTGGTGGCCGTGGCACAGAAAGCCCCGCCCCGCTTGCCTTTCCGCACCTCGCTATCCAGGTGGTTTTCATCGAAGACCTGCTGCGCAAGGGAGGCCAGCCGCGGCTCGAAGCGGGCATAAGCATCGAAAACCATCTCGGCGGCCTGGCCGAAGGTATAGGTCTTTTCGGTGCGGGCTACGGGGGCGTAAATGTCGTAGCGGCGCAATTTGTCCATCCCCAGGTGGCGCGCTTTGAGGCGGAAGTAGCGCTGGAAAAGGGGCGCGTTGCGGCGGGAGACATCCAGGAGGGTCTCCACCACTTCGTCGGGGAGGTCGTTCTGCAGGTTGCGGGCGCTGATGGGGGAGGTAAATTTCCGCAAGGTGATATTCTCGTTGTACCAGTCACGGGCGATAGTCTGATAGACCTGCCCCAACAAACTGCCGTCTTCGCCGTAAACGCGGTACAACTCCTCGTAAGCGCGTGCCCGCAAATCCGGGTCGGGGCCGCGCACCAGAGACATGAGTTCCCCGCGGGTAAGTTCCCGTTCCTCCCCGTCCACTGCCACGCGGAAGATGTAGCGATTGGTAATCGTATCGTAGAGACGCTGCAAGGCCTGCACCCCGCTGACGTTCTTCAGGTTGATGACCTTTTCCTCCGCTTCGGAAAGCGTGTGCGGCTTGAATTTCCGCATCGCTTCCAGGAAGTAGGCGAAATCGCCGGAGACAGCCATCAGGCGGGCAGCATTGGCGTCATCGAGACCTTTCCACCACAAGGAGAAGAAAAGGATGCGGTTCTCGAAGGTGGCGAAAAACTGCTCGACGCGCCCCAGGAGGGTTTGCGCTTCCTGGTTCTGGGTGTCCTCGGCAAACCACAAACTGGCAAAGTTGTAGATGCGATAAGCCTGTTTGTGGATAGCCTCGTATGCGCGCAGGATGGCGAGGAAATCGTCAGAGGAAATATCGGCGCGCAGGGAGGCCCGGCGGGCTTCGAAGGATTCCACAGCCTTTTCCAGGTCGGCGAAGGCGCGTTCCACGGCCTGGGCGTCGTCACGGGGAAAGAGGTCGTCCAGGCTCCAGCGGGTTTGGGGGTATGCGTTGCTCATCGTTTTGCTCCGGTGTAAAAAGCCCCCGCCGGAGCGGAGGCTGGGGGTACGGCGTTACGGCAGTTTGGGGATTTTCAAGACCATCCCCGGTCGGACGCGGTTGGGGTTATCGCCGATGACGTCCTTGTTGGCTTCGTAAATTATCATCCACTTCTCTTTGACGGCGGAGCCGTAATATTTGAGCGCCAGATGACTGAGCGTTTCCTCGGCAGTCAGGGTATGCTCGGCGATGTATTCTGTCTCGGGCGGCGGGGTTTTCCTGGGCGTCGGGCGGGAGACGCCTTTGCGGGCGCCGCGCTGCACTTCCCAGGCTTCCAGTTCGCGGTCTTCTTTTTCGGCCATGAGGGTTCTCCTTTGGGGCAAAGACCTCACAGGTCTGGCAGACCTGTGAGGTCTGGTCGGTCTGATACGGCGATTATAACACCCCCTCACACGTTGAAGCGGATGTGCAGAATGTCGCCGTCTTGAACGCGGTATTCCTTGCCTTCCAGGCGGAGTTTGCCCTGCTTGCGGGCTTCGGCCATGCTGCCTAGGGCAATCAGGTCTTCGTAGGAAATCACCTCGGCACGGATGAAACCTTTCGCCAGGTCGGTGTGAATGGTCCCGGCGGCTTCTACGGCGGAGGCGCCGCGGCGCACCGTCCAGGCGCGCACTTCGTCTTCTCCCACGGTAAAGAAGGATTGCAGCCCCATCAGGTCGTAAGACAGGCGGATGACTTTGGAGAGGCTGAGTTCTTCTACGCCGTATTCTTCCATGAACATGGCGGCCTCTTCGGGGGTCAGTTGGGCCAGTTCCATCTCCAGTTGCCCTTGCAGGGGAACCAGAGCGCTGTGGGGCCATTGGTAGGCAATCTCCGGGGCCGGCTGCCCTTCTCCCAGGTTGAGCACCACCAAAACGGGTTTGCGGGTCAGAAATCCAAAACCGGAGAGAATCTTTTCTTCGTCGGCATCCAGTTCCAGGGTACGGAGAGGCTTTTCTTCTTCCAAAACGGCGTGCAATTTCTCGAAAAGGGTGATTTCGCGCTGGATTTCTTCCTTTTTGCGCCCGCCGCCTTTGCGGAGTTCATCCTGCAGGCGCTCTTGCTTGCGCTCGACGAGAATCAAGTCGTTGAGCAGGAATTCGGAGTCAAGGGCTTCCAGGTCTCGCTGGGGGTTGACTTCGCCAAAAGGATGGGGTACGCTGGGGTTGTCGAAACAGCGCACCACGTGGATGAAACCGTCCATTTGCGAAAGTTGGTTGAGCACCGGGCCGGGGAAGCCATCGCGGGAACCAGAGCCGCTCTCCAGACCGGCAATATCCGCATAGGTCACTTTGGCGAAGGTGGTCTTGCGGGGACGGAACATCTCGGAAAGGCGCTCCACTCGCGGGTCGGGGACGTCCACCACGGCGGTATGCACATCGAAGCGGCCTCCGCTCATCGTGGTCGGCTGGTCGCCGCGGGTCAGGGCGTTGAAAAGGGTTGTTTTTCCTGATTGCGATAGTCCTACGATGCCTAATTTCATTTCTCTTGACCTGACAGATTGTTTTGGTTATACTTGGCGGCACAATGGAATGCCGAAGTGGCGGAACTGGCAGACGCGCACGACTCAAAATCGTGTTCCCTCGGGAGTGTGGGTTCGATTCCCACCTTCGGCACTGGCGGATTATAACACGGGCCTTTCGCGGTGAGCGGGAGGCTTGTTTGTTTTAACAATCAATTTCCTTCCCCTATCGCGCTCGCAGCCTATCTGGAGACAAACGCGTGGAAGGGGCTTTTCTCTCTAAAAGAGGCGCACTCTGCCGTGCTCGGCAGCATCTGCGTTCTGTGCGTTTGAAGCGTTTTTGTGAAAAAAAGGAGTTCTTTATGCCTCACATTGACCAAATTCTAGGCGTCATTCTCGGCGGCGGGGTCGGCAAGCGTCTGTTTCCGCTGACCAAGCAGCGCTCCAAGCCCGCCGTGCCGATTGCCGGCAAATACCGGCTGATTGACATTCCCCTGAGCAACTGCATCAATTCCGGAATCCACCGTATCGCCGTGCTGACGCAGTTCAACTCGGTCTCATTGCACCGCCACATCACCCGCACCTACCGTTTCGACGCCTTCCATCCCGGCTGGGTGCAGATTCTGGCCGCCGAACAGACTCACGTCAGCACGGAATGGTATCAAGGCACGGCGGACGCGGTACGCAAACAACTGCGCGAGATTGCTCACGCCCGCGCCCCTTACGTCTTCATCCTGGCCGGGGACCATCTCTACCGCATGGATTACGCCGAAATGGCCCGCTGCCACTGGGAGAAAGACGCCGACATCACCGTGGCCGTCCAGCCCGTGCCCGCCGCGGAGGCCTTTCGCTTCGGGATACTCAAACGCGACGCCGAAGGCCGCATCACCGATTTCGTGGAGAAGCCCAAAGACCCCCAGGTGCTGGAACACTTCGCGAGCCGCGACGACCCTCAAAAGCCTTACCTCGGTTCGATGGGAATTTATCTCTTCAACACCGATGTTTTGATGGAACTTCTCAAGGGAACGGACTACACCGATTTCGGGAGCGAGGTAATTCCGAAGGCGATTCGCACCCACAAGGTGGTCGGCTTCGATTTCGAGGGCTACTGGCGCGACATCGGGACGATTCGCTCCTTTTACGAAACCAACCTCAGTCTGGCAAAGCCCAATCCCCCCTTCAATTTCTACGACCCGCAGCGCCCCATTTACACCCACGCCCGCTTCCTGCCCGGCGCAGTCATCAACGGGGCGGAACTGCACAACGTCTTGCTGGCAGACGGCAGCCGCATTGGGAAAGCCACGATTGAAGAGGCCGTCATCGGCCTGCGCAGCATCATCGCCGACGAGGTGAGTTTGCGGAACTGCATCATGATGGGAGCCGATTATTACGACCCGCCCGAAGGCCCCATGGAAGGGCCGCTGCCGCTGGGCATCGGGGCCGGCTCATCCATCGAGGGCGCTATCATTGACAAAAACGCCCGCATCGGGGAGAACGTGGTCATCAAGCCCTTCCCTTCGGGCACGGAACTGGATACGAAGACCTACAGCGTACGCGACGGCATCGTGGTCATCCCCAAAGGGCGCGTCATCCCGGAGGGGACGTACATCGGGCCGTAAAAGGGGATGTAGAAAGTTTGCAAGTAGAAAATGGGGAAGTGGGCAAGTTTGCAAGTGAGGCAGAGGGCATCCGGGGTACGGCGTACGGGCTTCGGATGCTCTCTGCCGTATTGGGGGCGGATGAGGGTGTAAGATTTCCCGTCCTTGTGCGTAGGAAAGCGTAGAGGCCGGCGTTATGTCCCCAGATACCACCGAACCGGAGATGTCATCCGAAGAAACGCGGTTGCTGGAAAAACTCGCCACGGAAGCCGAGGCCTTCGCGGCGCTCTACGACCGTTACTTCGGACGGGTATACAACTACGTGCGCTACCGCGTGGCGGAGGCGGACACGGCTGACGACCTGACTTCCGAAATCTTCAGCCGCGCTCTGCGAAAAATCGATTCGTACGCCCCCCGCAAAGGGCCGTTCGCCGCATGGCTCTTCGCCATCGCTCGCAACACCGTCAACAGTCACCATCGAAAAGAGCGATTGCGCCGTCTGGTTCCCATCTCTCAGGCGCGCCATCTCCCCGCCTCGGATAGCACTCCCGAAGAGCATCTCGCCAGGCAGGAAGAACGGGCTGCCCTGCTGGAGGCCTTGCAGCGCCTTTCGCCGCGAGAACGCGACATCCTGTCCCTGCGCTTTGCCGCCAATTTGCGGTATGCCCGCATCGCCCGTCTCACCGGCCTTTCCGAAGCCAATCTCGCCGTCATCGTGCACCGCGCCTTGCGAAAGTTGCGGGATTTTCTGGAAGAAGATTCCCCCGGAGGTGAGGCATGAGCGCTCCACGCATCCTCCCCCAAGAAAACGACGCTCTTGACAAGAGCCTGGAACGCCTGGCGCACCGTTTGCAGACGACCGATTTCAGCCCGGAGAGCGCACGCCGCGCTGCGCTGCGCGCCGCCCTCTACGAACGAAGAGCGCGTGCGCTCAGGAGGAAACGCCTGATGACCTCTTTCCGCTCAACGGTTGCCGCTGCGGTGGCTCTCCTGGTCCTGGTTTTCGCCGGGTTGGGCATCCGGTGGAGCATTCAGCACGGCATCCCCGCCGCGCAACCCTCTCCAACGCCTCCGCCGGGAGCCTCCGCCACGCCCGCCGCCGAAACCTCGAACGGCAATTTCCACGTCGCCGCCGAACAGTGCGCCTCCGGCAACGACATCGAACTTTACCGCGAAACGGCGGCAGCCGGCCCCATCCGTTTCACTGTCGCGGTGGAATGCGACCCCGCATCCGCCGCAGCCCTCGACCCCCACGGACGCCCTGTACTGCAAGGCATCCGCCTGACACGCGCCTGGGAGACGACCGCTCCCCTGCACGGCGCGTACGAGGTTTACGAAGGGTACGGCGAGAACCGCTATCTGACCGCCAGCGGAGATTTCGAAGCCGCCTCGCGCAGCACTTCCACCGGCCTATTCCCTTTGCCCGCCGCGTTTACGCCCGACGAAGCCGGGTGGTGGCGATACTATTTCTACGTCGCGCCCGCGGGGGCCGAGACGCCCTACACCGTCGTCTTTTCCTTCCGAAGCCTCCCCGCGGAGGACGGATACCAACTGAGCGATTTCTCCCTCCGCTCCGTCGGGACGGCTCCGCCCCCGGAACCCACCGCATCCCCCCAGCCAACGCCTGAAGCGCACCCCCTCACCCCCCAGATGCCCCCCGAAGACCTGCTGGCCTACGGAAATTCCCCCCGCTGGGAGAGTCTGTGGGTGGAAGGGCGCTTTCTCATCCCCACCGGAGGCAGCGCGCAGGAAACCGTCTTCGTCCAGGCAGCACTGCTCTCCTCCGGTACGGGCGGGGTGCTTCTTTCCGCTTCGACGGAAAACGAGGGGGAACGCCCTCCCGAACTGGCCCCTGCCGTTTACATCTCTTTCGACGGGCAGACGGAGCGCCGCATGGTCCTGCCCGGCAACACTGCCATCCCGCCCGAAGAGCGCGCCGCGCCGCCCCTGCACCTCATCGACCCCTACGGTGCGTGGCTCTTTCCGCCTGCCGACATCCCCGCCACCCTGCACCTGCAAACCGCCGGGGAAGACACCACCGCCGGGCGTGCCGCGGTCATCGTGGAGACGTACACCACCTCGCCGGATGCCCCCGCCGACCTTCTCCTGGCGCGCTACTGGCTGGACGCAGAGACCGGCATGATGCTCCGTTACCAGGCCTTTGGTCAGCGCAGCGGCAGCGGGGAGACCGTTTTGACGGGAGAATGGCGGGCGGATACCGTTTTGTACGACCTCCCCCTCCCTCAGGAGATGCTCCCCCCTCAGTCCCCGCCGGCCTCCTTCCTGGATTCCCCCCTGGGAGCAACGCCCGCCCCGGATGCGGTGCTGTACCTCGTAGCCCATCCGCTTTGGGAGCAGGTCTGGATGCTGGGGCATCTGCAAGAGCACCTGATGATAACGGATTCTCTCGGCGGGGTAAATTTCTACACCGAGGCTTGGCTGGACAGAAGCAGCCGTCAGGGGCGGGTAGTGCTGGGAGACGACCTGGAGGCCCCTCCGCAAAGCATGTGGGTCAGCGATGGGGACCAGATTTTTCGCAGCGACGGGCCGCCTTCCCCGGCGGGGACGCACAGCATTCATCCCTTGCGTACTGCCGGCCCCTTCATGCGCGACATCATCCCGACGCTTGCCGACCTGCCGGAGGGCGTCCCTGCGGTAAAGGGATGGGATACCTACCTTCAGCGCCCCGCGGTCATTCTCGACTGGATGCGGTATGGAGAACAAAATCCCTCGGCCCGCATGTGGGTGGACGCCCAAACCGGATTCGTCCTGCGCCGCCAAGTGCTCAGCCCGGTGGATTCCTCCGTCAACCTGGACGAATCCGCAGAAGGCATTGCCTACGGCGTCTCCCTGCCCGCATACGTGACCCAGACCTACAACCCTCAATTCGATAAAGGCCCTGCACCCTCCGGCTTCGACCCTTCCGACCTGCCGCTCACCACCCAAAGCGTAGGCCCCGACAGCGAGCCGCCTCGCGAAACTTTCCTGGTGGATTTATTCGCCGGCGGCTATTACCTGGGGACGGTGGAGAGCGGAGACGCCCCCTTGTATGGGTGCGTGCGCTCCCCCCTGGGGGACAAACTCGCCTTTTTGTACCTCTCGCCAACGGGACGCGCCGCCCTGCGCTGGCTGGATTTGCGGGACGCGAGCCGCACTTTTGCCCCGCGAAAAGACCTGGTGCTGGACGCGCCGCCGGCCTGGTCGCCCGACGGCGAAAGGCTGATTTTCACAGCCTGCGACGCCGCCTCCTGCGGTCTCTATCTCCTGCGCCCGGAGAGCGGAGAGAACGCCCTGATTGCCCCGCTGCCCGCTGCTTCCTTCGTCGAACCGTTGTGGGGGCCGGATGGCAACGCCGCGGCAGTTCTCATCCCCGCCGGAGAGGGCCTCACGCTGCGCGTCATCCGTCTCTCGGATGGGAGCGCGATTTACGAAGGGCCTTTCGACGCCGAGACGTGGCAGCCCCCTGCGGATTCCCCGCTCACCGCCTGGAAAGTGAATTTTCCCCGTCAAGGCGCGTCCAATTCTTGCCTGCAAGCACCGCCCTCACCCTAAAGCAATACGCCGTAGGACTTCTCAAGGCACATCCCGCGCGACAAGGGGGAGGTAGATGCGCGCTCCGGAGCAGTAAGTGCGGAAAGCGTAATCGTAATTCGGACGGGAAACAATCACATCGTTGAGACACGTATTGCAAGGGTAGGTGGAGGACAACGCCCCACCCCAAGATATCCATGCATCAATGGAACTGGCTCGGTCGCTATACACGGCAATGCGGTATCTCCTTCCTGCCGAGATGGGGACGGTAGGAGAATATGTAACTCGACTCCAGCCGGAGTAAGGGATGCTGGGGGAGAGAATGACCGTGTGCGCCAGCACCGTGTCGCTAAGAGTGCGGATTTCCACAATGGCATTCCCCAGCCAGTCGTCGCTCTCCCGGCGCTGAAATTTGGAGAAGTGTACTTCCACTCCGGTAAGGGCATTGCAAGTGGGCAAGAACTCCTGCCAGCGCGTAGTCTGGTCATTGAAAACGAAGCCATAATCAGCAACCGACTGGCTTTGGTCAAGATGTTCCGCCACCTCGGTTCCCGCGGAGCGCGCCCAGACCAGACCTATGGCTATCAGGCTTGCTGCCCCCAGGACTACAAGAAGCACTACAAACGCTTTCTTCATCGCAGCACCTCCTCAAATACCAGAACTTCCCTACTGTTTGTCGCTTACCTCATCGGTGACGATGCGCTGAGTCGTGAGGTAGCAAACGCCCGTGCGTGTCGCCATCCGCCCGGTAACCAGCGAGACCGGTTCCCGAAAGAGCAGTTGTTCCCCAGATTGTAGGGCAAATTTTTCCATCGAGAAGCCTCCTGGTGCTATGTTGCGGTTTATAACAAAGTATACGCGCCTCGCATCCGTTTCGCAAGGAGGGTAAAGAAGCCGCCGCACTCTCAATGTATCCGCAGATGACACAGATTGACCGGTTGGCTGCCAAAATCTCGCGACACACGGAGCCACGGAGCGCACAGAGAAGCACCGCCAAATATCAGCCGTGTTTCTGTAGTGAACTGTAATTCCAACAGTTCGTTGAAAAATGCCGTTGCCCCAGCCTCCTATGGTTCCCCCTTTCCGCTGGAAGGGGGAACGGAAATTGTGGGGAGTTTTTCAGGCGCTTCGCGCCTGAAAAACTCCCCACCCCCAGCCCACCCCCAGTGGGGGAGG
>JANTFR010000028.1 GCA_024763355.1 Anaerolineales bacterium
TCCTGGATGGGCGTGCCCCTGATTACCAAGAACCGCGTGATTGGCATGATTTCACTCACGCGGAAAGAGGCCGGTGCTTTCACGGAAGAAGATGCCGCCCTCGTGCTTACCTTTGCCGGACAGGCTGCCGTTGCATTGGAGAACGCTAGTTTATATGATGAGATTATCCGCTTCAATGCCGAGTTAGAGAAAGCCTATCACAACCTGGCTCGTCTCGACCAGGCCAAAGCCGATTTCATCGAGGTAGCCGCTCACGAGTTACGTACTCCGCTGACGGTCATCAAGGGATACACCCAGGTATTGGCAACTCGTCCCGCCGTAGTCAGTGATGGGGACAACCAGGCGCTTCTGAACAGCGTTATGGATGGCGTCAACCGGCTGCACGAAATCATCAACAGCATGTTGGATGTCAGCAAAATTGACAATCAGACTCTCAGCATGCATCTGGAGCCTACCTGGCTGCATATGGTGCTTCGCCGCGTGACCGGAGAACTGAAAGACGCGCTGGAGGAGCGGCGTATTAGTTTGAGCACCCAGAACCTCCGGCAATTGCCCTGGATACAGGCCGATTCGGAACTCCTGTACAAGGTTTTCTATCACCTGATAATCAATGCCATCAAATACACGCCTGACGGCGGGCAAATCACGGTGCAAGGACGCAAGGTGTTGGGGGAGGGAGAAACCCCTTCCGTGGAAATCAGCGTCCAGGATACCGGCATCGGGATTGACCCGGAGCATCACGAACTCATTTTCGAGAAGTTCTACCAGACGGGCAAGGTGTCAGTACACTCTTCGGGACGCACCAAATTCAAGGGAGGCGGCCCCGGTTTGGGGCTGGCAATTGCCCGCGGCATCGTGGAAGCCCACGGAGGGCGCATCTGGGTGGAAAGCCCCGGCCACGATGAAGAGAATTTTCCCGGCAGCACTTTTTACGTTCAATTGCCCATCAAAGCCGCCAATCCGCAATATGCCCTGGCAGAAACCGGCGTTGTGCCGGCCGATGAACCCCAGCGGTAACAGCCGTGTCCGAAATGGCTGTTGCCTGGCGCGAGCGTTGTATCTCAGTCTTGACCCTGAGTGGCATATCGTGTAGAATATGCGGGCGCACGAAAAGTACCACATATCGTGCCCTCGTAGCTCAGTGGAGAGAGCACTTGCTTGCGGAGCAAGGGGTCGCGTGTTCGAGTCACGCCGAGGGCGCCACACGAAGGAGCGGCTTTCCGCTCCTTTTTTGTTCGGATACCCCGTTTTCCCTCAGTACCCTGCGGCTATGCTGCACGAAACAGCGGGGGACCAACAGCCAACAATGTAACCGTCCCCAGGAGACTTGCCATGAAAAACGACGATGTCCAAATCCTGCTGACCAACGACGATGGTATTCTCTCCCCCGGCCTGTGGGCTGCGGCGGAGGCTTTGTCATCGCTGGGCTACGTGCATGTCGTTGCCCCCCGCGAGCAATCCTCCGGGGCGGGGCGCAGTTTGCCCCTCGCCTCGGATGGCGCTATCCAGCCTCGCCAGTTGACCGTCCACGGCCAGCCCTGGACGGTGTATGCCGTGGGCGGCTCCCCGGCACAGACCGTCTTGCACGGCGTGTTGGAAATCACCCCTCGCACCCCCGACCTGGTGGTTTCCGGTATCAACTACGGGGAGAACGTTGGCCCCGGCGTGACCATTTCGGGCACGGTGGGGGCCGCGCTCGAGGCTGCTTCCCTGGGTGTCCCCGCCCTGGCGATTTCGCTGGAGACCTCCCACGAGCAGCATTTTTCGTATTCCCGTGAAGTGGATTTTAGCGTAGCGGCACACTTTACCACCCTGTTTGGGCGCGCCCTTTTGAAGGGTTCTCTCCCCGATGATGTAGGGGTCATCAAAGTGGATATTCCTTCCGATGCCACCCCGGAAACCCCCTGGAAAATCACCCGTCAGGAGCGCCAGCGGTATTACGACCCCGTGCCCCCCAAGCCCCGTCCGTGGGGAGAGCCGGGGCAGGTAGGCTACCGCCGCCGGGAGGGGGTGACCTTTACGCCGGGGTCGGATGTTTATGCCTTGTTGGTAGAGCGGGTTGTCTCTGTTACACCGCTCAGCATCGATTTGACCGCTCGGGTGGATTTTGATACGCTGCGCCGCTGGCTGGATGGTGTTCCTCCGACAACCTGATGAGGCCGCTCCGCCCCCTATGCCTGTTCTGGGTGTAATTCCAACAGTTCGCTGAAAATTTTGTTGCCCCATCCCCCCTGTGGTCCCCCCTTCCCCAGGGACGGGTGGACGGAAATTGTGGGGAGTTTTTCAGGCGCGAAGCGCCTGAAAAACTCCCCAACGTACTCTTCCCTCCTCCACTGGGGGAGGGGTCAGGGGTGGGGGCAGGACGAAAAACGCCCGCGTGGACGGGTGGACGGAATTTTCAATGATTGGTGGGAATTACACCTGTTCTGGGGATGGCGGAGTGGCAAAAACCCAGGTATCGAGCCGTTGCCACCAAGGGAGACGCTTATCTAAGAGAATCTGCCATCCAGGTAATTGACGGTGAGGTATCTGGCTGTAAACACCAATCCAGAAGCACAGGCTAAGCAGGTTACCAAAATGCCAGCCCATCGGCCCAACCCAGTTGGACAGGAGAGGCGTCCACGATACAATCCATGTGAGAACAGCCCATCGCCAGGACATGCGGGCGATGGCGGGCATCAACAGGATGAAGTGGTAGGGGAATAAATGAGGGGTGATGAGGGAGCCGGCAGCCATCAATAAATCGCTATCGCCGCGAGAATACCACAGCAAGGGAATGCCGATGAGCATTCCATAAGGAAAAAGATTGATATCCTGTTGCCACTCCGTTTGCCATTGTGGTGTCAGTACCGTGAGCAGGTTTTGCGGCCAGAAACCCCACAGAAGGAAGGAAATCAAGAGGAATATGACCGCGGAGAGCAGATATCGCCGTTTTGCGAGCAACGCAAATGCCGCAATTTGGGGTTTCATCAATGCAAGTGGAACTCCCCAGGGAAGCGTTATTAACCCCAAGAGAGTCAGGCCATCCAGATTGCCCATGAAGAACACCCACAAGGTGGGCAGAGACAAGAAAGCCAGAGTAATGCGCCAAGGAGATGTATTGTACTGATAGGCACGCATGCCAATCGCCAGGGCTGAGAGAGCAAAAATGGCAGGATAGCCAAAAGGTAGCAACAGCCGCAATACCCATGGTGTCCACGGTGTCCAGAGAGATGGGACAACCCCATGGGAGAAAAAGTGCTGCCAATCAAAGCCTTCGGGAAGCATGTGCCCAGCGCCATACAAGAGTACCAGCATCACGCTGATGATGGCGATGTTCCATTTGGCGGCGCGCAACCGGGCGATAAAGGTGGAGAGAAACGAGGTAGCAGGCATGGCAGGAGTAAGATTCACTCTTTTTGAATGTTCGTACTGCGCCGGTAAAATGTCTTCAATATAATAGCGTGGATAGCAGGGTTTGCGGCTACCACCGAACACGGACGGCGGAAAATCTCTTGCCCGCCATCGTAAGTGGTCACTCGCGCCCCGGCCTCGCTGGCAATCAGCGCTCCGGCGGCGATGTCCCATGGCTCGACGAATTTCTCCCAATAACCGTCGAAGCGTCCCGCCGCCACGTAGCACAAATCCAGGGCGGCAGACCCCAGACGGCGCACGCCTTGCGTCCGCAGGGCAAAATGGGCGTACCAGTTCAGATTGTTCTCCGGCGTGGTGCGGATGTGGTAGGGAAAACCGGTCACCAACAGACTGTGGTCTAAATCGGGGGTGGAGGAAACGTGGATAGGCGCTCCGTTGAGCGTGGCGCCTTCCCCGCGGGCCGCGGCAAAGCATTCGTTCATTTGGGGGGCGTAGACCACTCCGAATTGCACCATCCCCTCGCGGGCGTAGGCCAGTGAGACCGAGAAAATTGGGATGCCGTGCGAATAATTGACGGTACCGTCCAGGGGGTCAATGTACCACAGCGAGTCGGCATCTCCCTGAAATTCCCCGTTTTCTTCCGCCACAATGCGGTGCTCCGGAAAGCGCCTCCGGATGCTTTCCAGCAGGAAGGCTTCGGATTGGCGGTCAATCTCGGTGACGGGGTCAATCAAACTTTTGTAATCCACTTGATGGGTTTTGCCGAATCCCAGGCGCAGGATTTCTCCGGCCTGGCGGGCGAGCAAAATCAGGTCTTGCAGGGTCGGTTCGGTGTTCATAAGCCTTTTAGGGAATATGGAAACAGGAGGAGCAACGGGGTTCTGCTCCTCCTGTTTGTGGGAGAGTGGGGAAGGATACGAAACGAAGCAATCTTATGAGTCCGGTTGGTAGCCGGGAATCAGTCATTCAATTCGGCCAGGGTGCGCTCCAACTCATCCAGTTCTTCCTGAATGATGTCCCGGTGGTGCAGGGCTTCTTTCAGCAGGGATTCAAAGACGGAGCGCTGCTCACCGGACATCGTTTTGAGGAGGCGCTCGGTGCGGGCGATTTGGGCGTTTTTGTGGCGCAGTTTGGTCAGCAAGCGTTGGCGGTAGCCTTGGTAAAAGTGCTCCTTCTCCAGCGGGGTGGGACCGGTTTGCGGGCCTTGCGTCAATGTTTCGGCAATGGTAAGGAGCAGTTCCTCGGTATCCACCGGTTTTTCCAGAAAGCGTACTGCCCCCAGACTCATCGCAAATTCTTTATCCTCCGGGGTGACATAGGTGGCCGAGAGAAAGATGACGGGGATTCTGCTGGTTTTGGGATTGGTGCGCAAGTTGTAGACCAGCGCGTACCCGTCCATCTTTGGCATCAAAATATCGGTAATGACCAGGGCAGGAGATTCGTTGGCGATATGTTCCAGCGCCTCGGTGCCGTTGGCCGCAGTGACCACCGGATACCCTTTGAAACGCAGGGTAACTGCCAGAAATTCGCGGATATTGGCAACATCTTCTACTACCAAAATGGGACCGTGGGGAACGTTCATATCTGGATTGTAGCCGTTTTTTACAGAAAAGGGAAGATACGAGAACAGCCTTTCACAAATCTGTCATGTTTGCACAGACCTCACAGGTCTAAACATCTCCCGCTGTGGGCAACACGCGGTAGACCTGTGAGGTCTCGATTGGGCCGACGGATTCGGCCTGCAACTCCGTGAAATAGCGTTCCATCAGGGCGTGGCGTTCTGCGGCCATGCGCCGCGCCGCGGGGGTGTACAGGCGCTCCCGGATTTTCCGTAATTTGAAGGCGTATTCGTGATAGGCGCTGTGCATTTCCCCTTCTTCGGTCTGGCCGGTGCGGAGAAAGTGCTCCGATGGCGGGGCGTAGAAGGGCGCGCCGCTCAGGGCGGCATGCGTCAGGGCGCGGGCTATGCCGATAGCGCCGATGGCATCCAGTTTGTCAGCGTCGAAGACGATTCGGGCCTCCAGCGTAGCCGGTTCTTCGCGGCGGTCGCGGTAGCGGTGGGCACGGATGCAGTGTTCCACGGCCTGGATGCGGCTTTCTTCCCAGTTGGCCTCCGTCAGGACACGGCGGGCGAAGGCAGCGGAGGCATGGTGATGGGCGGCGCGTCCATCATGGTTGGGGTTGGCCTCGACGGCGTCGTGTAAGAGCACGGCGGCGGTGATGATTTCCGTGTCGCCGCCCTCGGCCTGCGCCAGTTGTATCGCCAGGGCGTACACGCGGCGGATATGTCCGTAACCGTGAATGTCGTCGGGAGGATACCAGTCGCGGGCGTCTTCGAGGGTAGGGCGGGTCATTGGTTGCATTGGTTCATCGGTTGCATCGGTTCATTGGTTGGGTGGCTGGGTAATCGGTCGTCCGTCGTCTGTTGTCCGTCGTCCGTCGTCCATTGTCCGTCATTCACCCTTAGTGCGTCGCGTAAGTCAGAACGATGAGAATGACGGCAACGACGGCAATCACCGCACAGCCGCAGGCGAAGATTTTGGCGGCCAGTTTGAGAACGAATCGCAGCGCCAGCCAGACGAGTGCCAGCACCGCAACGGCCAGCAGAATGGTAAGGGGGTCTTGCCAGGAAAGTTCCATGAGGTTACTCGCAAACGATTTCCCCGCCCTTGACGACGGTATCCACCAGATTGCCGCCGAAGCGGTATCCCAGGTGGCGGTAATCGGCAACTTCCAGGATGAGCAGGTCGGCCTGTTTGCCGGGTTCCAGCGAGCCGAGGCTATCGCTGCGCCCAATGGCCGCCGCAGCGTTGATGGTGGCCGCCGCGATGGCCTGGGCGGGGGTGAGTTTCATGTAGCGGCATCCCAGGGCGATGGCGAACTGCATCGATTCGCACCAGGCCGTGCCCGGATTGCAGTCCGTCGCCAGGGAGAGAAGCCCGTTTGCCTCCAGAATGGCTTTGGCGGGGGTGTAGTGCGCCTCCGCCAGGCCGAAGGGGGTGCAGGGAAGTCCCACAGCCACCGTCTCGGAGGCGGCCAGGGCTTCGATGTCGGCCTGGGAGGTGGCTACCAGATGGTCGGCGGAGATGGCGCCCAGTTCGGCGGCCAGGGCCGCGCCCCCCAGGTTGTCGAATTCATCGGCGTGGATTTTGAGCGGGAAGCCCAGTCCTTTGGCGGTCTCCAAAATGCGGCGGGATTGCGCCAGCGTGAAGGCGCCCGTCTCGCAGAAGACATCCACGCAGGGGAGGGGACGCGCCGGGGCGTGTTCCTGCCACCAGGCGGCCACCGCGGGGAGCATCTCGTTGCACAGGTGGGCGGTGTAACCGTCGGGGTCATCACGCCATTCCGGGGGGATGGCATGCGCTCCCAGAAAGGTGGGGATGATGTCCAGGGGAAGTTCCGCATCCAGGCGCAGAATGGCTTCCAGCATCCGCAATTCCGCCTGGGTTTCCAGTCCATAGCCGGTTTTGACTTCGATGGTGGTGGTGCCGTGTTTCAGGGCGCGCAACAGGCGGGGACGGTTCTCCTCCACCAGCGCCTCGACGGAGGCCGCACGGGTAGCGCGCACCGTGGAGAGAATGCCGCCCCCCGCTTGCAGAATTTCCAGATAGGTTTTACCTTGCAGGCGCATCTCGAACTCGGCGGCGCGGTCTCCGGCCCACAGCAGGTGGGTGTGCGGGTCTACGAGGCCGGGCATTACGACCCGCCCGCCGGCGTCCAGGATTTCATCCTGTGGGTAAGCGCGCAGCAGGTCGGCGGATTTCCCGACCGCCGCCACGCGTCCTGCGATGATACGCAGCGCCCCGTCCGGGATGATGCCCAGGTCGCCCAGGCGCGTCCCGCGTTGGGGAGGCCCTGGCACGGTGAGCAGTTGCGAGGCGTGAACGATGAGCATGGTTATTTGGCGACCAGCGCCAGCACCATCGAGAGGATGATGAGCACGCCGAAGATGCCCATCACGATTTGCTGAGTACGCATCGAGCGGTGCTGACTGCGGCTCCTCTGGGATTTCTGGGAGGATGTCTTTTGAGATTTCTTCTTGGATTTTGCCATGAGATTACTCCGGGTTGGTGATTTGGGGTTGGTAAATTGGGGATTGATAAACGGGAAAATGAGTGGTTGGGAATTGAACAACCGGGACGTCCGTCGTCTATCGTCCGTCGTCCGTGGTCTACCCGCGCTTGCCGGTCGCCTGAGCGATGGCGGCCTCCAGTTCTTCGATGGTGACGGGCTTGAAGATGTAGGCGTCCGCTCCCAGCGCCAGAGCGTGGTCTACCTGTACGTCGGCGGCTTCGGATGAGAACATAATGATGGGTAAATCGTCCCACTGGCGGCGGCTGCGGATGAATTCCAGCAAATCCAGGCCGGAGACTTCGGGCATGTTGATGTCCAGGATGAGCAGGTCGGGCCGCTGCCCCGCCAGGAGGGCGCGCGCTGTTTTGCGGGCGTTGGGGAAGGAACGCGTCTCGTACTCCAACAGCCGCAGCATCAAACTGAGCGCCTTTATCATGTCCTGGTCATCATCGGTGAACCATGCGGTCTTCATCTTGTCCACGAATGTCCACGAATATCCACGAATGGCACGAATGTCCACGAATGTTCACGAATGAGCACGAATGGCACGAATGTCCACGAAATTCTACATTCCGCATTCCTCATTCCGCATTCAAATACGCCTTGATGCTGTGCGCCAGGCGGGCAGTGATGCCGGGAACGGCTATCAGTTCTTCCAGCGAGGCCTCCCGGATGCCTTGCAAACTGCCGAAGTATTGTAACAAGGTTTTTCGCCGTTGGGGGCCGATTCCGGGGATGGATTCCAGCGTAGAGCGGATTCCTTCGCGGGCGCGGCGCTTGCGGTGGGCGGTAATGGCGAAGCGGTGGGCTTCGTCGCGTACCCGTTGGAGCAGGTACAACCCCTGGGAGCGGCGTTCCAGCAAAAGGGAGGCCTCCCGCCCCGGCAGGAAGAGTTCCTCCTCCCGTTTGGCGAGACCGGCCACGGGGACGCGTTCCAGCAAATCGAATTCCCGCAGCACTTTGACGGCCCGGCTCAACTGCCCTTTGCCGCCGTCCACAATCAGCAGGTCGGGCAGGCGGGCGAAGGAGGGGTCGGGCTTGTGACCGGGCTGGCCTTTGGTCTCCTGAATGCTCTGCCAGCGGCGAAAGCGGCGGCGCAGGACTTCCTCCATGCTGGCGAAATCGTCCGGCCCAACCACGGAGCGGATGTTGAAACGGCGGTAGTGGCTCTTCTTGGGGACGCCCTGCTCGAAGACGACCATGCTGCCCACCGCGTAGGTTCCCTGAGTGTTGGAGATGTCGTAACATTCGATGCGGTTGGGAGGAGCGGGCAGGCGGAGGGCCTCCTGCAACTCGGCCAGGGCGGTGCTCTGCTTGTGGGTATCGGCCTCCCAGCGCGCTTTGAGCATGGAGAGCGTTTCGGCGGCGTTCTCGGCGGCCATGCGTATCAGGCCGCGCTGCATCTCGTCGCGCGGGATGACGATTTCCACTTTGTCGCCGCCGCGCCGGGAGGAAAGCCATTGCTGGATGATGTGAGCCTCCTCCACTTCGCGAGGGAGCAGCACTTGCCGGGGGATGCCGGGCGCTTTGTCGTAAAATTGCTTGAGGAATCCGGCGATGACCTCGGCATCCGGTTCCTCGGCGGTTCCGTCCAGAACGAAGTACTCCCGCCCGATGAGTTTGCCGCCTCGGATGAAGAAGACCTGCGCCACGGCTTCCCCGTCGGCGCGGGCCAGGGCTATCACATCCGAATCTTGATACTCCGGGGAGATGACTTTTTGCTTCTCGACGATTTTCTCGATGGCGAGCAACTGGTCGCGCAGGGCGGCGGCGCGCTCAAAGCGTAGCGCTTCGGCGGCCTCCTGCATCTCGGCGCGCAGTCGCTCCGTGACCGGGGTGCTGTTGCCCTCCAGAAAATCCATCAGGTCGGCAATCATCTGGCGGTATTCCTCCTGGGTGACCGCCCCGATGCAGGGAGCGGTACACAGGTTGATGTCGTGATACAGGCAGGCGCGGCGGTCTTTTCCGGTGATGGTGCGGTCGCAGGTCAGGTAGGGGAAGATGCGGCGCAGCACATCCAGGGTTTGATGCACCGCCCACACGCTGGTGTACGGCCCGAAGTAGCGCGAGCCGTCTTCCACCATCCGGCGGGTGACGGTCACTTTAGGGAAGGGGTCGCTCCAATGGACTTTGATATACGGGTAGCGCTTGTCGTCCTTCAGGCGCACGTTGTAGCGCGGGCGGTAGCGCTTGATGAGGTTCATCTCCAGGATGAGGGCCTCCAGTTCGGAGGCCACCACAATCCATTCGATGTCCGCGATGCGGTGTACCAGTTGCCGCGTCTTGGCGTTCTTCTGCGCGCTGGCGTGGAAGTAAGAGCGCACCCGATGACGCAGATTGACGGCCTTGCCGACGTAAATGACCGTTCCCTCGGCATCCTTCATCAGGTAACAGCCGGGTTTTTCGGGGAGGGCGTCCAGAAGGGGTTTCAGGTCGGGGGTGTTCATCTGTGTAAAAATTTGTGCTCCAGCGGGAGGTCGCGGCGGAGCAGGTCGTCGGGCGTTTCGCGGCGCTGGACGAGGTGCGCTTCCCCGTCCCGCAGCCACAAGACGGCGGGTTTGCGCGCCCCGTTGTAGTTGCTTCCCATGCTCAACTGATACGCTCCGCTGACGGGTACGGCGATGAACTCTCCTTCCTGCACGTCGGGCAGGGGGATGCCTTCTATCAACACGTCGCCGCTCTCGCAGTAGGGGCCGCCCAGCCAGGCCGGGCCGGCGGGAGGCCGCTCCGGGCGGATGACGGGCAGGGCGCTGTAACGCGCCCCGTAGAGCGCCGGACGGGGGTTGTCGGCCAATCCGCCGTCCAGCAGCAGCCAGCGGCGGGAAGCAGTGCGTTTGACCGTTCCGACGCGGTAGACGGCCACTCCGGCCCGCGCTACGATGCTGCGCCCCGGTTCCAGGTGCAGACGGGGCAGCGGCAGGGAGCGCTCCCGACAGATTGCCGACAGGTGCTCGCTCACCAGTTGGACGTAGGTCTCCACCGGCGGGTGCGGAAGCGCCGCTTCGTGATAAGCCACCCCCCAGCCGCCGCCAGGAGAGAGATGCTCCGGCAGCCAACCGTATTCGGTACGCATGGCGGCGGCAAAGTCCAGGGCTCCGTCCAGGGCGGCCCGCAGCGGGGCCGGGTCGTGGAAGTGCGACCCCTGGTGGAAGTGCAGGCCGTTCAGGGGGAGGTTGTGTTCCAGGCACAGATGCACCGCTTCGGCGGCCTCCTCGCGGCTCATCCCGAATTTGCTGTCCTCCTGCCCGGTCTGGATGTGGGCGTGGGTGGCGACGGCTATGCCGGGGCGCAGGCGCAGCCACAAGGCGGGCAGCCTCTCTCCGGAGCGGGAAAATTCCAGCACGCGGTGCAGTTCGGGGAGGTTATCCACCACCAGCGTACCGGCATGGCGCAGCGCGGCGCGCAGGTCTTCGGCGCTCTTGTTGACCCCGTGGACGAGAACCTGCTCGCGGGGTACCTTCGCGGCGGCGGCAATCGCCAGTTCGCCTGCTCCGGTGCAATCCAGCCACAGTTCTTGCGCCGCGGCCCACTGCGCCATCGCCAGCGAGAGATAGGCTTTGCCGGCGTAGGTCAGCCCCGCGGGGGCCGGATAGTGCGCCCGCAGCGCGGCGCGGTAGCGTTCCACGGCCTCCTCCAGGGTAGCCTGGTCGTAGAGATAGAGCGGCGTGCCGTACTGCTCCGCCAACTCTTGCAGCCCGCACCCGGCGATGGTCAATTGCGGGATGCCGCGGCGCGTCTCGACGCGGGCCGTGGCGGGGAAAAGAAGAAGACGGGACATACCGCAATTATATCCCCTTCCCCCGAAGCGGCAGGGTTTGGTTGCCTGACATGTTGTGACACGCGGAGTCACAGAGAGCACGGAGAATCGCCGCCCGTGTCTTTGTGTGAGCACCTCCGCGCTTGCATGTTTTGTCGGTCAATCGGGCGGCAGGGTATAATCGGACTCATGAACGCGATGAACGAAACGCTCCCCGAAGTTCTGGTCGGAAAACTGTTGCGCGCCCGCGGCTGGCGCCTGGCAGTAGCCGAATCCTGCACCGGCGGCCTGATTGGGCACCGCCTGACCAACGTCCCCGGCTCCTCCACCTACTACCAGGGCAGCATCACCGCCTATGCCTACGACGCCAAAGTGCGCCTCCTGGGTGTTCGCTGGGAGACCCTGGAGGCCCACGGCGCAGTCAGTGAGGCTGTCGTCTTGGAGATGGCCCGCGGTGTGCGCCGTGCCCTGGGAGCGGATGTCGGCCTCTCCGTGAGCGGGATTGCCGGCCCCGGCGGGGGCACGCCCGAAAAACCGGTCGGCACCACCTGGATAGGTCTCAGCACCCCCGAAAAAGACCTGGCCGTGCTCACCGTAGGACAGGGCGACCGCCTGGCGAACAAGGAACACTCCGCCGAGGAGGCCCTCCAACTGCTGGTACGCACACTTCAGGAACTATCCGCGCTCCCCGAAACTCCCCCCCAAGCCGAAATTCCCGGCGAACCGGTGGATGTCACCGCCCGCTTCGAGACGGAGGGGCGCATCACGCCCCTTTACCTGCACCGCGGCGCGCAGCGCCTCCCGCTTTCCGCGGGGCGGGGCTGGAGCAACGAAAACGGCGAACACATTCTGGTGCAATTACCTGATGGAGAGACCGCTCACCTGCTCTTTTCCCCCGTCACCCGCCGCTGGTACCGCCTGCCGCGGGCGCACAAAGGCCATGCCGCGTAAAAAGAGACCTCACAGGTCTCGCAGACCTGTGAGGTCTCTAATTTCAAGAGAAAGAACTCAGGCGGAGTCTTCTACGCTCTTCCCTTTCAGCAGGAAGAACAACCCCAGCATAAGCAGGGTGAACTGAAATTCCATCCCGCCCATGGGGTAATTTTGCGAGGGAACGAAAGACCACTGCCCCCAGTGGACTTTGGCAATCGCCCCCAGCATTGGGGGGATGATGAGCAGACCGCCCAGACGGGTAGCCCAATCGGGGAGAAAACTGCCCAACAAAATCAGCGCCCCGCCGCCTGCCTCGAACAGGCCGACCAGCAGCCACAGCGCGGAGGACATGCCCATCATCGCCCCGCCGGCGGGGTGGGCGATTTTCTGTATCCCGTGGAACAAAAATACGCCTGCCACGGCGATGCGCAGCGCCCAATGGGCATAGCCCGAAAACTTGTTCAGTGCATCCATGCGTGTTTCTCCTTGTGGAAATGAGAGAGGAAAGGGCCGATAGCCTCCAGATGCACTGACGAAGAGATTTCTTACCGAATATATCGTATTTACAGAAAATCAAAAGCCGCTCTCACTGAGAGCGGCTTTATCGTGCCGATAGAGGGGGTTCAGACGCGCTTTGGGCGGGTACGCAGGTGGATAGTTTCTGCGCCCCCCAGAGGCCCGCGCAAGGGGGCGGCCTCCGCCTGCAAAACGCGGCTGTTGGCGAAGTAGGGGAAGTCGAAGGTGATTTCCTCTCCGGCGGATTTGCCCGGCATGGGCATCAGACGCGCCGTGAGCGGTTTGCCCAGCCGCGTGGAGAGGGCCGCCACGTCCAGCAAGATGGCGTACAACTGTTCCGCGCTCGTATCGCCGGGCAAAGGGAGGGTATCCAGGCCGGTGCCGCACACCGCCGAGTAGAGCAGCATGTCCTTGACGCTTAGCGTACCCTGGGCGGCGCGTTCCGCCAGGACGGTGTCCTCCAGGACGGGCAGCATCAGCCCGCTGAAGCCGGTGCGTGGAAATTGTGCCCGGTCTATGGCTTCGGCCAGGAAGGCCGTCGCCGCCAACGAGCCGTGTTCCCCCAGGGCGGGCACGCCCAGGGCCTCCAGCGCCGCGCCCAGCGAGCGGGCGCGCTCCGGGTAGGGAGCCAGGGAGTAATCCAGCCCGCCAAAGCGCACCTCGAAGCGGTTGGTGAGGATTTCGGCCACCCCGCTCAGGGCGGCAGCGTGTTCCTGCATGGCGTCAATCAGGGAGGCCCGCGCCGCAGCCAGGGTTGCGGCGTTTTCGAAGGCGCGCACTGCCAGGTCGGCGGCCTCCAGCGCCAGGGCGAAGGCCATCCCGTTGCCGTCGTGGTAGGCGGCGGGGAAGAAGGGCGCACCCGGCGGGACGTTTGCCAGGGCCGCGAAGTACAGGTTGGCAAAGCCATTTTCTTGCTGCGGGGCCAGGGCATGGATGGCCTCGGCGCAGGCGCACACCGCTGCGAGGGCTATCCCTTCGTGCGGTGAGGCCATTACCCCGCCCAGGAAGGTGTTCTCGGTGGCGGCGATGATTTCCGGGATGCGGCTGTAACTCCACGGGTGGGAGGGAAGCGCCGGGCCAAGCGATATGTACTCGAAACCCGCGGCCCGAGCCGCGCTCTCCAGATTTTGCGCCGCGGCGGGGGCGTCGGCCTTCTCCGGCAGCCAGTGCGGGAAAGGCGGCAGCGCCAGCCGGAGGGTTTGTACCGCGTAACCCGCCGCTGTGAAGGCGTTACGCGCCGCACGGGCAAAAGCGCCTGCCTCTTGAAGCGCGCCCTCATCCGACGGCCAGCTGGGGGCGCAGAAGACGGTGATAGAGCGGATGTTCATGGTTTATTGGTTCATCGGTTCATTGGTTGCATTGGTTGCATCGGTGCATTGGTTTGTCCGTTGTCCGTCGTCCATTGTCTGTCGTCCGCCGTCCGTCGTCCCTCCTTTGTCGCACGACCTCGAACATCAGGATTGCGGCGGCGACGGCGGCGTTGAGCGATTCAGCAAGACCGGGCATGGGGATGTGGATGCTTTGGACGGCCAAGGCGCGGGCTTCCCGGCCTGCGCCGGCGGCCTCGCCCCCAATCAGGAGGGCGCAAGGGGCGCGGAAATCGGCCTGGGTATGGGGGATGCCGCGCCGCGCTTCGGCCAGGTAGAGGGGGATGTCTTCCAGCAGGGAGGGGAGGGCCTCCCATGCGGGTTGCACCAGCGGCAGGCGGAAATGCGCTCCCATCGCGGCGCGCACCACTTTGGGGGCGTAGGGGTCGGCATTGCCGGGGGGGAGCAGGACTCCGTCCGCACCGGCGGCCAGGGCGGTTCTCAAAATCGTGCCGAGATTGCCGGGGTCGCGGATGCCGTCCAGGAGGAGGAGAAAATCGGGATTCTCTTTCAGGGGCAGATGCTCCCTCCGAAAAACGGCAAGCAGCCCCTGGGGGGTGCGCGTGTCGCTGGCCGCCGCAAAGACGCGGGAATTGACCCATAGCGGAGTTACGCCGCGGGCGCGGTAGGCCTCCACCAGCGCGGCGGCCCGCGGCGGCAATTCTTCCACTGCCAGGAGCGTTTGGGGTATCCATCCGGCCTGGAGGGCTTCTTCCAGCAGGCGGACGCCCTCCACGATGAAGGAGTCGGCCTCCCGGCGCGCTTTGGAACTGTTTTGCAGGGCGCGGATGTGCTGGATGCGGGGATTTTTGGGGGAGGTGAGCAGGGGAGTCATGGGATGTGCAGCGCTTCCCAGGCGCGCAGGAAGGTTTCGGCGGCGGCGCGGTCGTAGAGCACCAGACGGACGAGAATGAGGGAAGAGTCGGGATGGCGGGTGAAGTAGGCGGCGATGGCGGAGAGGATGAGACGGGCGGCGCGCTCCATCGGGAAGCCGAAGATGCCGGTGGAGATGGCGGGCAGCGCCAGGGAGCGCAGGCCGAGGTCGGCGGCGCGTTGCAGGGAGGCGGTTACGGCGGTCTGGAGGGTCTGGTCTTCGCCGTGGGTGCCGCCGCGCCACACGGGGCCGACGGCGTGGATGACGTAGCGGCAGGGCAGGTTTCCGCCGGTGGTGTGGGCGGGGGCCGCGGCGCTGACGAGGCCGTGACGAGTTACCCAGGCGCGGCTTTCCTCCCACAGGGTGGGGCCGGCTTTGCGGGCAATCGCTCCGGCCACGCCGCCGCCGTGCATCAGGCGGGCATTGGCGGCGTTGACGATGGCATCCACCTGCTGGGCGGTGATGTCGCCCCGGAGGATTTCGAGGGTGTGGTCGGGGGGAAAAGTGTGGGTGAGGAGAGGCATATTCCCATTGTACTGTAACTTGCGCTGCGGACGGTGAACCTGAACACAGATTGTACCAATCAGAATTAGTAACTGTTCAGATGTGCAAAAATGAAGAGGTTTTTTTTCACCACCAAGACTTGAAGACACGAAGAATCGCAAGGATTTTTGTACCGCTTCGTGCCTTGGTGGCTTTGTGGTGGAATTCTTGGGCACGTTTTGCCATAGGCTGAGTAGTTACCAGAATTAAACCAAAAACCGGCAGGGGAGCGCCTGCCGGTTTTTCATCAGGTATGGGAGGGGGTTACGCTCCCGTCGCCTTTTTCACCACAGCGGCAAAGGCTTCGGGGTCGCGCACGGCCAGGTCGGCCAGCATCTTGCGGTTGATGGCGATGTCGGCGCGCTTCATAGCGCTAATCAACCGGCTGTAGGTAGTGCCGTTTTTGCGGGCCGCGGCGTTGATACGCGTAATCCACAGGCGGCGCAGGTCGCGCCGGCGGACGCGGCGGTCGCGATAGGCATACCACAAACTCTTGAGCATGGCCTCATTGGCGCGGCGGAACAAGCGGTGCTTGGTGCCGTACTGGCCTTTGGTCAGTTTGAGAATTTTCTTGTGCCGACGACGGCGGGTAATACCGGTTTTTACACGAGTCATTGCTTACCTCCTGCGAACCGTTGGGCGCCGACAGGCGAACTGTCCGTTTGGTACACCCAATAGCCGCATGAAAGCCCTCCATGAGCGGAGGGAGGATGAGATTGGCCCCGCGGGGGGCGGACGTTATTTGTTGGTCTGGCCGGTCCGGGCGTTGGGGTTGGCTTTGTACTTCGTCAGGTAGGGGGCCAGGCGATGAACGCGCTTGACCATGCCGCGGCTTTTCACCTCCACCATGCGGGTGAAGAGACGCTTTGTGCGTTTGGAAGTGTTGCGGCGCAGGTGGCCCTTGCCGATTTTAGTACGCACCAGTTTCCCGGAGCCAGTGACCCGGAAACGCTTGGCGGTTGCCTTGTGCGTTTTCAGTTTGTACTTGCCTTTTTTCTGTTTGCGAGGCACCTTACAACTCCTATACCGTAAAATACCGCGTCTGATGGACGCGGGGGATACAATGTCAATCAACTTGTCTGATATGCAGCCACACCGTGCAGTGCAAAGACGGGAAGGCAGGTTACTTCTTCGTGGTCCCTTTTTGCTTGATGGGAGCCAGAATCATGACCATGCGGTGTCCCTCCATGTTGGGGCGTTGCTCCACCACCCCGACGTCGGAGAGGGCCTCCTCGATTTCCTTCATGTCTTCCATCGCGATTTCGGGGTAGGTGACTTCCCGCCCGCGAAACTGGATGGTGACCTTGACCTTCATGCCGGATTGCAGCCATTTGCGGGCATCCCGGACTTTGAAGCCGCGATGATGCTCGGTGGTTTTGGGGCGCAGACGGATTTCCTTGATTTCGACTTTCTTCTGCGTCCGTTTGGCTTCGCGTTCCTTCTTGTTGCGTTCGTAAATGAACTTGCCGAAGTCCATCACCCGGCACACGGGCGGTTTGGCGTTGGGGGATACCTCCACCAAATCCAGGCCGGCTTCGTCGGCTATCCGGCGTGCTTCCGCAATGGGGACGATGCCGTAGTTGGTGCCGTCAGGCCCAATCAGGCGCACTTCCCTGGCGCGGATGTATCGGTTGACTCGAAAGTTTCCTGCGCTTATGTTGTGGCTCCTTTCGGTAAGACAAAGATTGATTTTGCGCGCCGCATGATACCATGAAGAGGCGCGAATCGTCAATGAAAAAATGACAGCGCCAACGGGGTAAGACTTCCGAGATTTTGACGAGAGCCGCTCTAGGCGAACACCGTTCCGGGGAAATCTCGGAAGTCTGTCTCTCGAGAGGGGGGAAGATGTCTACAACTCCGCCGAGCGGGTGGCGATGCGTTCCTTGACCAGGGACATGAACTCCCCGAAGGGCATGTTGTTCTGGCGCGAACCGTCCCGCCGCCGAAGAGAGACCGTTCCATCGGATACCTCGCGGTCGCCGACCACCAGCATGTAGGGGACTTTGAAGGTTTGCGCCTGGCGGATTTTGGCGTTCATACGTTCCGCTCCCACATCGGCGCGGGCGCGCACGAATTCGGCGCGCAGTTGCTTTTCCAGTTTGCAGGCGTATTCCACGTGGGCGTCGGTGATGGGGATGATGCGCACCTGTTCGGGGGCCAGCCAGACGGGGAAGGCGCCGGCGTAATGTTCGATGAGGAAGCCCACCATGCGCTCGTGGGTGCTCAACGGGGCGCGGTGGATGCACAGGGGCGTTTCTTCCTTGCCCTCGCGGTTGATGAATTTCAGGTCGAAGCGCTCCGGTACGGCGAAATCCACCTGGTTGGTTGCCAGAGTGAACTCGCGCCCGATGGCGCTCCAGATTTGGACGTCAATCTTGGGGCCGTAGAAGGCGGCTTCGTCGGGCACCTCCACGAAGGGGACGTTCCCGTTGGTCATCGCCCGGCGCACCATGTCCTCGGTTTTCAGCCACAGACGCTCGTTGTCCACGTATTTCTTGCCCAGACCGCGCTTGTGGTGCGTACTCAGCCGCATGACGTATTTCTCGATGCCGAACAGGTCGAAGTATTCCTGGTACATGGCAATCACGGCCATGAACTCTTCCTCGAACTGCTCCTCGGCGCAGTAGATGTGGGCATCGTTCATCTGCATGGAGCGCACGCGCATCAGGCCGAAGAGTTCGCCGCTCTTTTCGTAGCGGTAGCAGGTGCCGTATTCGGCCAGGCGGATGGGTAAATCACGGTAACTGCGCGGCACGCTGGCGAAAATCTTGTGATGGAAGGGGCAGTTCATCGGCTTGATGTAGTAGCGCACGCCGTCGTCCAGTTCCATCGGCGGGTACATACTCTCGGCGTAATAAGGCAGGTGTCCGCTGCGCAGGAAGAGGTCTTCTTTGGTGAGGTGCGGGGTGCGGACGCGCTCGTAGCCGGCCTTGTATTCCATCTCCTTCGCCAGTTTTTCCAGTTCCTCGATGAGGATGCCGCCGTTGGGCATCCACAAAGGCAGGCCGGGGCCGACCTCCTCATCGAAGGTGAAAATCTGGAGTTGCTTGCCCAGTTTGCGGTGGTCGCGCTTTTTGGCCTCCTCCAGCATGTGGAGGTACTCTTTGAGTTGCTCTTTGGTCTCCCAGGCCGTGCCGTAGATGCGTTGCAGCATGGGATTGTGCTCGTCGCCGCGCCAGTAGGCTCCGGCCACGTTCATCAATTTGATGGCGGAGGGATTGATTTGACCGGTATGCTCCACGTGGGGGCCGCGGCACAAATCCACGAAGGTATCGTGCTGGTAAATCGAGATTTCGGGCTTCTCGTCCAGGGGGTTGCCGTATTCATCGTAGCCGCCCTCTTCAAGCCCGTCAATCAGCTCCAGTTTGTAGGGCTGGTCTTTGAAAATCCGGCGGGCTTCCTCGGCGCTGACGACCGTCTTCTTGAAAGGATGCTTTCCGGCGATAATCTGGCGCATCCGTTTCTCGATGGCCTTCAGGTCTTCGGGGGTTAGAGTGCGCGGCAGGTCGAAGTCGTAGTAGAAGCCGTTCTCGATAGGCGGGCCGATAGCGACCTTGCCCTCCGGGAACATCTCTAGAACGGCCTGCGCCATGATGTGCGCTGCCGAATGACGGATGCGGTACAGCCAGGTGTCCTCGTACCGCTCCGGGGCCTGAGGGGATTTCACTTTTTGCTCTGCCATTGGTGTGCCTCCAAAAATAAAAACTCTCGCCCGCTCTGGGGCGAGAGTGTCGTCAACACGCTCACGGTTCCACCCAGATTGCCCCGCGCCGTAGACGCAAGGCATCTCGTTGGGAGCCGATAACGGGGCCAGCCGTTTCCCTTACTCGGCGGAGCCTTTCCGGGTTACGCTCGCGGGGGGTTTTCAGCGGGGGCTGCCGAAGACGGCTCTCAATCAGTGGCCGTCTCTCCCTGGCGGCTGCCGGGCCGCTTACTCGTCCCGGTCATGGCGTTTGGGGTATGGATTCTGGTGGGCGGGATAGGACTCGAACCTACGACCTTTGCGATGTCAACGCAACGCTCTAACCAACTGAGCTACCCGCCCGCACAAGCGCCCCTGATTATACTCATCCCGGCTGGAATTGGCAAGGAGAAAGTCTGGAAGTTCTCACGCGGCTCTCTGCCCGACTGACAAAATCCGTTCGCGCAAAGACACGGCGAGCCAATCATCGAAAATTCCGTCACCTGCTCATGTGGGCATTTCTCCTTTTGCCCCTACCCCGGCCCCTCCCCCATTGGGGGAGGGGAAAGTACGTTGCGGGGTTTTTTCAGGGGCGAAGCGCCTGAAAAAAACCGCAATTTCCGTGTGCCACAGCATGGAATTTGTCAGTCAGCCGGCGCGGCTCCTTCCTTTGCCAGAAAAGCACGCAGGGCCTCGGCTACTGCCTGGGGTTGTTCGAGCATCACCATGTGCCCGGCGCGGGGGATGATTTGCAGGGTGGCGCGGGGCAAATTTTCGGCCAGGAAGCGCGAGAACTTTGGGGGCGTCATCTTGTCGGCCTCTCCGCACACAATCAGGGCGGGCATGGTCAGGCGGCTCAGCGCGGCGCGCAGGTCAAATCGGGCGCAGGCTACGAAATCGTCATGCAGCACCGTTGGGGGAACCTGCATCATACGCTCCTGGGCCAGCGCTTTCAGCGCCGGGTCGGTTTCCAGGTGGAAAGACCATTTGGTGATGGCTTGTACGGTGGCAGGAAAGGTCTCTGGGGAGGCTGCGCCCTCCAGAATTTTCGGGGAGACCGGAAGGTGTGCGCCGGTGCCGACCAGCCCCAGGGCGCGCACCCGCTTTGGGGCGGTCAGCGCTACCTGAAGGGCGATTGCGCCCCCCATGGAATGTCCCGTTAAACACACGGGCGGCAGGTTAAGCGCTTCCATCCAGGCGATGACGGCCTGGGCGTATCCCGCGATGGTATCTGCGCCCCCTCCCGGAGAATCGCCGTGCCCCGGCAAATCCAGAGCATAGACTGGCCTGCCCTCCAGATGACGGATTTGGGGCGGCCAGTGCCACAAGTTGCCGCCCGCGCCGTGTATCAAAACCAGCGGTGTGCCGTTTT
>JANTFR010000029.1 GCA_024763355.1 Anaerolineales bacterium
TTCACGATACTTCCGGAGAGCGTCTGAGTCGTGCTGATGTCCAGCGTGAGGGTGGGCGGGCGGGTATCCAGGAGGAGGGCGTAAGGCTGCCCCCACGTCCCGGCCTGCCCGTGGGTGTCCACGCCCCGCATCCGCAGGGAGAGCGGTTGCCCGTCCAGTCCCGCCGCATCCCACAGGCAGGCCCAATTCCCGCTCTGCGGGTCGTCGGGCGGACAGGTCAGGGTCTCCGTGCCGCCGGCGCTTTGAATTTCCACGTCCACCGCGGTGACGCCGGAGTCGTCGTAGGCGTAGCCGCGCAGGAGGTTCTCACCCGGGCCCAGGAGGTAAACGGGTTGCTCCAGGCCGACGAAGCGCGGCCCGAGATTGTCTACGGGCGTATCCAACCACAGGTATTCGAGGGCTGCGCCCGTCTCCGGGTGAACGTCGTCGTAAAGGCGCACGGCAAGCCGCGCCCAGGATTCATCGCTCCGTCCGGTGTCCACCTGCGCCCGGAAGGTATAGGTAAAGGTCTCGCCGGGCGAGAGGTCGCCGAGCGCCCGCGATTGCCCGTCGGGGTTGCCGTCCAGAAGTTGCAGGGCAAAGGACGGCGTGAGTACCGCGGTGAGGCCGGTGGCGGTGACTGTGCCGCGGTTGTGCAGGGTCAGGGTGTAGGTCAGTACCGTGCCGTTAGGCTGCGGCGGCTGCACCCCGTTCAGGGAGGGGATTTGCGAGGTGAGGTCGGCGGGCGGGTCGTTCAGGAGGGTATTCTGCATCCAGTAGAGGCCGTCGCCGAGCAGGGTATAGCCGACCCCGGAAGGAACGGCCGCAAGGGCAGACTGGACGTCGGCATCGGGGTAAGCCGCGTTGGGACACACGCCGTCGCCGGCGGCGTCCCAGTGGTAGGCATGCAGGAGGGTGAGGTTCGCCCCCACTGGCTCGACGCCGTTCAGCAGGCCGCTGTCCAGGGGATTGTCTCCCGGCAGGGCAGCCCACAAGCGGAGCGCACCCTCTTCGGTAGCAAAACCCACCAGCGAGAACGGCGCGCCGGGCGTCAGGCCGAGGTCGGTGAAGGGGAGGAAGAGGGCGGTGAGGGAGGAGGATGGACGGTAGACCGTGGACGGTGAACGGTAGCCCCCTGCCCACTGGCTGCCGTCCCAGCGGAAGAGTTGCGCCTGGGCACGGCCTTGCACCCAGACGAGGGCATCGGCCAGCAACCCCTCCGGCAGGGCGACGGACTCCGCGCCGCCAAAGGGGTTGTAAGCGGTGTTCGTGCCGCCGGCAGTGGTATCGAAGTAGAGGAACAGGTCGCCGTCGCCGTCCCAGTCGCCGCCCAGCCAGGCCAGCCGCAGAGTTTCGCGGTTCCAGGTGGCATACAGCGATTGGGTTTCGCCGCCGTAGATGCGCATCTTCGGGCGGCGGTCGGCCCCCAGGCAGGAACAGTTTTCGCCCTCATCCCCGGCCCTTCCCCACTCGGGGGAGGGGGGAAGGAGGAAGTCGGGGGTGAGGGGGCTGTCCACGAGCAGACTGCCCCACTCCTGCCAGCGCTGGTTACCGGCGGTATCGGTGATGCCCACCCCGACGGAGATGCGCTGCCCGTCGTAAGCGGTGAAATCCGCCGCCAGCGTCCCGCCCGCGGGGATGTTTTGCCAGGTTTGGGAGACCGTATCGGTGACCTGCGCCGCCCAGCGGACGCGGTAGGCAGGGGCCAGGCCACTCCCATCGGCGGAGGGCGTCCAGGAGAGGGTCAGGTTGGCGAGGGGCACGGGGAGCAGGTCTCCGTCCTGAACGGGGACGCCGTTCGCGGTGAGGGTGAGGGTCATCGGGGCGGGCGGAAGGGCGTCCACGGTGATGATTTCATCGACAGTGGTGGTGTGCCCGGCGATGTCGGTGGCGCGCACCTGCACGCTGCGGGTTTCGTTATCGGGCAGGCGGGTGGTCGCCAGCCCCCAGGGGATGTTCCAGGCATCCCCGTGCAGGGAGGCTTTGCGCCATACGCCGTCCAGCCCCAGCACCTCGACTTGCGTCACCCCGCCGATGTCGCTGACCGCGCCGCGCAGGTTGATGCTACGCGGCTCGAAGTAATCCGCGCCGACGTACAGGGTGGGCGAGACCACCACGGTCGGCGGGATGGTGTCCACCGTGACGGTCAGGGTATCGCTAACCGTACTGCCGTCGGCGGCGCGCACCTCGGCGCGCAGCAGGTAGCGCCCGTCGGCAGGCGGCGTCCAGGCGGCCTGCCAGTTGCTGTAGGTCGTTCCGCTTTGCCAACTGGTGACGGAGAGCGGCGCGCCGTCCACGGTGACGGTGATTACGTCCAGGGTGCTGACCGTGGCGCTGGCGTAACCCGTCACGGTGATGGGGGCCTGGCTGTCGAGCACCGAGGACGGGCTGCTGAAACCCACCGTCAGCGGCGCGGCGGACGCATAGCGGATTATCGTTGCGGGGTCCGCCTGCCGTGCGGCAGCCGCCAGCACAGCGAAAGATTGAGTCATCGTCGCGGAGGCGCAGTTCCCGGCCAAATCGCAGGCCGTGGCCTGGGGCGTTTGCCCGGCGGGGTTGATGACCCGCAGCCCGCCGTCGAAATCGGCTACCAGGGCAAAGCCGCCGCCCAGCGCGACCCCCTCGGCGCTGCCGGGGGTGTCGAAGGTGCACAGCAGGGCCGGCGCGGCCGGGTCGCTGATATCCACCACCTGCAGGCCGCCGGTGCCATCGGCAAGATAGGCGGTGCTGCCCGCCACAGCCACATCACTGACCAGGGCGTTCGTATCCAGCGCCCCCACGAACTGCGGCTCCGCAGGGTTACTGATATCGAGAATTTGCAGCCCCGCGCCGCCATCGGCTACCAGGGCCAGGGTTCCGGTGAGCGCTATCGCATAGGCATAACCGGGCGTGTCATAACTCCCGACCAGCGCCAGCGCGGCGGGGTCATGGATACCCACGATTTGCAGACCGGCAGTCCCGGCAGCCACGAAGGCGTTCTCTCCGGCGACAGCCAGCCCTTCGCCGCGGCCAGGCAGGGGCAGGTTGTCCAGCAGCCCCGGGTAGCCCGGATTGCCCACATCCACGGCGTGTAGCCCGTTGAACTGGGTGGACAGGTAGGCTGTATCCCCTTGCAGCGCGACCCCGCGCGGGAGGCCGGGGAGGGCCAGCGCGCCCACTTCCACCGGTATATCCGGCGCGCTCACATCGAAGATATGCAGCCCGTCCGCGCTGGCGGTAAATGCGTAGAAGGAAGCTGCCTCCCCACTCAGCGGAAGACTCCCCTCTCCCAAAGGGAGATGGGTTGGGGGTGAGGGCAACTCCCCCTCTCCCCCCTTGCCCTGAGCCTGGTCGAAGGGTGGGAGAGAGGTTGGCGATAAGGAAGACCCCCCTCTCCCTTTGGGAGAGGGGCTGGGGGTGAGGGAAACGAGAGCCGATACCGTCACCGTCAGCGGTTGCGGGCCGAAGAAATTGTTGCTCTCTTCCGATTCGCTCACCGCGCAAGCCCAATCCATGAACCCGTACAGGTCATGCGCCCCCGCCGATGCGGCCCCCGGCATAGTCACGGTGAGAACCACCGTTTCGCCGGCCGCAATCGCACCGTTGTAAGCGGCGTAGGCATCGGCGGCTTCCTCGCAGACCGTGGGCTGGTGGTCGAGGTACACGCCCAGGTCTATTACTCCCCAGGGCGTGTCGGCGGGAACCGGCCCCTGGTTGGTGACGGTCGCGGTGACCACATAGGTCGTGCTGACCACCACCGAGGGCGGCACGGCCAGGCTCTCGAAGACCAGGTCGGGCTGGTTGGGGTCGATGACGTTCACGTACTGGACGAGGGTGTTGTTGCTCTCGTCGTTTTCGGGGGTGATTTCACAGGCGTTGTCGGCCTGAGCAGCAAGAGTATGCGTCCCTGCGCTGCTGAAACTGCCATAGGTGAAGGTCACCTGGGTGGACGCGCCGGGAGCCAGCCCGCCGGAGATGCGGGTCACGTCCCAGGCGTTCACCTGGTCGCAGGGCGAGGGAGTGATATCCGCAAAGACGGCCAGGTCGAAAGCCCCCGCCGCAGCCGGCCCGATATTTTCCACCGTCACAGTCAGGTCCACCGTCTCGCTGATAAACGGGGTAGGGTTCGAGACCTGAATGGCAGTCACGGCCAGGTCCGGGGCTGGCGCGGCCTGGACGGTAAAATTCGCGGAGGCTGCATTATTGTTTTCATCGTTCTCGCTCACGCTGCACTCGCTGTCGGTAACGGACAGGAAGTTGTGCGGCCCCTCGTCGAAACCGGGATGCGTGAAAGTGAGCGTCAGCGCCTCACCAGGGAGCAGTTGGGCCGTATCGGTGAAGACCCAGCCGGGGTCGCTACAGGCCGCGCTGACTGTATCCGTGTAAAGCGCGGTGCGGAAATTCTCCGCCACGCCCGTGCCCAGGTTACGCACCACCGCCGTGACCGTCACCGGCTGTCCGGCGTAGATGACAGACGGAGCGACCGTCAGGCTTTCGATGGTCAAGTCCGGCTGGACGGCGGTCACCGTCGACGGCCCGAAGATATTGTTGCTTTCATCGCTCTCGATAATCGCACAGTCAGGGTCGACCTGGGCGTAGAAATCGTGCGGAAGCCAGTCGCTCAATCCGGGGTGCGCGAAAGTCACCGTTACCGATTGGCCGGCGTCCAGAGATGGGATGGTCTCTGTCCAGGGGGAAAGACCCGGCACGCAGGGCGTGGGCTGCTCATCCTGGTACAGGGAGACGCTGACCGCGTAGACGCGCCCCGCCCCCTGGTTTTGCACCGTCACGCTGAGGTTGAATCCCGCGCCTACTTCGGGGGAGGCAGGACTGGCCTCCAGGCTGGTGACCGTTAAATCGGGGGGCAGCACCGCCCCGCCGGGAGCCGCGGCCACATCACTGGTGTAATTCGTGGAGTCCGCTCCCACAATCTGCGGCCAGCCCGGGTTGCCAAAATCCACAATTTGCAGGCCGCCCGCACCGTCGGCCAGGTAAGCCAGGGTTCCCGAAACCACCACGCCCCGCGCCAGGCCAGGCGTATCCGCCGCGCCGACCTCGCCAGGCAGGTCCGAAGCGGGACGCTCGCAGAAGGCGGTCAGTCCGTCCGTCCGTGCCAGGTCGGGGAAGAGCGCCCGGTACCAGGCGGCCTGGAAGGTGCGTTCCTCGGGGTCGGCGGCCGCACCGCAGGGGGTGACCAGCCCGTCCAGGGCCAAGTTGAAATCTTCAGCAACGGCGGTGTAACGCACGCTGTCGCCGGCCAGCGTCCCGGTCAGGGTCAGCCGCGGGGCGAGGGTATCCACCTCCCCCTGCCAGGCGGTTTGCGGCAGAGAAACGCGCCCGCCGACATCCCAGGCGCGCAGGTCGAGGCGGTAAACGCCCTCCAGATTGTCCGGGACTTGCGCCTGCCAGTCCGCCTGAGTGACGCCGGGGCCGGTGGGGGTGGTGAGGGCCGGCTGCCAGCCGCGGGCGTACAGGGTGTTCACCTCCCTGCCGGTCAGGGCGCGCGGGGATATAAAGAGGTCATCCAGCAGGCCGCGATAGGCCGGAAAGAAGCCCCCGTTCAGGGATTGAGCCACCCGCAGGGGTTCATCGTTCTGACAGACCCCGCCCGTATAGGCTTCGCGCCGGACTTCCTGCCCGTTGAGGTAGAGCGTCACCTGCGCGCCATCGTAGGCGGCCGCGATATGGGTCCAGTTACCGGGGGTGAGGTTCAGGCCGAAGGGGAAGTAGGTGACCGCGGCGCAGGCGGCATTGCCGATTCCCAGGCTGAGATTGCCGCTTTGCTGGTCGAGATACAGACCGTAGTTGACCCGCTGGTTGGCAACGTCCCCCTTGACGAGCAGGGTGTGGAAGGCCGTGCTCTGCTCCAGCGTAGGGTTGAGCCACAGGGAAAGGCTGAACTGCGCCAAATCGAGCGCCGGACTGTCAGGGAGCAGGGCGTAATCATCCGCTCCATCGAAGCGCAAGGCGTAAGCCCCCACTGCGCCGGTAACGGCCTTGTTGTGCGCCTCACCGGTGGAGAACATGCCGTGCTGCCCCCAGACGGAGGCGTCGGCGAGGGTCATCCCGTCCGAGAGCCAGTTGTCCTCGAAAGTCAGGTGCAGCACAGGGCCGTCGCCCAGGTACAAATCCCGGAGTTCCGCACCGCTGAGAGCGTGGTCGTAGACCCGCACCTCGTCCAGCAGGCCGCGGAAGCGGTTGCCGTTCTCGTCCGCCCCCAGCAGCAGGCCGCTCTGGTTGGGGAGCGCGCCGCTGGCAGGCTGCGCGGCCTCCCAAATGCCGTTCAGATAGGTCTGCACCTGGCTCCCGTCATAGGTCAGGGCGAAATAGGACCATGTTCCGGCAGGGACGGTGATGCCGCTGGGGGTCCAGGTTCCCCAGCCGGGTGCGGTATTGCCCAGTTGGTAGAAAATCTGCCCATCGGGGTAGTCGCGCCGCAGGGCCAGTTCGCCCGCTTTGTAGAAGAAGGTTCCCTCGGATGCGCCTTCCGGCCGCAGCCACAGGGCGATGGAAACCTGGTTCCGGTCCCCCAAATCCTGCCCCTGGGGAACCCGGATTTCGGCCACCAATCCGTCGAAGAAGACCGCGTTGCCGGTGTGCCCGGCCTGGGACGGCGCGGGGCAGGATCCCCCGCAGACTCCCTCGAAGCCCATCCCAGAAATATCCCGGAAGACCAGGCGTTCCGTAGACGCGGCGCTCTCGTCCAGGGGCAGGTGCAGCAGTCCGCCGGGCAGCAGTTCGCCAAGATGCTCTGTGGAACCGGGCAGGGCGGAAAGGAAGGCGGTTTCCACCCCGGTCACGCCAGAAACGGCGGAGGCGGAGGGGGCCTCGCGCACGGTCCCCGTCAGGGTCTGGCCGCTCCCCAAAAGGTCAGGCAGGCTCGAACCCAGCGCCGGAATCGGCGGGAGGGCATCCAGTTGGAGGGGCTGCTCCAGCAGCAGGGTGTGGCGCGCCTGCTGGGTTTCATCCAGGCCGGGGCGCGCCCCGACCGTATCTCGGGCGGTCAGGCGCAGGGTGTAGCGTCCGCCGGGTTGGGGGTCACGAATTTCGTAGCCCAGCGACCAGGTCTCGTCGTTCAAAGTTGGGCGCTGCGCGCCGGGCGGCACCAGCAGGCCGTCGGCATCCAGCAGGGTAAGAGCCAGCGAATCGGCGTCCACCCCGGCGGGGTCACTGACCGTCCCGGAGAGAGCCAGCACCCAGGTGTTGGGGGTGTCCTGAGCAGGGAGCGGTACCAGCAGGGCATCCGGGGCGAAGGCGAAACTCCCGGTTGGCGGGGCGTCCTCCACGGTCACCGTGTGGGTATCCGTGCTGACGTGCCCCACTTTGTCGGTGACGCGGGCGCGCAGGCGGTATGCCCCCGGGAGGGCCGGGACGAAGGTCGGGCACCAGGCCGTGCCGTCGAGGGCGTCCTGGCAGGGGGGCGCGCTTTGCCAGGTGTAGCCGCTCTCCCCGGGGGCGCGCAGGCCGAATTCCACCGTTGCTATGCCGGAGGTCGGGTCGCTGGCAGTAATCAGCATCTGCACATCGGCCAGGGGCAGGTTTTCGCCGGTGGTGGTCAGGGAAACGGCGGGCAGGTCGTCGTCCACGATAACGGCGTGGCTCTGGCGCTCCTCCACCCATTTGGACTGGTAGGCGAAGGCCGCGACGATTTCGTCATCCCCCAGGGGGCGGGTGTAGAAATTCACCTCGTCGAGCCGCCCGGAGAAGGCCGCGCTATCCCCCTCGGCGAAGGCCCCACCCAGGGTCAGGTCAGTGGAATTCCAACACGTTAAGGAGGCGGTGAGCGCCCCCTGCAACTGTCCGTTGAGGTAAATGCGCATCTTGTTCCCGTCCCGGACGGCGGCCAGGTGGTTCCAGGTGTTCTGCACCAGGGCTTGGTCCGCCGCCAGGGTCTGGCCGCAGTAGGCGAAGACCGGAGTCATCGAATCGGGCTGGATGAAGAGGCCGTAAACACCGCCGGCGTGGCCGCCGCGGACGACCAGGGTCTGCCACTTTGCGTTGACCTCCGCCGGGTAAACCCACAGGCTGAGGCTGAAATCCCAGGAATCCAGCGCCGGGCGGTAGGGATAGACCAGCGAGTCGGCGGTCTGGTTGAATGCAACGGCGGTCTGCAACTGCCCATCGATATCGTCCCCGAATTGGGGGCAGGTAGCGCCTTGACAGTCCGCAGCATAAGCGCTGTTGGCGGCGTCGGGGAAGGCGTAGGAATCGCCTCCCAAAGATGCACCCTCATCCAGGTGTAACTGCACCTGAGGGGCGCGCTGGTACAGGTTTTGGACGGCGCTCTCCCCCAGGGCCTCCGAGTAGATTTGCAAGTCATCGAGTGCCCCGTGGAAGAAGTCCCGGCGGGCAGCGCTGCCAGCGTTCGTGCCCGCGCCGACCAGGAAGAGGTCATCGCCGTCGGCGTTCACATCCGCGCCGCCGGAGACGAAATAGGCCAGCGCCCCGTTGACGTAAAAACTGACGTTATGGTCAGCATCCAGCACCGCGGCGATATGCGTCCACTCGCCCGGTACCAGCCCGGCGTTGGGGTAGGCGTAGGTCTGCACGCCAAAGGCCTGGAAGCGCAGGCCGTCTCCATCCAGGGCCAGACCGTAACCATCGGCGCTGTGGGTGCGGGCCGAGGCGGCAATCCATTGCAGGCCGGTCAAATCATCCGGGCGTACCCAGGCGGCCAGGGTCAATTCACCGGTCAGCTGGTTAAGTTCGCTCTTTCCCAAATTGAGCGCATCGTTCCCATCGAACAGGGCAGCCTGGTTGACGCGACCGGGCAGGCCCGCCGTGGGGCAGGCTTCTCCATCACAGACGGCCTGCTGGGGGGAGAAACTGGCATCCGCGAAGGCGGTTGTGCCGGGGGCATCATCAAAGGGGAGGGCCAGCGCCAGACGGTGAGCCTGCACCATCCCGGCGATGGCGGCCTCATCCAGCGGGCGGTTGTAGACCTGCACCTCGTCGATGCGCCCGTAAAAGGGGATGGAGTCGTTTTCGTAAGTGTAGAAGATGCGGCCGCGGGCCTGTCCATAGAAATCGAAGATGGCGTAGTTCTGGTCGTAGGGGCCATCCAGCCCCTCGCTGACCGCCGTGGTCTGGAAAACATCGGTGTACAGGAAATCGTCCGTGCCGTTGACAGGGTTATCATTCCACTCGTTGGCCGCGGTGATGCAGCGCGGGGCCATATCGTTTTCCCACAGCAGCAGGGTACCGCTGCCGCTGAACGCGGCCTGGGTGCCAATGACTTCATCCCGGATGGGTAGTTCGGCGATATCCCGGTCAAGCAGGCTGACCCATTTGCCG
The DNA here is from genome assembly GCA_024763355.1 of Anaerolineales bacterium. GTDB lineage: Bacteria > Chloroflexota > Anaerolineae > Anaerolineales > DRKV01 > DRKV01. The sequence continues at coordinate 9,253 of JANTFR010000029.1, forward strand.
TTTTGCGGCCGGAAGGCCAGGCAGAGATTGGCGGTGCTTTCGCCCTCACCAATCCATTCGAGGCGGATTTTGCCCGCTTTGAGCGCGGCGTGGTCCCCGGTGCGACCGATGCTCAGCAAGGTATTATTGGGGGGTGCCTGCCCCGCGAAGGTGGAGGCGTCCTGGGCAGCCAGCGCGCCGTTGACGTAGATTCTGACCGCGCTGCCGTCGAAGGTCACGGCCACATGATTCCAGCGGTTGGTCTGCAGCACATCACCGGTGGTGAAGTAGGGGAGGCCCCCAAAGGTGAAGCGCAGTTTAAGCCCCACCCGCTGCAGAGAGGGATAAGCGTTCCTGCCTCCGGTGCCAAAGCCCAGGATGCCCTGCGGCTGGGGTTCGTCGGCCTGACATTCGAAACTATCATAGACCCGCGCGGTGCAGGCGCGCGGCGTTCGTGTGGGGTAAATCCAGGCCCCCAGGGTGAAGCCACCCTGGCTGAGGTCGAGGCTCTCGCCGCTAGCGGTCAGGTAGGTGAAGCCGTTGAATTTTGCCGCGCCGCCGTCGATGCCGCTGGCGTGTGCCGGGCAGTTGCCGCCGGTGCAGGCGGCGTTGTTTTTGAAGGGTGAGGAATCTTTCCAATGCGCGTCGCTGTCGAAGCGCAGGTCGAGCACCGGGGCATCGAACAGGGTTGCGACCTCTCTCTGGCTGAGAACTTTTTCGTACAGGCGCAGGTCGTCGAGTTTCCCGTTGAAGTTGCCCATCGTGGGGATGCCGCCCCCAATGCTGATTTGGGCGTTGGCTGCCGGCTTCACCCTACTCAGGTTCCCGCTGGCAACCAGGAGGCCGTCCAGGTAGAGGCGCTGGCCGTTCAACGCCGTGCCAAAGGTGTGTACCAGGTGATGCCACTGCCCGTCATCATAGGTATCCGGGCTGGTGAGGGTCTGGATACGCCCCCCCTTGCGCAGTTCGACCTTGATTTGGCCGTTTTCCAGGTAAATCTGGCGGTCGAGAATATTGTTTCCGAGGGAGGCAAAGAGCGCGCCGTCGGCGTGGCCGGTTTTGAACCACAGGGAGAGGGCGAAGCCCTCATTGGCGGGGTCGTAATTCGCCGTCAGGTAGGCGCTGCCATTCAGACGCAGCGCACCTCCGAACACACCGTCGTTCTTGACGGGCACACAGCCCGCGCCCGAGACCGGGTTGCTGCACGTCCCGTCATGGGCAGGGATGCTCCCAGAGCGGTCAGCAAAGGTCACAGCGGTGGCAGTGTCCTCGAAGGGGTACCACAGGCTGGCGCCCTGGGAGATTTCGCGCCAGTCGGTAATCAGCGCGCCGGCGCGCTGGGTCAGGCTATACACCCCCGCGGGGGCTACTGAATCCACCTGCACCGTCCCGGAGATGGTTTGCGTCTCCTGGGGGTAGAGCAGGAAGGAAACGGGGTCAATGCTGCTGCCACTGAGCGAGGTCGGGATGTCGGTTTCCAGCAAACCGTGCATCCAGCGGTTGTAAAGTTCGTTGCTCAGGGCGGCATCGTAAAAGATGGAATCGCCGGGGCGCACGAAGCCGTCCGAAGGGGTCGGGGTGTTTCCGTCCCTTTCGTAAACGGTGGATTCGAAGGTCAGCACGCGGGGGTTGGAGGGCATCTGCGGGTTGAAGCCGTAGACTTTTTCCTGGGCATCGGTCAGGGTGTCGCCGTCGCTGTCGGCGTTCAGCGGGGAAGAGAAGACGCGGGTTTCCAGGGGTGCGCCGCCGGCATCCAGGTCGTAGGTGAAGAGCCAGCCGCCCAGCCATTCGGCGGTATCCCCGTCGCCGTCCTGGTCGAAAATATCCTGGTGGAAGACCTCCTGCCCGTCCACCAGGCCGTCGCCGTCGCTGTCGGGGCGCAGGGGGTTGGTCCCGGCCAGCAGTTCCAGGTCGTCGCGCAGGCCGTCGCCATCGCTGTCCGCGTTGTTGGGGTCGGTGCCCAGGCGGGCTTCGTCGCCGTCGGAGAGGCGGTCGCCATCGTTATCCCAGGCGTTATCGTGTTGGTCAGTGGTGTAGGGGATGCCGTCGCCGTCGGCGTCGGTCAGGCGCGGGAAGGCGGCGTCGCCCTCCTGCCCCCAGGCCAGCGCGTAGCCGCCTTCTTTGGCGGCCAGTTGGTAGAAATCGGTCAGCGTGGCGGGGAAAACGTCCAAAATGATGGCGCTGCCCAGGTCGTAGGGCCGGCTGTCGCGTTCCGTCCAGATGGTGCAGACCCCCAGGATGCAGTTTTGGGAGGGGATGGCGTAGCCTTCAATCAGGTAGAGGGCGGCGGGAACGTTGATGCCGGCCTGCGTGAGTTCGAGACCTTTGCTTTTGAGGTCCCGCTCGACATAGACCGGTTCGGCAGCGCGCCAGGTGTGGCCGAAATCGCCCCAGACCGGGCCGTCGCCGTCGGCATAGGCCCATTCATTGCTAAGCGTGAAGCGTTGCAGGCCTTCGTGAATCTCGGTGGTGTTGGTGTAGGTCAGTTGGTAGTCAAAGGTCGCGGAGCGCAGCACCTTATCGTTGTATTGGTAGCGGTAGGCCGCGCCCAGGTCGTCGGGAAGGGGAGCGATGTCGATGGTATTGGTCAGGCTGACCCCGTAGCGGATGCTGTTGCCCTGGCGGATGCCCCAATCGGGATGCACCAGGTCATCGGTCTCGAAATTGCTGAATTCCAGGCGGCTGCTGTTTTCCGGGTTCATCTCTACCATCTGGTGACCGCTGTAAATCAACACCTGGAAGGCTTTGGTGACGAGGCCGGTAATCCCGCCGCAAAACCAGTCGACGGCGGGGTGGTCACTCTGGTTTTCGGGGACGAAAATGGTACACAGCATGCTGACCAGCGCGTCAATCAGCCCGACCACGGCGGTGATAATCGCACCCACCAGCGGGATGGCGGCAATCGCGAACATGATGATGGCAACAATGGTGGATGCAACCGCCCCGGCAATGGCGTTGGCAACTGCGGTGCCTGAAACGCCCCCCGCACCGGCCTGCAGCCCCAGCATCACGGCCACCGTCCCCCAGGTGATGACCACGCCGATAATCAGGCCGACCACCGCGGCCTTGCTGATGGAACTTCTGGCGTTGGCCGCGATGCTCTCAGCGGTGCCGCGCATCGCGGCGCTGAAACTGCCGTATTTTTCCACGCTGCTGGTGACACTCGCCACCATCGAAGCCATGCTCTTGAGCGCCATGACCACCCCCAGGCCGCTCAGGGCAATTTGGGCGGCCTCCCCCCCGCTGCCGGCCTGGGAAACGCCGAACAGGGTCAGCCCCAGCACGGCCACACCCCCAGCCAGGGTCAGCCCCCCGGCCAGACGGGTTTTGAAGCCTCCCGAAAAGAGCGAAACCCACGGGCCGACGGTGTTGGCCTTGATGCTTTTACCAATCGAATACCAGAAGCCGTGCACTTCCTCGTACCAGGTGATATGGGCGTTGTTGAGGCGGTCGAAAGCCACCTCGGCGAACAGGCCCCTGCCATATTCCTCCAGGAAATCGGTGGTGATACTGTAAACCAGGGATTCGATTTTCTTGCCGTAGCCGATGGAAAGCCCGACGATGAGTTGGGCGTCACCGTCACCGGCCGGGTCGGGCGTCCAGAGGAGGTCGCTGCCCTGTTGGACCTCCTGCGCCAGCCCTTGCAGCAGGGAAAAATAGTGGGACCGTGCCACCAGCGCCTGCCCCAGGGAGGCTTCTTCTATATCGGCGTTATCGGGGTCAAGTGCGGCGAAGAGGTCGCGGTATTGCAGTTCGAGGGTGTCCCAGTATTCGGCGGCCGGGAAAGGCTCCCAGCCGATGACCTGGCCGTCGGAGCCGGTGCTGCTGTTGTAGCGATAGGGCATCCAGCGCAGGCCGGTGACGGTCTCCAACGGGCGGCTGCCCCCCAAATCCAGGCGGAAGACGCCGTTCTGCAGGGACAGGTCGGCGAGCGCGGCACTGCGGAAATGCTCCTCACGCGCAAAAAGCAGAGTGGGGACGGTATCCTGGGGAAACTGCACCAGCACATCGGGCGTAACGTGCATGGCCTGGTAGGCGCTGTAATCCTGGTGGGGGTAGCGTGCCCGCGCGACCTGCAAGGCTCCTTTGGGGATGCCCCAGCGCTGCTCGTCTCCGTCGGGGATGTTCCCGTCCGCGTCCAGACGATTGTAGAGGGTGGTATTGCCGAGGCGGGTGTGTTGGGCATCGTAGGCGTAAACCGAGACATCCCGGCAGCCGTCGCCGTCCGCATCCCGTCCGGAGAGGAAAGCCGCCGAGAGGCCGTAAGCCGCCTGCCAGAGATTCTCGCTGTTCACCAGGTCGCCCTGGGCCGGGTCTTCGTAAACGATGGCAGTATCCAGACCATGGTCTTCCCTCACCGAGAAACCGGTCAACGCCCAGGCGTCATCATAGGTTTGCACCACCTGAAACCCGTCGGGGGTGCGGTGTTCAGGGGCCGCGCACCAGGTTTTCATCCGGGCGTCGGCGCTGGCGGGGTCTTCGCCCACGATGGAGGTGAAACCGCTGGTGTCACAGGCATCGGTCAGCATCTGCACCATCCAGACCAGGCGCACCTGCTGGGCTTTGCGCCACTGCGCGCCCTGGCCGGCCTGGTAGAACATGCGCGCCTGAAAGGCTACCCGCCCGTAGCCGGTCTCGTCGGGAACCATGCTGAGGGGCAGGTAGGCGGCCAATTTGCCGTTCTGGTTCACCTCGCGCACGCTGATGCCGTAAGGCCGCAAGGGGGCGGGGTCAACCATCCGGTCATGATATGGCCCGTTGACGATATTGCCCAGGGAGAGGCAGTCCCCCTCCGTCCCGTCGGAGAGGGTGAGGGCGTGCGCGCCGTCGGCCAGGTCAACGATATGACCGTCGAAGGTAGCCGTGTCCCCGTCGTGCAGGCCGTTGAATATCCCCGCGGGCGCGCCGCTCACCGGGCAGCCGCCGGCGTAGATTTTAGCGGTATAGGCCGCGGTGGGGTCATCGAAGGAGAAGGCCAGGTCGGTTTTGTCGCTATCGGCGGCGTTGGGGGTCAGGCGCACCTGCCCGCCGATTTGAGCCGTCAGCGGGAGGGTGATGGCCGGAGTGGTCAGCGGCAGGGGCACTTGATTGCCAGGCATCACGATTTCGAGCATGGGCACCAGGCGCATATCGCCGTAAGCCGCCGAGGGGCTGGCCTGAATTTGGGCGGCGCTCATTCCCTCTGCAAAAGTGGTGTCCTTGACGTGCTGCACCTGCCCATCGGTATCGCTGCCGGGCCAGTCGAGCACGTTGAGGGCGTAGGTGAGATGCGCCGGGTTCTCGGGAACGAGTTGGAAATCCACCAGAACGGGGGTGTCATCGGCCAGGGATTGGAGTTTGAATTCGAAGGGCTGGCTGCCATCGAAATAGGCCGGATTCAGCCCGTTGGTTTTGAGCCCATCCCGGTCCACCAGCCCATCGGGGTAGAGGTCGATTGAATCGGCCAGGCCGTCTCCGTCATCATCGCGGTCGAAGGCATCGGGGATGCCGTCGGCGTCCTGGTCGAGGCAGGTGAGGTCTTTCCCGTCCACCATGCCGGGGCATTCGAGGGTATCGATGCGGCCGTCGCTATTGGTATCGGCGGCGTTGGGGTCTAGGGTCCAGTTTTGTTGGTTGTAGCGGAAACCGCGCACTTCGCGCGCATCGGGGATACCGTCGCCATCCGTGTCGGCGCGCAGGGGGTTCGTCCCCAGGCGCAGGACTTCCACGCCGTCGTCCAGACCGTCGCCGTCGCTGTCGGATTCCTCCGGGAGGGTGTGCAGGACGTTGATTTCAATTTCATCGCTCAGCCCGTCGAGGTCGGAATCGGGGTTAGGGGATAGGGAGTTAGGGGTTAGGGAAGTTGAGGCCTGACTACTGGCCGCTGATGACTGCCCGCTGACGGCTGTCCCCTGGCTGCTTTCCAGCGGGTTTTGGTGTGGATTCCAATTTGAAGCCAGGGCGACTTCCTGCGCCTGCCGCACCTGCTCGTTTTCCGCGGCCTGTTCCTGACGGGCCTCCTGGCGGTCGTAATAGGCAGATACCTGGTAACTGTGCAACAGGGGGGAGACCACCATGGAGAACACAATCACGCTCGCGAAAGCCGCGTAGGCATGGCGGGTGTGCCGATAATGCACAAACAGCATCAGGAGGGCAAATCCCAGCAGCCCCTGGCCGATTTTCGGAAAGAGACGCACCCATCCCCGAGGAGAAGGGGGCAAATGGAGGGCGGCGGTTATCCATCCCCCAGGGTTTTGCCAGAAGGCGAGCCCCTGCACGGCTTCCTCCTGAAAACCGGAGAAATCCGTCCGGATGTCGGCAGTGATGCGCTCCCCGCTCTGCGGGTCGGGGAAGGCGATGTCCATTTGGAGGCGCAAAGGGAGACCGTCCGCGTCCAGCCAGAGTTCGCCGTCCCCATTCATGGCGCGGTAAGTTCGCGGGGTATCCAAACTCAGGCCGGGAGGCAGTTCCCCGCTACGGCGGAGTTGGTCTTCCAGGCGGGCGCGCAGGTAGGAGGCAAAGGCCGGGCCGTCCAGGTCGAAGGCATAAATCTGCACGCCTTCCGGGGCATCCTCTGGGGAGAGAAGGCGCAGGTCCTTCGCCCCCGCCAGGTAGGCGAGCGGGTCGTTGCCGGGTGCGAAAGTCCCGTTGAAATCGTCAATCTCCTGCCAGGCACCGCCACCGATAGCGCGTCCGTAGGCCTTGCCGTCCCGAACGCGAATCTCGAAGCCATCCTGCCCGGTCAGCACGTTGCCGCCGTTTTGCCAGAGGGTCAGCGAGAGGGACTCCTCCCGACGGTTGACCACCCCGTCCAGGTGGTAGGTCTCGGTATGGCTGCTGCGCCCGACGTTGGCAACCAGGGGAGCGGGATAGGTGGTCTGCTCAATGTCGGTAGAAAACCGGTACGCGCCGACCTTTTCCGCCCGCTGCCAGGCTTCCCGGATGGCAACCTGCGCGTTGGGCTGCACTGCGGCCCGCGAAACGCGCCAGGCCGGCACAAGCACCATTGCCAGGGCAAGACCGATGCTCCAAATGATGACGACAAGGGGGAAATTCTTGCGAGACTTCATGGCCGCGATGACTCCTTTCCAGCTGGACAGAAATTCAACTGACGCCAAACGCCCGCTTTTCCGGTTTCGCCCCACCGGAAACAGCGGCGTCTATCACAGCGGCACATAAGCTGTCCATCCTGTGTCTCGCGGCCCGTTACGCCTCCTCCTTGTTCCCCTTTTTAGCGCCAAGTCACCATCCGAAATCAGGGATTTCCGTCATCCGAAATTCCATCGGGAAAGACGGTATAGAAACCCCCTTTTCCCGACAAATCTCTACCGCTATGGAATTCATTGTAGCATCAACTGGCCTATTGGGAAAGCATTTGTCAACAAAATGTGACGATTTTGAAATGCAACAGTGACCCGCCTGTATCTCCCCGTCCAAAAGAATTTCCGACCCAGAAGAGAAGTCGGGTATAATATAAACATGAACAAGATTTTGCGGGGTATCCTCATCCTCATCATCCTGGGAGCAAGCATTGCTGCGGGGGTATCCGTGCGTGCCCAGGAGAGTACACCGCGCTACTTCCCGGAAACGGGGCATACCCTTCACGGAAAATTCAGGATTTTTTACGAAAGCACCCCCGATGCCTTGCTCTTGTTTGGCTACCCTATTACAGAGGCATTCACCAATGCCCAAGGGGTCGAGATACAATACTTCCAACGCGCCCGCTTCGAATACAACCCGGCTTCGCCAACGAATGCCGTGCATCTGACTCCATTGGGACGTCTGGTGTACGAACAAGAAGAAGAACATTTCCCCGCCAATACACCTCCGAACCCGACCGCCTGCCAGCACTTTGCCGATACCGACCAACAACTGTGCTACGGTTTCCTGGCCTTTTGGAAGGCACATCGGGGAGCCACGTACCTGGGCAGTCCCATCTCTCCTCTGGAACGAGACGGCGACCGGCTGGTGCAATATCTGGAATACGCTCGTCTGGAGTGGCACCCGGAAGCCAGCAGGCAGGGGCAATTTGTGCTCACCAATCTGGGCGAGATTTATTTCCGTTTGAACAAAGAAAACCCGCGTCTCTTGCTCCCCCAAAATACATCCTTCATCGCAGAAAGCACTGTCTTGGAGATGGATGTCCACGCCTTCGTGACCAAAGCTTCGGTTTCACAGGGTGAGGAACAGACCATCTATGTCATCGTGCGCGACCAAAAGCGACAGCCCATTAAAGGTGCTGTCGCAAGCATCACCGTCCACTATCCCGACGGACACACCATTTCCAACATCATCATCCCGGACAGCACCAACGATTACGGTTTCACCACCTGGAGATTCCCGGTGGATTCATCCCAACCCGGATTTGTAGAGGTCAGCGTGGAGGTCACCGCCCCGCAGGGGACGATGAAGGAGCATACCCGCACATCGTTCCGCATCTGGTATTGATAGTTTTTTCCTCCGATAAAAACAGGGAGCCGCGTGCGGCTCCCTGTTTTGACATCTCCGCGTTCCCGCGGCTCTGCGTTGCCCCACGGGCAATTATTTCTGTCTCAACTGTTCCAAAAAAGCGCGGTATTGCTCCGCATTGGGGGGATTGAGTTTGAGCAAGGCTTCAATGGCACGTATGGCGCCTTCGCTATCACCGGAATCCAGCAAACGGTCAGCCAGGGTATCATAAGTCTGCACAGCTTTGTCCACCGCGCCGGCGCGACGGTACACCTCGGCCAGACGGCGCACCGCAGGCAGGTACCCCTCCTGCTCCTCACTCAGGCGTTCCAGAAAGGCAATGGCATCCTGCCAGTTCCCCGCCTGCGCCAGCGAAGAAAGAAAATTGTCCATTTCCTCGCGGGCATGGGCATCGTCGCCCAGCCGCAAATTGAGGTCAATCAATTTGAGACAGGCTTCGGCATCATACGGAACCAGGGAGCGTATCTGCTCATAGACGCGCTGCGCCCTGCGCCAATCCAGGCTCTGCATGTCAATATCGGCCATGCGATACAGGATTTTAACGGCGTGCTCAGTCTCCAGGTTGTATTGCCGCGCCATGCGGAAGGCTTCCATGTACGTATTGCGCGCCCGGCTCAATTCCGCCCGATTGTAGTACACCCCGGCCATGTTGAGATAATGTTCGACGGCCGCCTCTACCTCCCCCATTTGAATCAATAACTCAATGAGTTGCTGCCGAATGGCAATATCCAGGGGAGAAAGTTGGATGACGCGTTCAAGCAGTTGCGCTGCCCGGCGGGATTCGCCGCGCACGTGATGGGTGCGCGCCACCGCCTGGAATTTGGCAATCGCTTCGGGGATGTATCCTTGCTGCGAGAGTAAATCCCCGATGTAGGTATGCAAAGGAAGGTAGGTCGGAGCATGCTGCAAGGCCCAGAAGGCCTCATCCATGGCAGAGCGCCAAAAACCTTGCCGCATCAGCCGTTCCACATTGGCGAGCGACTCGACAATGTGCCCGCTGCTGGCTGCGGTCAAAATTTCCGCCAGCGGAGCGGGGGGAGCATCCGGGCTGGCCGTAGGCAAACGCATACGTGCATCCCGCAGGCGAGAGCGCCAGTCATCCCGCATCAGCAAGTCGCGCACGTTGGCAAACAACTGGTTGTGGGCTTCTTCGTCGTCTACTGTGGCTTGCGCTTCGATAATGGGGATATACAATTGCTGTAAATCCGCCGCCTGCTCAGGGGGAACTACTTGGGAATCGGCAGATTTGAGGGCCTCCAGGATAGCCACAGCCGCATCGCGCAGGTGCCCCTGCTGCCGGTAGATATCGCCAATCAGGTAATTGGCCGCCAGGGCAAAATCCGGGGTGGTGCGGGATTTCTTCAAATTGCGGAGAGCGCTTTCCAGACGGCCCGTTTTGTATTGCAGCCAGCCCAAATCAAAGTACACCGCGGGATGGTCCAGACCGGCGGCCAGGGCGCGCTCCAACTCCCCGGCAGCTTCCTGATAGTTCTCCAGGGACTGCAGTTCTACCAAACGGCTGATGTGCAACAAAATGCGCGACTGGTCTATTCCTCCCCCGTCCGCTCGGTTTCCTTGCAAAAGTGCCTGTAATCCTCGCGCTCCCGCATCCTGGGGAACATCATCCGCATCCCCTTCAAAAAGCAGGGAAGCCAGCAACTGCAGGGCGCGGCGCTGCCCCTCCGTGACGGGGTCGGCCTGCGCCTCTTCGGCGGCAGAGGGTTGAGGCGCTTCCAGGCGCTTCACCGAGGGTATCTCCGCCGGCGTAGTATTGCCCCGCGGACGGACGGGCTTAGGCAGGCGGCGGTTTTCCTGTATCATCCGCAAAGCCTGCTGGGCGGGCAGACTGCGAGGGGCGATTTCCAGGGCGTGGCGGATAGTCGTCATCGCTTCGGCTACGTCCCCTCGATGCTGCTGCAAACTGGCAACAGCAATATACTCAGTGACCGCCTGGTCGCGGCGCCCCTGCTTCTCGAAGACCAGCGCCAGGCGGGAATGGGCCCGTTCGTCTTCAGGGTTGATGCGCGTCACACGTGCCCAGGCATCAATGGCTTTGTCAATGTCTCCGGCGCGAGCGTACAACTCAGCAGCGCGCAAGGCAGCCTGCGCCGCTCGCCGCGGATTACCCAGATGCTCCAAAATCTCGGCGATACGTTCCATGGGAATAGGGTCGTTAGGGGCATGTTTGGCGGCCTCGGCGTATGATTTCAGCGCATCGGGGTACATGCCCATCTGGAAGAGCGCCAGCCCTAGATTGCTCAACGCCAGCGGATGGCCGGGAATTTCTTCCAGTGCCTGCCGATAGAAGCCGGCAGCCCGATTCCAATCTTGCTCCCAGGCTGCGGAGTGCCCCTGGTTCATCAGTTTGTGAAAGCGTTCCTGGTTTCCTGCCATAGATTTTTTTGCCTTTGGGTCTCTACTCTTCCTGCGCCGATGTTGCACTTTCATAAACCTGCATCTCCCCCCAGTTGGTGCCAAAGCGGGCTTCTGTTGCCAGGGGAACCGAGAGCGGGTAGGCGTTTTCCATAACGTCTTGCGCTACGCGCACCGTTTCCGGGAGTTCTTTTGCCGGACATTCTAACACCAATTCGTCATGTACCTGCAAAAGCATCTGGGCCGAGAGGCCGGCAGCCCGCAACGCATCCGGCAGACGCAGCATGGCGAGTTTGATGATGTCCGCCGCCGTGCCCTGGATAGGGGCATTGATGGCCTCGCGCTCGGCGCGGTTGCGGGCGTTGCGGCTGGCGTTGCGCTGCAACTCCGGGAAGTAGCGCCGCCG
>JANTFR010000030.1 GCA_024763355.1 Anaerolineales bacterium
TGGTGGAGGACTATGGCCGCCCGGTGATGCTGTTCTCCATAGGAGAAGACGGCCTGGCCCGCGGCTCGGCGCGCTCCGTGGAGGGGATTCACATCACCGAGGCAATTGCCGCCCAGAAGGAACTGCTCCTCGGTTTTGGCGGGCACCCTATGGCGGCAGGCTGCGCCCTGAAAGCAGAGGACCTCTCCGCCTTTCGGGAGGGATTAGCGCGTACCCTTGAGGGCCGCGTCCCCCCCGAGGGGTTACGCGCCGCCCTCAAGGTAGATGCGGAACTTCCTCTGAATGCGCTATCTCTGGAAGTGGTCGCCGATATCGAAAGGCTGGCCCCCTTTGGGGCCGGCAATCCCCAGCCGCTCTTTCTGGGACGCGGCCTTCAGGTGCGCGAGGCGCGTTCCATCGGGCGGGAAGGCGTCCACCGGAGGCTACGCGTTCGCACGCCGCAGGGGACGGAACACAGCGTCCTGTGGTGGCGCAGCACGGAGAAACCCCTGCCGGAGGGCGCGTTCGACCTGGTTTACACCGTGCGGACGACCACCTACCAGGGGCAGGAACAGGTGCAGATTACCTGGCAGGCGGCTTTCCCCGCCGAGGCGCGCCCCGCGGAGGCTGCCCCCGCCCGCCCGCGGCGGCGCGTCGTGGATGCCCGCCACGTGGAGGAGAGAGCCGCGGCGCGGTGGCTCTCCCGTCCCGATACGCTCGTGTGGGCGGAGGGCGGCCTGCTGCCGGAAGGGGTCGGGCGTCACGAACTGCGCCCTGCCGAAACGCTGGTGGTATGGAGCGCCCCACCCTCGGAGGCGGTTTTGCAACGGGCAGTGGAACGTGTAGAACCCCAAACGGTGGTGCTGGTGGCCCGGGACCCGCGCCTGGACGAGCCGCAGGTCTTCTTGCGGCGGCTGGCGGGGATGGTCAAGTACGCCATGCAAACGTACGAAGGGGAGATTGCGCTGGAAAAAGCCGCCGCCGCGCTCGCCCAGCGCCTGGATACCCTCCTTGCCGGTCTGGCGTGGCTGGCCGCCGAGGGGCACATCACTCTGCTGGAAGGGGATGAGGAAACCTATCGGGTGGGGGCGGGCAGCGGAGAACGCCAGCAGCAAGAGGCCGCCGCTCTGACCGAGCGCATCCGCTCCCTATTGGAGGAAACCGCCCAGTACCGCCGCTATGTGCGCCGGGCAGAGGTATCCGAGTGGCTGGAGAAGTGAAGATGCCTGGCCACACGCGAATGTCCCAAAACGGCTATTTTCATCCCCGCGAGAACGGGTATAATCAACACAGGCTTCTTAATCCACTCACTTTCCTACTCCGCGAGATACGCCTATGCGCATTATAGACAAATCCCCCCTTGTTGCTGAAGACGGCAGCATCAGCCTGTTCAACCGGCTGCGCGGCACGCTGCAATACGGCAATACCTGGTTCCGCGACATGCAGGCGCAGGAGGAAGCCATTCGCGCCCTCAGCCCCGCTCTGGATAACCGTTACACTTTGCTGCGCAACGTCACCCTGCCCGATGCCGGCATCCCCGTCCCCATGACGCTGGTCGGCCCAAACGGAATCTGGGTACTGTATGTCAGCGGCCTGCGAGGGGTTTACCGCACCAAGAACGATACCTGGGCACGCATGGACAGCGGGCACTTCAAGCCCGTCAAACCCAACTTGATACGACGCGTTCAATTGCTGGCTCGCGCCTTACAGGTCTACCTGGAGAAACAGGGGCTGCACAACCTCCCCGAAGTGCAGGGCGCTTTGTTGTTCACCGACCCTGCGCACCACGTGGATACCATCAACCCCGCCGTTCGCGTCGTGCTCAGCGATGCGCTGGAACGCTTCGCCATATCCATCACCCGCCAGGGAGAAACGCTCACGCCTCAGCAAATAGAAGGCGTGGTAGCCGCCTTCAATGTCGGCCCGCAGGAAGAATTATCCGATGAAGACGATGCTTTCGCATTGCGCGAAGCGGATGAAGAAATTCCCATCCCCCGCCTTGCTTCCCCGGCAAAAGTCCGCCCCGCGAACGATTTTTTGAGCCGTATCAACCTGACATCCAAACAATGGATGTTATTAGGGGGAATGTTCGCAGCGGAGGTTGTCATCCTCTTTCTTTTCGTCTTGCTCTTAATGTTCCGTTGACCCATCTCTCCGGTGGGCGTTTCTCATGCCCCGCAATCCCTTCCTGTCTATCGTTATCCCTGCTCACAACGAAGAAAACCGCCTGCCCGGAACGTTGGCGCAGGTGGTTGATTTTTTGCGTCTGCAACCCTATCAGGCCGAAGTGCTGGTCGTGGAGAACGGCTCCGCTGACCGCACTTTGCAAGTAGCCCAGGAATGGGCCGCCTTGCACGCCAACCTGCATGTGCTTCATATCAACCAACGGGGGAAAGGGCTGGCTGTGCAAACGGGTATGCTGGCGGCACGAGGGGCGTACCGCTTCATGTGTGATGCCGACCTTTCCATGCCGATTACCGAGGTCAACCGCTTTTTACCCCCCGCTCTGACGGATTTTGACATCGCTATCGGCTCGCGGGAGGCCGCCGGTGCGGTACGCTACCACGAACCGGTCTACCGGCACTGGGGAGGGCGGCTGGTCAACCTGCTCATCCGCGCCCTGGCGCTCCCCGGCCTGCAGGATACTCAGTGCGGTTTCAAATGTTTTCGCGCCGAAGTAGCAGAGGACATCTTCCGCCGCCAAACCCTCTCCGGCATTTCTTTCGACCCCGAAGTTCTCTTCATCGCCCGCCAGCGCGGCTACCGCATCGTGGAAGTGCCCATCCCCTGGTATTTCGACCCCGAGAGCCGCATCCACATTGTGAACGACACCCTGCAACTACTTCGCGATTTACTGACCATCCGCCGCAATGCCAGAGAAGGACGCTATGACCAAGTATCCCAGCCTGAAACTGGAATTTGAGTTATGGTCACGAGGATTTCAGCGCGTGGGCGGGGTGGATGAAGCCGGGCGCGGGGCGCTGGCCGGGCCGGTAGCCGCAGCGGTCGCTATCCTGCCTCCCGACCCACACATCGGGGAAGTTTTGCGGGGGGTACGCGATTCCAAACAGATGACGCCCCTCCAGAGGGAAGCCTGGGCTGAAAAACTACCCGCTCTGCTCCTTGATTTCGGGGTGGGTTTTGCCTCCCCGGAAGAAATCGACGTCCTCGGAATTCTCCCCGCCACTCGCCTGGCCGCAAGGCGCGCCCTGGCAGCCCTCAGCGCCCCGCCCGACCACCTACTTCTGGATTACATCAAACTCCCCACCGTGGACATTCCCCAACACAGTTTGCCCAAAGGCGACCGCCGCGTGTTGAGCATCGCGGCGGCCTCCGTGCTCGCCAAAACCCGCCGGGACGCCCTCATGCGCGCCTGGGAAACGCAATATCCCGGCTACGGTTTTGCCCGCCATAAGGGATACGGCACTGCCGCTCACCGGGACGCCTTGCAAAGGCTGGGTCCTACCCCTCTGCATCGCCGCAGTTTTGCGCCTTTACGCTTTATCGAGGAGGGGACGGCGTAAGCGCCGCCATCTTTTCTGTGGTGCCCTCCACGATGCTGTGTGGCAGAAAGAGGATGATTTATCCCTCCGCCAGCCCAATCTGTTACATTGCTCGCAGAATTTGCGCGCCTTATCCCATGCGAAAGGTTGTCAACTTGCTTATTCGGCCTTATAATATGGCCTACATTTCTAAACAACTGGAGTTTACAAAACACTATGGAAGAAAATCGTTCACTGGTTGGTCAAGAGGAGGCCCAGACCGAACAAGTCGACTACAGCCAACTCGATTCAATGGAAGACCTGCTTGAGCAGGAAAATGTAGACATTGAATTTCCTCGTCAAGGCGAAATTCGCAAAGGCGTCATCGTCGGCCTCAACGGCGATGAAGTACTTATCAGCATCGGCACTAAATCGGAGGGGGTATTGGTTTCCCGTGAATGGGACCGCATTCCCGAAGAAGAACGAGCAACCTTTGTCGAAGGCGCTGAAATTCCGGTATTCGTGGTACGCCCCGAAGACCAGAACGGCAACGTCGTGCTGTCTTACCTGCGCGCCCGGGAAGAAGAAGACTGGACGTGGGTCGAATCCCTGCGGGATTCCGGTGAGATTTACGAAGGTACTATCGCCGGGTACAACAAGGGCGGGTTGCTGGTGCCTATGCGAACTCTGCGCGGTTTCGTGCCCGCATCTCAGGTTAGCGTAGTACGGCGCAGCAAGGCCACCGGCGATACGCCGGAGGAACGCTGGTCACAGATGGTTGGCGAACCTATCCAGGTCGTCGTGGTCGAGGTGGACCGCAACCGCCGCCGTCTAATTCTCTCCGAACGCGCCGCGCTGAAAGAGACCCGCGAGGTGCTGAAAGACCGCTTGTTGGACGATTTGGAAGTTGGCGATATCCGCACCGGTCGGGTCACCAGTCTGGCCGACTTCGGCGCTTTCGTCAACATCGACGGAGCCGACGGCCTGGTGCACATCTCGGAAATTTCCTGGGAACGCATCAACCACCCCAAAGAAATGCTCAAGATTGGGGAAGAGGTGGAAGTCAAAGTCATCAGTGTAGACAAGGACCGCCGCCGGATTGGCCTCTCCATCCGCCAACTGCAAGAGGACCCCTGGGTTCGCAAGGTCAAGAAGTTGCGAGTCGGCCAACTTGTCACCGGCGTTGTCACCCACCTGACCAAATTTGGGGCATTCGCCCGCATCGAAGGCGACGAAGACCTGGAAGGTCTCATCCACATCTCCGAACTCAGCGAAGACCGGATTGCCCATCCCAAAGAGGTCGTTCAGGAAGGCGACGAGTTAACCTTGCGCATCATCAAGATTGACATTGACCGCCGCCGGATTGGCCTCTCCGTCCGCAAGGTGGATTCTGCTGCCTACGCAGACCTGGATTGGAAGATGGACCTCGCTGAAGAAGTGACTGAACTGGAACAGCCGGAAGAGGCCGCCCCTGCAGAAGAAGCGGCTCCCGTTGAAGAGGCTCCCGTTGAAGAGGCTCCCGCAGAAGAACCCGCGGCCGTCATCGAGGAACCTGTTCAGGAATCCATCGAAGAACCCATACAGGAAGAAGAACAGGCTGAAGAAGAACCTGGGGAAGAACATCCTGCTGAGCCCATGAGTGAGGAAACTCAGCCCGAAGAGGAAGAGACTTCCGCCTGAGTAGACAAACCTGTGTTTTCCAAAAGCGTCCTCTGCAGAGGACGCTTTTTTCTTTTTCCCTGCTTTTTTCTCATCCATGCCGGCGCACCATCTCTGTTCCAACTACCGGAAGCATCCACCGTAACACCCCCAGATACACAACCTTCCACGCGAAGTATCAAAGAACCACAGTGAAAAGGTGACATTCGTCATCTCTCCGGGGGTATTCTCAAAAGCGTTTCCCCATAGAGCAAGATGCTATAATGAACGTGTTGCCAAATCATCATGCGCCCCATACGCTCTTAGCATCAGGACTTTCGCGAAAAGCGAGAGACTGTTGGCTTTAGGCGCGCGAAGCGCGTCCAGAACGCACGGACTACGGCAGGGCGTATGCCAGGAAATCGGTCCCCCTTACCTCATCTTGACACAGGAGTGAAAACCATGCCTTACACAATTATCGAAGTTCCCACGGACGGTGAAAAAATTATCATGCAGGACGGGAAACTCCAGGTTCCCGACCATCCGATTCTGCCCTTCATCGAAGGTGACGGTACAGGCCGCGATATCTGGCGCGCTTCACAGCGCGTTTTCGATGCTGCGGTGGAGAAAGCCTACGGCGGCAAGCGCAAAATTCACTGGATGGAAGTATACGCCGGCGAAAAGGCCTACCACAAATTTGGCGAATGGCTGCCGGAAGAGACCGTGCAGGCCTTCCGCGAATTCATCGTGGGCATTAAAGGCCCCTTGACTACCCCGATTGGCGGCGGCATCCGCTCGCTCAATGTGGCT
This sequence comes from Anaerolineales bacterium, assembly GCA_024763355.1. Taxonomy (GTDB): domain Bacteria; phylum Chloroflexota; class Anaerolineae; order Anaerolineales; family DRKV01; genus DRKV01. The sequence continues at coordinate 5,910 of JANTFR010000030.1, forward strand.
TTGCGCAAGCACCTGGACCTATATGTCTGCCAGCGGCCGGTCAAATATGTGGACGGCGTCCCCTCGCCCGTCAAGCATCCCGAATATGTGGACATGGTCATCTTCCGCGAAAACACCGAAGACATTTACACCGGCATCGAATTTGAATATGGCACCCAGGACTGGGAAAAATTCATGGCGCTCTTCGAGGAAAACTTCCCCGCAGAATATGCCAAGATGCGCTTCCCGAACACCGCCGGCATCGGCATCAAGCCGGTTTCCAAGGAAGGCACCGAGCGCCTGGTACGCGCCGCCATCAAATGGGCGCTGGCCAATGGCCGCAAACGCCTCAGCCTGGTGCATAAGGGTAACATCATGAAGTTCACGGAAGGCGCTTTCCGTAACTGGGGCTATGCCCTGGCCAAACGGGAATTCCGTAACGAAATCGTCACCGAGCGCGAATCCTGGATTTTGGGCAACAAGGAAAAGAACCCCAACCTGACGGCTGAAGAAAACGCCCGCATGATTGAACCCGGCTTTGACATGCTGGCCCCGGACAAACAGCAAGAGGTCGTCAACGAAGTTCAGGAAGCCCTGAAATTATGGGAAACCCACGGCGACGGCAAATGGAAATCCAAACTGTTGATTAAAGACACCATTGCTGACATCGTTTTCCAGCAGACGATCACCCGCGCCCGCGAATTTGACGTGCTGGCGACCATGAACCTGAACGGCGATTTCCTCTCGGACGCGCTGGCCGCGCAAATCGGTGGGATGGGCATTGCCCCGGGCGCCAATATCAACTATGACACCGGTCACGCCATCTTTGAAGCCACCCACGGCACCGCCCCCAAATATGCCGACCTGGACAAGGTCAATCCCGGCTCCGTGATTCTCTCCGGCGAGATGATGTTCCGTTACATGGGCTGGAACGAAGTGGCCGACCTGATTTGGAAGGGCATCGGCGGTGCGGTACGCGCCAAGACGGTGACCTACGACTTTGAGCGTCTGATGGAAGGGGCTACCCTGCTGAAGTGCTCCGAATTCGGCGATGCAATCATCAAGCACATGGATGATTGAGGAAGTGAGCAAATAGCAAGCCTGCGAGGAAATAGTAGAAAAAACTCCCCTTCGGTTTTCACCGGAGGGGAGTTTTTGGTTGGTCGGGAGGAAATCTCTACGGGGCAGGGGCAGCCGCAGCGGCATCTTCCGCCGTCTGGGGCATACCAGCCATCACCCAGCGGACAAACATATCAATGTATTCATCCTTGAGTAATTTGCCGTTCGGCGGCATGACGTCAATCTCGCCATTCACGCCCTGGACGGTGTGTCCCTGAATGACCTGCAACAGGATACTGTTGGGGTCTCCGGCCACTACGTTGGGGGCGTCATCACCTGTGTTCAGAATCTCATCGTAGGAGGTCATCAGGTAGTTGTTGTTTTCCTTACCGGCGCGGTGGCAGGAGACGCAGTAGCGTTTCGCCAGCGGCTCGATGTGGACATCGTAGGAGGGGACTTCGCCTTCCGCCAGGGAGGGGATGCCGCCCACGCGCTGCTCTTCCGGAAGTTCCATGCGGTCGTCCCAGGTATAGCGCATGTAAGCCACAATGGACTCGATTTCACCAGGAGAGAGTTCGCCACCATTAGCGGTGCCAAAGGGAATCATCCCCAGTTCGGACAGGCCGTCGTTGATGATGTTGAAGAGGGTATCATCCGTGAAGGCGTACATGACGTCCTTGCTGCTGATGGGAGTAACAACTTTCCCATCCAGCCCCTCGACCCCCTGGATGACGGTCACATCACCGTCTGCGCCATGGCATTCCACGCAGTTCAAAGCATAGAGTTCTTCACCCTGGGCGACTTGTTCCGCAATCGTGCCGGCCACGGCGACTTCTTCTTTCGGGGGCGCATTACGCTGTAAGGGAATGGCTGAACCGCCGGCCAAGACCACGATGGCAAGTGCGGCAATGCCGGCTGTAGCGGTCAGAGATTTGCGCTGAGCGGCCGGGTCTTTTGCCATGGTAGAGAAGATGAAGAGCAAGATAAGCGTGATAGCCGGAATCGCCAGCCCCGCCAACATCTGCATCGTCTTTATGGCAGTTTGTTCCGGCGCCGGTGCGGGGACGCTTGCCATGATGGTCAACATCACCATCTGCACCACGATGACGCCCATCACACTGATAGCCAGCACCCGCTTGGAATAATGACGGTGCGGATTGCGGTCAATCAATGGCAACAGGAAAAGTACGGCCACGGCGACACTGGGGACTACGATAGCCCCTAGCCATTCCAATTTGCCGGGGATGAATTTCAGGAACTCGAACAAGAACAGGAAGTACCACTCCGGGCGGGGAATATAAGCCGTATCACTGGGGTCCACCTTTGGTTCCGGTTTAACGCCTACGAAAGTCGCCAATCCCACTAACAAGATGAACAAGCCCAGGGAGACCAGTAAATCCTTGTAGATGCTGTCGGGCCAGAAGCGTTCTCCATGCTGCAATGCCCGTTGGTAGCGTTCGCGAACACGTTGTTTGAATTTTTCGTCCATGTTGCGTCCTTTTCAGTCCTCTTCGGTGGGATATTCGGATTCGCCGTGCCGAATGATGAGATACAGATGCACGCCAATCAGGGCAGCCAGGGTCAACGGCAGCAGCCAGACGTGGGCGGCGAAGAAGCGAGAGAGCGTCAAAGCGCTCAAATCATTGCCGCCGCGCATGGTGCGGGTAATGAAAGGCCCAGCCCACGGCACCAACCCGGCGATTTCGGTGGCTACAGTGGTGGCGAAATACGAACGCTGGTTCCAGGGAAGCAGGTAGCCGGTCAACCCCATCCCCAGGGTAGTCAGCAGGAGGAGCACGCCTATCATCCAGGTCAACTCACGCGGGAATTTGTAGGAGGCCGTGAAAAAGACACGCAGCATGTGGAGAAAGACCAGCAACACCATCAGCGTGGCGCTCCAATGATGGATGCCGCGAATCAACCAACCGAAGGCCACCCCATTCATAATGTATTGGATGCTGTCATAGGCGTGGTCGGGTGAGGGAGTGTAGTACACCAGTAGAAAGATGCCCGTCAGCACCTGAATGGTGAACAAGAAAAGCGTTGCACTGCCCAGGGTGTTCCACCAGGTACCGCGCGGTTCGGGGCGGTCTAATAGCCCTTTGTACAGGTCATCGAACCCCAGGCGTTCATCGAGCCATTGATAGATTTTGGATGCCATGGTATTTACCCTTCCTTGAAGAGAACGAACAGGTTGCCATCTTCGATTTTGTATTCATAATTGTCCAGCGGACGAGGCGGCGGGCCGGAGATGACGTTGCCGTCTTTGTCGAATACACCATCATGGCAGGGACAAATGAACTCGCCCTTGTCCTCGTGCCAAGCAACCCGGCATCCCAGGTGGGTACATACGTTGGAGAGCACCTCAACTTCCGTATCCGATTTGCGCAATACGAAGAGGCCATTGGTGGAGAAAGTTTTCTCCCATCCGTTGATTTCCGTGCGTGTAAAATTGAACGGAGTGGGTTCACCAATCGGATATTTTTCCAATGGGCCGAGTGCAATCCAATTTTCTTTGCCACTACCGCCGCTTTTGATGGCAGGGTCCAACACATAGCCAACTGCGGGCAAGGTAATGCCGGCCCCAATTACCGTACCCGCTACGCCGGTCACTATCTTGACAAAATCCCGTCGGCTAACCTCATGACTCTTACCCATTTACTACCTCCTGTCACAGGAATACCAATCCGAACCATTCAGAACAGACTCTTGCATCCCGGCCTGGAGAGAAAGAGACCTCGCGTGTCGGATACACGGAGACCACAGCCGCCATGCAGAGAAAAATCTACAATTACAATGCACCCATTGTAACGTAAGGTATTATAGAGTAACTAGGTTATTATTGTAATGAACTCTGAAACTAAATATCAATGAAGATTGTCACTTTATTCTTATGACGTAGAATGAGATAATCAATTGACCTCTATCCAGGGTTCATTTTTGTACCAACCAACACATATTTGTAAGGAGGTAGAAATGCCGCTAAAGCGCAATGTGAGTTTCTGGGAGGGACTCAAATACAAAGGTGGCGGGCCAATGTGGGCGTGGATTCTACACCGTCTCAGCGGACTGGGAATCCTGCTCTTCGTGGGGCTGCATGTCTTGGCCGCCTTCCTGACGGCACAATTCGGCAGCGATGCAGGAATTGCCATCAACGTCGTTTACGAGTCCTGGGCATTCCAGATTATCGTGTATTTCAGCATCTTATTCCATGCTATCAACGGCTTGCGCGTCATCGTCCTCGATTTTTGGCCGGCTTTGCTGGAATATGAGCGGGAAGCGATTTGGGCGGAGTGGTCCGTCATCGTGCCGATTTTTGGCCTGGCGACATACATCATCATCACCAAGGCACTTGGTGGATAGGCGGAGGACATCATGCGAGCACGAAGTATTCCCAAGATTTTCAGTTTCGAATACATCATGTGGCTTTTTATGCGCATCTCCGGTCTGGCGATGTATGTCTTTGCCCTGACCGGCCTGACGATTGCGCTCATCATGGGGGCACGCACCCAGATGGATATGGGAACCTTGCTGCGCTGGACGTTCTTCCCCATCGGGACGCACGTCACATCCAGCGATATCCTGGTGCTGGAGCAATGGATTAATCCCTTCTGGAGCATCATGCAATATCTGACCATCATCTTCGCCACCATGCACGGCACCAACGGCTTGCGTATGGTGATAGAAGACTACATGGATGCCGGCTGGGGCGTACACGTCCTGCGCGGCCTGCTGCTCATCGCCTGGCTATTCATGCTTCTGGTAGCCTTCAACCTGATTCAAACGACAGGAGCAGTCTAATGAGCAACCAACACCAATACGAAGTTCTCGTCGTCGGGGCCGGCGGGGCGGGTTTGATGGCCGCCCTGTACGCTTCTCGCTCGGCCAACACCGCCGTCATCAGCAAGTTGTACCCTACCCGTTCTCACACCGGAACGGCCCAGGGCGGCATCAGCGCGGCCATCGGTAACTACGAGGAAGACCGTCCTGAATGGCACACCTACGATACCGTCAAGGGGAGCGATTACCTGGCCGACCAGGATACCGTGGAGTTCATGTGCAACGAATCGCCAGAGGCTGTTTACGAGTTGGAGCACATGGGGTTACCCTTCAGCCGCACCCCGGAAGGGAAAATTGCGCAACGGCCATTCGGGGGGCACACCAACAACGAGACGGGCAAACCCGTCCGCCGGGCTTGCTACGCGGCCGACCGCACCGGCCACATGATTTTGCAGACTCTTTACCAGCAGTGCATCAAAAACAAGGTCACCTTCTACGATGAATTTCAAGTGGTGGATTTGCTGGTCGTGAACGGCAAGGCTGCCGGCGTAGTCGCCATTGAACTGGCCACCAGTGAAATCCACGTCTTCCAAGCCAAAGCGGTCATCTTTGCCACCGGCGGACACGGGCGCATTTGGGAAATCACATCCAACGCTTACGCCAACACCGGCGACGGGATTGCCATTGCCCTGCGGCGCGGCATCCCCGCCGAAGACATGGAATTCTTCCAGTTCCACCCTACCGGCATTTACCGCCTGGGGATTTTGATTACCGAAGGCGTGCGCGGCGAAGGCGGAGTGCTCATCAACGACAAGGGCGAGCGCTTCATGGACCGTTACGCCCCGCACGTCAAAGACCTGGCCTCCCGCGATGTGGTCAGCCGCGCCGAATACATCGAGATGCGCGACGGACGCGGCATCGGCGGCAAGCGCTATCTCTATCTGGATGCGCGCCCTGAAACCATCAACAAGTACGCTGCCATTGACGGGCGCACCAACCCGGACGGCACCCCCTACACTATCACCGGGGAAGAACTCCTCAAAAAACTCCCCGATATCATTGACTTCTGCCGCACCTATCTGGGCGTAGACCCCGTCACCCAGCCGATGCCCGTCCAGCCGACGGCGCACTACGCCATGGGCGGCATCCCCACCAATATCAGAACCGAGGTAGTCATCGACGAAAACAATACCGTCATGCCCGGCCTGTACGCTGCCGGTGAATGTGCGTGCGTTTCCGTCCACGGTGGCAATCGTCTGGGGACAAATTCCCTCGTTGACCTTGTCGTCTTCGGCAAACATGCCGGCATCAACGCCGCCGAGTACGCTCGCGGCGCAGATTTTGAGCCGCTGCCCGCCGACGCCGCCGATTTTGCTCGTCAGCAACTGGATGCCATCCGCCATAGCAAAGGCGACGAGAAGGTTTACCAGATTGGCATCGAGATGAAGCAGGTCATGTTCGACCACGTGGGCGTCTTCCGCACCGAAGAAGGCATGGCTCAGGCGCTTGCCAAAATCCGCGAACTGAAGGAACGCTTCAAGCACATTCAGTTGGACGACAGCGGGACAATCTTCAACACCGAGTTGCTCTCCGCCTGGGAATTGAGCAACCTGCTAGACCTGGCGGAAATCACCGCCGCCTCGGCCTTGGCCCGCAAAGAGAGCCGCGGTGCCCATGCCAACGAAGATTACCCCAAGCGCGATGACGTCAACTGGCTCAAGCACACCCTCGCCTGGCTGCGCGGCAAAGACAACGTCGAACTGCGCTACAAGCCGGTTGTCATTACGAAATACCAACCCAAGGAGCGGGTTTACTAACCACGAGGAAGGCTATCATGCAGGTAACACTCAAGGTCTATCGCTACAACCCAGAAAAAGACAAAAAACCGCACTACGATACCTTCACGCTGGAAGCGGACCCCACCGAGCGCGTCCTTGACCTGATGGAACGCATCAAGGGGCTGCAAGACGGCACGTTGACCTTCCGCCGCTCCTGCGCGCACGGTATTTGCGGTTCGGATGCCATGCGCATCAACGGCATGAATCGCCTGGCCTGCAAAACGCTCGTCCAGGACGTGGGCAAGAAAATCACCGTCGAACCCATTCTCGGTCTCCCTGTCATCAAAGACATGATTGTGGACATGGAGCCCTTTTTCGAGAGTTACCGCTCGGTGATGCCCTACTTCATCAACAACGACCCGCCTCCCAACGGGGAACGCCTGCAAAGCCCCGAAGAGCGCGAACGCTTCGACGATACAACCAAGTGCATTCTCTGCGCGGCATGCACCACTTCCTGTCCATCCTTCTGGGCTAACGGGAAATACGTCGGGCCTTCGGCTATCGTTAACGCTCACCGCTTCATCTTCGACAGCCGCGACCAGGCCGCCAAAGAGCGCCTGGAGATTTTGGCCGGGCAATTCGGCGTCTACCGCTGCCGCACTATCTTCAACTGCACCCTGGCCTGCCCCCGGGACATCCAGATTACCAAAGCCATCGGCGAAGTCAAAGAAGCCATCGCCACCGGCAAACTGGATTGACACCAACAGTCCCCACCAGGAAAGCAGAGGCATCCCAGGTCTGCGAGACCTGGGATGCCTTCTCCGCCCCACCCGGCTGCCCGGCCTTTGTTGCCGGGCAGCCTTGTTTCAGGGTATAATCCCGCCGCGCCCCCATAGCTCAAAGGATAGAGCAAGAACCTCCTAAGTTCGAGATGCCGGTTCGAATCCGGCTGGGGGCTTTTGAGAAAATTTCTAAAAAACCCTTGCAAAAATTCTCTTCCTCGTGTAAAATAATGGCATCCAGTCCTTGGGTGCCCCCCTCACTCAAGGACTGGATTTTTTTATCTCCCGCCCATGTCACCTTTCGACAATTCTTCCACTACAGAACGCTACCGGCAATTGCTGGCTGCGGGTATCGGTGCCGCCAAGGCGGGAGATGTGGATACCGCCCGTCGTCTGCTTTCCAAAGCCGCCCAGTTGCATCCCACGGATGCAACCCCCTGGCTGTGGCTCTCTGCCACCACGCAAGACCCTGCCAAACAGCGTGAATACATCGAAAGTGCCTTCGCTGCCGACCCCCACAACGGTGCGGCGCGACGCGGGTTGGCCTTGCTCTCCGAGAAAATGGCCGAGGAGACCGTTCTGCCGGAAGGAAGCGGCGTCGCCCCCGCGGATGATACCGCTCCCCAAAAAGCGGAGGCCCTTCGAGTTTTCCTCTGTCCCAATTGCGGAGGCACCCAGGTTTTCTCTCCCGCTTCGCAAGACCTGCTCTGCACCCACTGCGGTACGCACACGCCCATAGAACATCGTCCCGCCGCCGACCACGCTGAGCAGGTGCTGGAATTCACCCTCCCCACAGAACGCGGCCACCGCTGGGCGGAAGCACAGACCCTTCTGCGCTGCGGACGCTGCGGCGCAGAGACCATCTTCCCCGCGGGCAGCACGGCAGAGACCTGCCCTTATTGCGGTGCGCATCAATGGCTCGAAACCGACGAAACCCGCGCCATGCTCGACCCTCACGTCATCCTCCCGTTTCAGGTTGACGAACAGCAAGCGCACCGCGCCATAGAAAAATGGCTGTCGCAGGGCTGGACTACTCCCGATAACATCACCCATCTGGCCCGCTCCCTGAAGTTGCGCCCGGCCTACTACCCTTTTTGGACCTTCGACGGCACGCTGGAAATCCAGTGGTCCTGCGAGGTCAACATCGGAAACAACAAGGCGCCTGTGTGGGTTCCCCGCTCCGGGGTAGCGCACGAACTTTTCGACGACGTTCTCATCCCCGGCCTGAAAAATTTTTCCCGCCAGGTTTTGAAAAGTCTCGCCCCCTTTGATTTGAAGTCTGCTCTGGCTTTTTCCCCGGCCTATCTGGCCGGTTGGCCGGCCCTGACATACGATTTCTCGATGGCCGACGCCTCGCTCCAGGCGCGGCAGCAAATTTCCCGCACCCTGCGCCGCACGCTGGAAGCGCGCATCAACATCGTGCAGGAGAAGCGTCATATGCGCACGGGCAGTGTCAACTGGAGCGACATGACCTTCAAGTACGCCCTGCTGCCGCTTTGGAGCGGCACATTCCGATACAAAGGCAAGCCCTACACCGTGTGGGTCAACGGACAGACGGGTAAAGTCGGCGGCCAACGCCCTCGCGACCGCGTCAAGACGGTCGCCTGGATTGGCATCATCTTGCTTGTTCTCTCTCTGATAGCCCTGCTCGCCTTCCTCCTGACGCGGATGTGACGGAGGGTGGACGACGGACGGCAGACCGTGGACGGTAGACGACAGACCGTGGACAGTAGGCCGTGCGGGGAGCAGCGACGGAGGACGGACGATAGACCGTAGACGACAGACCGTGGACGGCAGACCGATGAACCAATGCAACCAATGCAACCAATGCAACCGATGAACCAATGCAACCAATGAACCAACCCATCACCTTCCAAGACATCATTCTCCGCCTGCAGGATTTCTGGGCTGCTCACGGATGTCTCATCTGGCAGCCTTATCACACCGAAGTGGGGGCCGGAACGATGAATCCGGCTACCTACCTGCGCGTTCTCGGCCCCGAACCCTGGAATGTGGCCTATGTGGAACCCTCCATCCGCCCCGATGACGGACGCTACGGCGAGAATCCCAACCGCCTCAACCAGCACACCCAGTTCCAGGTCATTCTCAAGCCCGACCCCGGCAACCCGCAGGAACTCTATCTGCAATCTCTGGAAGCGCTGGGGATTGACCCGCACCGGCACGACATCCGCTTTGTGGAGGACAACTGGGAATCCCCGGCGTTGGGCGCCTGGGGCCTGGGCTGGGAAGTCTGGCTGGACGGGCTGGAAATTACCCAGTTCACCTACTTCCAGCAGGCGGGCGGACTGACGCTCGACCCCGTTTCCGTGGAAATCACCTACGGCCTGGAACGTATCGCCATGGCCCTGCAAGGCGTCCGCGACTTCCGCGACATTCGCTGGGATGCCGCCCGCACCTACGGCGACATCCAATTGGAAAGCGAACAGGAGTTCAGCGCCTACTCCTTTGAGGTAGCCGATGTGGAGCGCCTGCGCGCCCTCTATGCGGCTTACGAAGCCGAAGCCCGCTCCGCCCTGGAGCACAACCTGGTGCTTCCGGCGCACGATTACGTCCTCAAGTGCTCGCACACCTTCAATCTGCTGGATACCCGCGGGGCGGTGGGCGTCACCGAGCGGCAGGCCCTCTTCAGTTCCATGCGAGACCTGGCGCGCCGCGTCGCCGAGGCCTACCTCGCCAAACGGGAGGAAGCCGGTTTCCCCTGGCTGGCGGAGAGCAGCCGGGAAGCAGCGGACAAGGGTCAGACCACGGAGCAGCACCCCCCAACCTCCAACCCCCAATCCCCTGCCCCCTTCTTGCTCGAAATCGGCACGGAAGAACTGCCCGCCTCCGAGGTGGATAGCCTTCTCGCCCAGTTGGAAGAACGTTTCCCCACCATGCTGGACGAATTGCGCCTGGAACACGGCGAACTGCGCGTCCTGGGTACGCCCCGCCGGCTGGTGCTCTCTGCCGAAGACCTTGCTCCCCGCCAGACCGACCTGGAGCAGGTGGTCAAAGGGCCTCCGGCGGCCCGCGCTTTCAATGCGGAGGGCAACCCCACCCGCGCCGCCCTGGGTTTTGCCCGCGGCAAAGGCGTGGATGTCTCTGACCTGCAAATTCGCGAGATGGACGGCGGGCGTTACGTGGTCGCCGTGGTGCGCCGGGAGGGGCGTCCCGCCGTCGAAGTGCTGGCAGAGGCCTTGCCCGGCCTGATTGCATCCCTGCGCTTCCGCAAAGGCATGCGCTGGAACGCCGCCAATGTTGCCTTTTCGCGCCCTATCCGCTGGCTGGTAGCCCTGTTAGGTGAGGCCGTCGTGCCCTTCGAGTACGCCGGCTATCATAGCGGGACGGTCACCCGCGGGCTGCGGCATCCTTTGGGCGGAGGAGCCGCGCTAATCCCGGTCCGTTCTCCAGACGAATACTTCGAGGTGCTGAAATCCCAGGGGATTGTCCTCGACCCGGCGGAACGCCGCGCCCTCATCCGTTCCCAGGCCGAAAAACTGGCCGCCGAGGTTGGGGGGCAAATCCTCGAAGACGAGGCCCTGCTGTCCGAGATTGCCAACCTGGTGGAAGCGCCGGTAGGGGTGCGCGGCGCTTTCGAGGCCGAGTACCTCGACCTGCCGCGGGAAGTGCTCATCTCCGTGATGCGGAAACATCAGCGCTACTTTCCCCTCACCCCCGCCCCCCCTGTCCCGCCGGGAGAGGGGGAGGGGGGACGGGGGGAAGAGGGTGAGGGGTCCCTCCTCCCCTACTTCATCACCATCTGCAACGGGGAGAAGGAGAGTCTGGATTTGGTGCGCCGCGGCAACGAGGATGTCATTCGGGCGCGCTTTGCCGATGCCGCCTTCTTCATCCGGGAGGACAAGCGCCGCACGTTGGAGGCGTACCTGCCCCGCCTGAAGACGCTCACCTTCCAGGCCGACCTGGGCTCCATGCTGGATAAGACGGAGCGCATCGCCGCCCTTGTAGAGGCCCTCCTGCCCCAGATGGAGATGACCCCCGAGGAAGCGCAGACCGCCCGCCGCGCCGCCCACCTGTGCAAAGCCGACCTGGCAACCAGCATGGTGGTGGAAATGACCTCCCTGCAAGGGGTGATGGGACGCTACTACGCCCTCCACAGCGGGGAACCGCCCGCCGTGGCGGAGGCCATCTTCGAGCATTACCTGCCGCGCTTTGCGGGGGATGCCCTGCCCCGCAGCAAACCTGGCCTTTTAGTGGGCCTCGCCGACCGAATCGACTCGCTGGCCGGGTTGTTCGCCGTCAACATGGCCCCCACGGGGAACAAAGACCCCTTCGCCCTGCGCCGCGCCGCCCTGGGACTGGTGAGCAACCTGCTGGCCTGGAACCTGGATTTCGACCTGCGCGCCGCCCTCAAGGCTGCCGCGGGAGTGCTGCCCACCCGTTTCGATGCCGACGAACAGGCCGATTGCCTGACTTTCATCGTGGAGCGCTTGCGGAATCTGCTTCTGGAGAAGGGGTACCGCTACGATGTGGTGGATGCCGTCCTGACAGCGCAGGGGCACAATCCGGTGCGGGCTTCCCTGGCCGTGAAAGAACTTTCCGCCTGGGTGCAGCGTCCCGATTGGAGCACCATTTTACCCGCTTACGCCCGCTGCGTACGCATCACCCGCGACAGGGCGGAGGTGTATCCCGTCGCCCCGGAGACCTTCGTCGAACCGGCGGAGCACGCCCTGTACGCTGCTATCCAGCAAGCGCAAGCCGCCCGCCGCCGCCCCGGCTCGGTGGATGACCTGCTGGAGACCTTCCTGCCCATGATTCCGGTTATCAACCGCTTCTTTGAAGAAGTCCTGGTGATGGCCGAAGACCCGGCGCAGCGCGCCAATCGCCTGGGGATGCTGCAAGCGATTGCTTCCCTGGCCGATGGCGTGGCCGATTTCTCCCGGCTGGAAGGATTTTAGAGAGCGGACGGTGGAGAGTGGACAGTAGACGGTAGACGGTAGACGGTGGACGGTGGACGACAGACGACGGACAACGGACAACGGACAACGGACAGCAGACGACAGACTACCTAACCACCTAACCACCTAACTACCTAACTACCCAACTACCCAACCAATGCAACCGATGCAACTGATGAACCAATGAACTAACCAACCAATGACCCTTTCCCCTCACATCCTCCTTGCCACCCTGCTCGTCCTGGCCCTGACCTTCGATTTCCTGAACGGCTTTCACGACAGCGCCAACGTAGTTGCCACCATGATTGCCTCCCGCGCCATGACGCCCCGCGCCGCGCTGGGGATTGCCGCTATTTCGGAATTTTCCGGGCCGCTTCTCTTCGGCGTCGCCGTGGCAACCACCATCGGGAAAGAGGTCGCGCCGCCGGAAACCCTCACCATTCCGGTGGTTTTCGCCGCCCTGCTGGCCGCCAGTTTATGGAACATCCTCACCTGGTATTTTGGCATTCCATCCAGTTCCTCCCACGCCCTGATTGGCGGCATCATGGGAGCGGTCGCTTTGGGCGCAGGCATAAACGTCATCCGCTGGCAGGGATTGACAAAAGTCTTCATCGCCCTGTTTTTTTCCCCCCTGATTGGCTTCATCGTGGGCTGGATTTTGATGCGGGTCATCTTTTTTCTCTCGCGGGATGCGACCCCAAAGGCAAATCTGTTTTTCAAGGGAGCGCAGGTTCCCACCGCCCTGGCGCTGGCGCTCAGTCACGGAGCCAACGACTCGCAGAAGACAATGGGCATCATCACCATGGGGCTGGTCATTCTGGGCTACCAGGAGACCTTCCACGTGCCTTTGTGGGTAATTTTCGCCAGCGCTTCGGCCATTTCCCTGGGGACGGCCACCGGCGGGTGGCGCATCATCCATACCCTGGGAGCCAAGTTCTACCGCATCCGCCCCGTACACGGTTTTGCATCCCAGGCCGCCTCGGCAGCCGTCATCCTGACTGCTTCGCTTCTGGGGGGGCCGGTCAGCACCACCCAGGTGGTCAGTTCTTCTATTCTGGGGGTAGGAGCAGCCCAACGACGCTCCCAGGTACGCTGGGGCGTGATGGCCGACATGCTCACCGCCTGGCTGCTCACCATTCCACTTTCCGCAGCGCTGGGGGCGGGACTTTTCTGGCTGCTCAGTTTGCTCCCTTATTTTCAGGGATAGCCCGTACACACCGGATTGCGACGTACTTCGCGAAAGGATGATTTTTCATGGGAGTTGCCACTTTTTTCAAAACCCGCCAGGAGGACCGCTTCCTCCAATTGCTGATTGAACAAAGCAAGTTGACCGTACAGGGATTGGAGATGCTGCAAGAATTCGTTTCCGACCCCAAAGAGGACAACATCAAGGCAATGCGTGAACAGGAATACGCCGCCGACGAGGTGCGCCGCATCCTGATAGACGAACTGCACAACACCTTCATCACCCCCCTCGACCGGGAGGACATCTTCAACATCTCTCTCAACATAGACGAGATGCTCGATTACGCCTACAGCACCCTGGAGGGGATGCGCCTGCTCAAGGTGGGCGCCGACGAATACCTCCTGCAGATGCTGGAGCACAACCACAACGCGGCCAACGAATTACACATGGCGATGCAGCGTCTCCGCAGCAACCCCCGCGTGGCCGGGGAACACGCCCAGCGCACCCGCAAACTGGAAAACGAAGTAGACCACCTTTACCGCGTCGCCATCGCCGACTTGTTCACCAAAGCCAAAGACTTCAAGCAGATGATGAGCCTCCTGCGGCGGCGCGAAATCTACCGCCACGTCTCCAACATGGCCGACCGGGCCGCGGCAGCCGCCGACGTAGTGGGCATGGTGGTCATGAAACTCACCTGAGCCGCCCATGAAACGCTGGCAGAAACTTCTCAACGGCGGTGCAGCCCTTTTGCTGGCCGCCGTTTTGCTTTCCCGCTGGGAACCCGTCCATCGGCGGCTGGCCTGGCGCGTAGACCTGGCGCGCGCCTACCTCGGCGGCGTCATCCACCCCGCGGACGCCATGCCTACCCCCCTGCCCGTGCCGAGTACGGGGTACCCCGTACCGAGTACCCCCTCCCCAGTACGCCGTACCGAGTATCCCGCCCCCACTGCCCTCGCAACCCCCAACCCCCCAACATCTACGCCCAGAACCCCCACCCCAACTCCGCTCCCCCGGAGCATCGTCCTCCCGCCGCCGGAATGGGAAAAGCAGGACTGGA
>JANTFR010000031.1 GCA_024763355.1 Anaerolineales bacterium
CTCATCGTGCCTGTGGCGCTGGAGCAGGGTTCCAAATTCGCTATCCGTGAAGGCGGCCTGACCGTTGGCGCGGGCGTCATCACCGAAATTCTCGACTGACCTGCTGCCTGGATTGTGTGAGATAGTTGAGCCGAGGGCGCACGCCTGTGCGCCCTCGATAAGTGTCTAAAATTGTTGGTAGGTAGATTATGGCTTCTAAAAAAGGTGTTCGGCCGGTCATTACCCTGGCTTGCACGGAGTGCAAGGAACGCAATTACACGACGGAAAAGAATCGTCGTAATGACCCTGGCCGCATGGAACTGAAAAAGTACTGTCCCCGCTGCCGCAAACACACGCTGCACCGGGAGACCAAATAAGGTTGCACAACGGCGGCGAGAAGAACCTCTGCCCTTCTCGTCAAACAGAACGTTTTTCCTCTTATACGTAGGCCAGTAGCTCAATTTGGCAGAGCACCGGTCTCCAAAACCGGGGGTTGGGGGTTCGAGTCCCTCCTGGCCTGCCAGCATCAAAAAAACGCCGTTATGTCAGCGGCGTTTTTTTGAGTAAGTTCATGAAGCGCACTATTCGCAAGGAGCAATGTAGTGAGCAAGAGCACGAAGAAGAAAGGTAAACGCAAGCAAGATAACGCTATCCAGCGCTTTTTCCGAGAGACGGTGGGTGAATTACGCAAGGTCAGTTGGCCGACCCGTCGCGAGACCCAGAATCTTTCCGTGATTGTGGTCATTGTGCTGTTGGGAATGAGCGTTTTCATGGGTTTGCTGGATTATCTGTTGACCAAACTGGTTGCCTTGATTGTTTAAGGCCTTATCGGAAAGATGCTGTAGAATCTCCGTGAAGATGTTCTGGCCTGTCTGGAAAGGCTGTCCTGTGATTTTCCGGGATGGATAGCATCAGAAAAAACTTGCCTGAGAACGTGGACGCGGCTGTGATTGTGCGGGCAGTGCAAACCGGAGAAGAGGTGCAAGAGCATGTTTGAAGAAGATAATACGCCCGACATGATGGAAAATCCCTTTGGAAGTTTGTTCTCTTCCGATGAAGAGGGGAATTCCATTGAGGAGAGTGTAGATGCTCTGCTCGAATCTGCCGCGCGTGGAGAAGAACCCGAGGCCGAAGAAGACCAGCGGGCCTGGTACGTGGTGCATTGTTACTCAGGCTACGAGAACAAGGTGCGCCACAACCTCGAACAACGTATCGAAAGTATGGGCATGCGCGATAAAATTTTCGATGTCGTTGTGCCCACTGAAGAGGAAATCGAGGTCAAGGAAGGCAAGCGGCGCACGGTAGAACGCCGTGTTTTTCCGGGATACATCCTGGTCAACATGGTCTTGACCGAAGAATCCTGGTACGTCGTCCGCAATACGCCAGGCGTGACCGGTTTTGTAGGGATGGGAAACACCCCTACCCCTTTGCGCCCCGAAGAAGTGGCGCAAATTATCAAGCGCATGGAGGCCGACGCGCCGCGTATCAAGGTGACTTTCAAATCCGGAGACCGCGTGCGGATTATCGACGGGCCTTTCAATGACTTCCGCGGCACGGTGGCTGAAGTGGATATGGAACGCGCCAAAGTCCGTGTTATGGTCAGTTTCTTCGGGCGGGAGACGCCCGTGGAACTTGATTTCTTGCAGGTCGAAAAAGCGTAAATTCGTGAAGACCAGACTTCTGAAGTCTGAAAAATAAATTGTGGGAGGGTGTCTCTCGCCCGCTACCACCACGAAGGAGTGTTCATTGTGGCAAAGAAACTAAAAGCAGTTGTCCGTTTGCAGATTGAAGCGGGAAAGGCCAATCCTGCCCCCCCGATTGGCCCGGCGCTTGCAGGGCACGGCATCAACTTGATGGCCTTCTGCAAGGAATACAACGCCCGTACATCCAACCGCATGGGAGAAATCATCCCTGCGGAAATCAGCATCTTTACCGACGGTTCTTTCAAGTTCATCCTGAAGACCTCTCCGGCCTCTGTCCTGCTCAAAAAGGCAGCCGGCATTGAGAAAGGCTCCGCGGAACCGAACCGAGAGAAGGTCGGCAAAGTAACCCGCGATCAGATTCGCGAAATTGCTGAAATCAAGATGAAAGACCTCAACGCCGTCAATATCGAGGGCGCGATGCGCCAGATTGAGGGTACTGCCCGTAATATGGGCATCGAGGTTGTCGACTAATTCCCCGTGGGAGGGTGCGTGCCGCCCGTTTGCACCACAAAGGAGTGATTATG
This sequence comes from Anaerolineales bacterium, assembly GCA_024763355.1. Lineage (GTDB taxonomy): Bacteria > Chloroflexota > Anaerolineae > Anaerolineales > DRKV01 > DRKV01. Next base: position 2,207 of record JANTFR010000031.1, read on the forward strand.
CCTAAGCACGGAAAAAAGTATCGCCAGGCGTTAGCCAAAATTGACCGCAATCGAAATTATGCCCCGGAAGAAGCCCTGGAACTTGCCAAGGAGACTTCCACTACAAATTTTGATGCTACGGTGGAAGTACACCTCCGCCTGGGGATTGACCCCCGCCATGCCGACCAGCAGGTGCGTGATGTCGTCTCTCTTCCGCACGGTACTGGTAAAAATGTGCGAGTTCTCGTCTTTGCCCAGGGCGAAGGCGCTACCCTGGCCCGCGAAGCCGGGGCCGACTACGTGGCCGACGACGACGAAATGCTCAAGAAAATCCAGGGCGGCTGGACGGACTTTGATGTCACCATCGCTACCCCGGATATGATGGGGAAGGTTGGCCGTTTGGGCCGCATCCTGGGGCCTCGCGGCTTGATGCCTAACCCCAAGGCCGGGACGGTCGTCCCTGCCCAGGACATCCCCCGCGTCATCAAGGAAGTCAAGGCCGGTCGTGTGGAATTCCGCGTGGATAAAACCGCCAACTTGCACGTCCCGATTGGCAAAGTTTCCTTCACCAAAGAGCAATTGTACGAGAATATGGCTGCACTGATGCAGTCCATCAAAAAAGCGCGTCCCGCATCCTCCAAAGGCGCGTACATTCGCAAGATTGTGGTGACCACCACCATGGGGCCGGGCATCAAAGTAGACCCCGCTCGCGCCCAGACGATGGAAATCGCTTGATTTAGTCAGTATCACGGGGATTCATCCCCCGTTTCAACTGAATACTCCCCCGGGAGCATACGCCGGAGACAGCAGGAGCCTGCGGGCTTAAACTTTCCTGCCGAGGCAAAGACCCGTGCAACAAGCCTGCCGCGCGGCAGGAAAAAGTCTTTGTCTGTGTCTCTGGCAGACAAAGACTTTTGTTTTCTCCAGCCTGGCATACGGGTGGAGAAGACGTAATCCTTGAGAAAGGAGGTGGTATCTTTTGGCTATTACAAGAGAGCAGAAAGAGAAAGTCCTGGTGCAATATCGAGAATGGCTGGAAAATAGCCAGGGCGCGGTGATTATGGAGTACATCGGCCTGGATTCGAAAGCCATTGAGCAATTGCGCCGCCAGGTGCGCGAGGCAGGCGGAGAATTCCATGTGGTCAAGAATACCCTCATCAAACGGGTGTTCGACGCTATGGAAATGGCCTTCCCTGATACGATGTATGTAGAGAGCACTGGGATTGCTTTTGCCTTTGAGGACGTTCCTCCCGTGGCGAAAGTGGTAAGTGACCTCAGCAAAGAGTACGAAGTCATCAAAATCAAAGCCGGTATTCTGGATGGGCAGCCCATTCCCCCCGAGGATGTCCGCGCTTTGGCTTCGCTGCCGCCGTTGCCCGTCATGCGCGCCCAGTTGTTGGGCACTATCATGGCTCCAGCAAGCAAATTGGTACGCACGCTTGCCGAGCCGGCCCGCGGTCTGGCCGCAGTCATCAAGGCGCATGCTGAGCAAGAGTAATCCCGCAAATCATAAATCACAAATCAGAAATCAACAAAAGGAGAAATTGGAAAATGGCTGACTTACAGCAATTGGTTGACGCTTTGAGCGAACTGTCCGTCCTTGAGGCGGCTGAATTGGTCAAGATGTTGGAAGAGAAATGGGGCGTTTCTGCGGCTGCTCCTGTGGCCGCTGTCGCCGTTGCCGGTGGCGTTGCTGCTGCCGAGCCGGAAGAAGAAAAGACGGAATTTGATGTCATCATCAAGGACCACGGTCCCAAAAAGATTGATGTTATCAAGGCTATCCGCCAACTGACCAGCCTGGGCCTGAAGGACGCCAAGGCGCTGGCCGAAACCCCCGGCGGCAAGGTGCTCGAAGGCGTGGGCAAGGAAGCCGCCAATGATGCCAAGGCGAAACTGGAAGCCGCCGGCGCGACCGTCGAATTGGCCTGACCTTTCGACTCAAAAGTCCTGAATCTGAAAACTCCCGGCCTCAAAGCCGGGAGTCTTCGCGATGCCTCACAGGTCTGGCAGACCTGTGAGGTTTTTTTGTCGCTTAGTGTCCGTATCCGGTGCCGCTGATGTAGTCCTCCAGGTGGCGGATGGTGTTGTCCTTGTGTCGCAACATGCCTTTGACAACATCACCGATGGAGATGATGCCTACCAGGTTACCCTCTTTCAAGACGGGAAGGTGCCGGATGCGTTTGTCAGTCATCATTTCCATGCAGGCTTCGATGGTGGTGGTAGGCGTCACGGTAATCACCGGCGAAGTCATCAGGGTGCTGACGGGGGTGTTCAGTGAAAAATCGCCATAACCGACCAGCCCGCGGGCCAAATCGCGTTCCGAGAACACACCTACGGGGCGTTCTCCCTCGGTGACGAGTAATGCCCCGACGTTGTGCTCCGTCATCAACTTCAGCGCCTCTCCCACAGGGGTGTCGGGCGCAATGCTCCATACCTCATTGCCTTTGGTCTTCAAAATATCCTGTACGACAAACATGGTAATCTCCTGGTGTGCGCCGCGCAAGGGAGCCGGTGGCATCGGGACGCGCCATACCCTCTCCTTCGGGTGAAACGGGAACTGCTTCCAGCGTACTCAAAAACCGCTTTGTAAACAAGTGATGTTTGTCACAAATGCTCGCGTTCTCTTTCAGGAACGCCCTTGTTCGTATCCCCTCCATACGTCACGCATCTTGACGGCGTCCTCCTCCAGAATGGGACTTTCGCACAGGATACGGCCTCCACAGTGGAAGTCATGCAGCGCTCGCAGGATGGCCTGCCAATCCAGGTCGGCCTCCTCCAGAGGGAGATGTTCTTTCTCCCCCTTCGGGCCGTAGCGGATACCCGAAAGGTGGATGTGCAGCCTTCCGAGGGCCTCTTCCCCCAGCGCAGCGGCGTAGGTTTTTAGCAAGTGTGCCCATTCCTCGTAGGTGTTCATACTGCCGTCGCCGGGGCGGGCGTGCAGGTGGGCAAAATCCAGGCAAGGTTCCACGCCGGGGATGGCCGCGCTCATGGCGAGGGTATCTTCCAGCGAACCGAGCATCGCCTTTTTCCCCATCGTCTCCGGGCGCAGGGTGACCGGGTTGCCCTCGGCGCGCAATTCTTCCACGCAGCCGCGCAGCCGGTCGATTGCGGCGGGCAGCACCTCGGCGGGAGGCCGCCCAAAGTAGGAGCCGGGGTGGAAGACGATATCCGTCGCCCCGGCGAGATAACCGTAGCGGGCGGCATCCATGAGCCGCCGGCGCGATTTGGGCCACTCCTCGGCGCTGGCGTTCAGATTGATGTAGTAAGGCGCGTGGACGCTCAAGGCCACATCCCGGCTTTGAGCCGCCTCCCGGATGCGGGCGCAGGTTTTTTCGGAGACGCGCACGGCGCGCACCCAGCCCAGTTCCAGGGCATCCAGTCCCAGGTCGGCGATGTGCAGGACTGCGCCGACGCTGCCGCCCGGTTTTTTGGGGCGGGAGAGAGGAGAACCGACTGTTCCAAAACGAAAAGTGCTCATGGGATACTCCTGAAATTCAAAATGCCCCCCAAGTGCGGCCCGAAGACCAGCAGGGCAATCAGCACAGCGGCTCCCGCGGCAATCAGCACGGCAGCCGCGCCCACGTCCTTACCGATTTTCGCCAGATGATGGTGCTCCGGGCTGGCTAAATCCACAACGGCTTCCAGGGCGGTGTTGAGGAACTCCGCCGTCCACACCAGAGCAACGGCGAAGACGACCAGCGCCCACTCCAGGCGGGAAAGATGCAGCCAAAGACCGAGGGCGAAGACCAGCACGCTGGCAAGCGTGTGAATCCAGGCGTTGCGCTGGGTACGCAAGACGTACCACCAGCCCTCGAAGGCATAGCGAAAGGAACGCACTCGAGAGAGAAAAAATGCTTGCATGAAAAATGAGACTGATGGGCAGACGCCCTTGCGGCGGGGCGCGTTATGGAGGTGTGAGAGGACACCCGATGGCCTCCAAAATGGCGGCCTGCTGCTTCCACATGCGTTTCTTGTCCTCGGGGGTGAGATGGTCGTAGCCCAAGAGGTGCAGAAAACCGTGGATGCTGAGCAATTGCATCTCATGGCGCACGGCATGGCCTCCCTCGGCTGCCTGCTCCAGGGCGCGAGGGTATGAGATGACGATGTCGCCCAAATAAGGCTGACCGCTTTCGGGGTCGCGCTCGTCTGCCGGGAAGGAGAGCACATCGGTGGGGGCGTCTTTGCCCATGAAATCCCGATTCAGGCGGCGGATGGCGGCATCGTCGGTAATCAGGATGGTCAGGCCGGCGTCGGGGGGCTGGCGGGTGAGGCGCAGGGCTGCTTCGATTGCCTGGCGGACGGCGGAGAGCACTTCGGGGGGGACGGGAACTTCGGGGGTGAGGGTAAACATTGGGGGTCAGGGGGAGGGGGATTCGTTATGAGACGTCTCCATCTCTTGGGGAGCGGGAGCCTCGGCGGGGGAGTCTGCAGCCGGCTTATCCATGGATGGATAGGTAATCCGGGGGTGGTATACGCCCCGCAGGGTGGCGACGAAGGAATCCACAATGCGGGTCAGGTCGCGAAAAGACAAATCGGCGTCATCCAGTTGCCCTTCTTCCCGGCGGCGGTCAATAATGTCCTGGATTTGAGCGCGCAGCGTCTCCGCATCGTGAGGCGGACGGGCGCGGGTGTAGGCTTCGCTGCCGTCGGCAAGCATCAGGATGGCGGTTTCCTTGCTTTGAGGGCGCGGGCCGGGATAGCGGAAATGGGAGGCATCCACGGCATCGGCATCGCCGCCCGCCGCCTGGATGGCTTTGGCGTATTGGTAGCGCGTCAGCGAGGTGCCGTGATGTTCGGCGATGAAATCGAGGACGCGTCTGGGGAGGTGGTATTCCTGCGCCAACCGCAAGCCGTCGGTGACGTGCCGGATGATGAGAGCGGCGCTTTCCTCCGGCGGGAGAGCATCGTGGGGATTGGTGCTGCCGGGCACCTGGTTTTCGATGAAGTAAGCCGGATTTTCTGCTTTGCCGATGTCGTGGTAGAGCGCTCCGACGCGTGTCAGGAAGGCATCTGCACCGATTTGTTCGGCGGCCTGCTCGGCCAGGTTGGCGACCTGCAAACTGTGCTGGTACGTGCCGGGGGCTTGCCGCAGGAGGTATTGCAGGAGAGGATGGTCCGGGCGGGCCAATTCCATGAGTTGGATTTCGGTGGTTTGTCCCAAAAAAGGCGCCAAGATGAATTGCAGGATGAGGGTCAGGGCGGTTCCCAGGATGCCCTGAAAGATGGATGCTATCAGTAAGGGAGGAATTTGGTTCAGGTCGGGGGTAGAGGTTGCCAGCGAGATTGCCAGGAGGGCAGCCATCCCGCTCACGCCGCTACTGATGCCGGCGCGCACGAAAGCGGAGAGGCGCCGCGCCGGGTGCAGCACGAGGATGCCGCCCAACGTGCTGAACAGGTAGTAGGTTAGCAGCGGCAGGGCGTTATCCACCCCGTAGGTCGCCAGAAAAACCACGGGCAGGGTGCTGAAAATCGCCAGGTTGAGGTTGTAGAGGGCGGCCACGCTCATCCCGAAAGCGCTCAGGGGCAGGATGTAGGCCCAGACGGAACCGCTTATCGCTACCCAACGGGCGGCGCTCAGGAAAGCGATGTACAGGAAGGAGAGAATCAGGAGATGCCGCCCGTTCTCCTGAAAGGCGGCGCGCTGCTCCTTGATGAAATAACCGGTGGAGAGTGCCAGCACCAGTGCGGTGATGGATGCCCCGCCCCAGGGTTGGGTGGTGCGTTTGGGCGGCTCGGTTAATCCGAACTGCTGCAAGGCCTCGATGTCCAGAGGGGTGAGGACACTCCCGCGAGGAACGATGGTCTCTCCGGCGATGAATTTCCGCTCCACAGGAGGGGTATTCTGGCGGGCTTTCTCCCGCGCTGCCTCGGTCAAACTCTCGCTGTAGAGGCTGTTGGGGGCGACGAAGGGAGCGACGAGTTTGGCAACCAGGTCGGCCTGGAATTCGGAGAGGGAAAGACTCACCAGGGCGGGGATGTTGCTGCGTACCCGGTTGAGGTCGTTTTCCCGAATGGCCGTCTGCATCACCTGGGAGAGAACACGCACGGCCTCTTGCTGGATGGTCTGCCAATCGGCTTCGCTGAGTTCTAGAATTTGCCGGAGCGTGTCTTCTCCTAGTGGCGCATATTGCATAGCCTGCAGGTCTTGCAGTTTTTCTTCCGGCGTGGCGTAAGTATCGGCGCGCACGCTGTCGATGTAGGCGATGGTATCCAGCAGCCGATTGACCTGCCGGCGGGCGATGCTCGAATCGGGAGGAGAGTAAATCGGCGAAACGGAACGGGCGTTAGCCTCCCGCTGCTGTTCGGTCAGCAGGTCGCTCTCGTATTGCAGGGCGTAGGGGGCCTGGATGTCGCGCGAGGCAACCTGCCCGACTTGATAGGCGGGATTTTCATGCCGCAGGAAGGGCGCTACGACGACCGTAAAACTGACTACGGCAACCAGCAGCAGGACGAGCCAGGCGTAGGCCCGCGCCGAAATGCGTTTCCACATAAAAAAGTGTGTGCTGTGCGGTTTAGCCGCTTTGCAGCAGACGGCGTACCATCTGACTGGCCTGTTTGCCGTCGGCGCGTCCCTTCAGACGCGGCATCAGCAGGCGCATGACCTGTCCCATTTGCGCCGGAGAGGTTGCCCCGGCCTCGGCGATGGCCTCCCGCGCCAGGGCTTCCAGCTCGGCCTCGCTGAACGGCTGGGGCAGGAATTTCTGCAGGACGGCGATTTCCGCCTCGGTGTCGGCTACCATCTGGGGGCGGCCTGCCTTTTGGGCCTCGGCTATCGTTTCTCGCCGGGTTTTGACTTCCTTTTGCAAAATGGCGAGGATGTCGGCCTCCTCCAGCGGCCTGCCGCGGTCAATTTCGGCATTTTTGATGGCTGCCCGCACCATCCGCAGAGTGCGTTTGGCGACTGCGTCGCGTTGTTTCATGGCCTCCTTGAAGGCCTGGTCGAGAGAGTGTTGAATGTTCATGCCGTGAATTATAATCCACGAATGGGCACGAATGAACACAAATAGCCCGAAGGGGTACAAATCAAGGCTTTGGTTGCAGTTTCAACTGCCAAATACGCCGATACATCTCCAAGATGTGATGGATTCTTGAAAAATCTGTGTGCATCTGGGTTTCCAAAAAATCAACAAAATGCTTATGTGGCGCTAACGAATTTCATACAAAACATCGCTATGTTATAGGGCGGATTGACAAACAAAGCCATTTCAGGTTATTTCCTGGCGGGCGTCCCGCCGGGAGAAGAAAAATCAGTGTGCAAGGAGGTGAATGCGTATGACTACCTTGATGCGTTGGGACCCCTTCCGCGAGATGCAGGCTCTGCGTGAAACGGTGGACCGCTTGTTTGAGAGCAGCCTCTCGAATTGGGCAGGGGAAACGCAGCCGCTGACCTGGAGCCTGGCTTTGGACGTGGCGGAAACCGAGAACGAATATCTCGTTAAAGCCTCTCTCCCCGGAATCAATCCTGATGACCTGGACATTACCTTCACCGACAACGTCCTCACCATCAAAGGGGAGACCAAGGCCGAAGAAGAGCGCGAGGATGTCCGCTATCACATCCGCGAGCGCCGCTACGGACAGTTTACGCGCAGTATTTCCCTGCCTTCGACCGTAGATGTGGAGCACATTGAAGCCGAATACAACAACGGCGTGCTGACGCTGCACCTGCCGAAGGCTGAAGAGGCTCGTCCGAAGCGCATTACGGTCCGCACTGGCGGTGAACAGCAAAAAATGATTGAAGGGGAAGCCCGTGAAGCGGTGATGCAGAGCAACTAACACCATCCACACGGGGCAAGGCCCCTTCCCGTCCAAAAGAGGCCGGGAGACATTTTCATAATCGGTAACGAAACAGGCTCCTGGCCGGTGGGTCGGGAGCCTGTTTCGCGTATGCATGCGAAAGAACACAAGAGGAGGTGGTATTATGAACAACCTGGTTCGGTGGGAAGACCCCTTCGTGGCTATGGAACGCTTCATGGATGACCTGATGCGCCCTGTGGTGCGTCCGTCTATGTGGGAATTGCCGTCTTTATGGGATGTGCCCTTCGCGGGGGACAACCTGGCAATTGATTTGTATGAAACGGATGATGCCCTGCACCTGGAGGCGGCTATGCCCGGCGTGCGCCCGGAAGATATTGAAATTGAGGAGCATGATGGGCTGCTGACCATCCGTGCCCGGCGTGAAGGGGAAAATGCTTATGAGCAGGGGCAGTGGCAGGTACGCGAACGCTACGCCGGCGCGTGGCAGCGGACTGTACGCCTGCCTGTGGAGGTCAAGGGCAACAAGGCGGAAGCCGTTCTGGAGGACGGCGTGTTGCATGTCACCCTCCCGAAGGCGCACCCCGAAAAGCGGAAGGTCAACCGCATTCAGGTAAAACTGCCGAAATTCAATTTGCCGAAAATCGGCAAGCGAGAGAAGAAAATCAAAGTGAAGTAGGCCTCGCGTTCACCTCTGCATAAAATACGCCGTGCAAATCTTTGCCATGAGCAGGGAAAACCGCATCGGCATGGTTTTCCCTGCTTTTTAACCTGAGCTGCGGGGGTGGTTCAAATCGGCCTGAAATCAGGTGACCCTTCTGCACGCGGTAAACGAGAAACGCGGGGACGCAGGGACGCCAGGGCGCAAAGGAAGCGTTTTTGTCTTGCGCTCATAAGCAGATTGCTACGGAAAGGCTGTTTTTTCTTTGTTTTTCTCTGCGTCTCCGCGCCTTTGCGTTGTTGCCCGCGGTGTGACGCCGGGGAAAGTGTCACTCTGATTCTGAACCGAGCCACGGCAAGACGTGAATATCTTGTTGCGTGGCAAAGGCAAAACGCATATTCCCCGATTCGCTGTAACTTTTGTCACAGAACGAAACAAATGTCTCTACTATAATGAGAGCCAGATTAAGAAAAAACCTTGACAAACGGTTCTTTACGGTGTCTCGTGGGTAATTCACCCCAAACGGCCAGAAGACGGAGGTGAAATGAGCAAAGGGAAAAAGGCTTTCTCTTGGGTGGGAGGTATTGTCGTCCTCTTCATCCTGATTGTGGTCTCATGGATGGGAGTTGAAACCAGTATCGAGGTCAGTTCCCATGCGGATTTCTGTATCGTCTGCCATGCCATGGAACCGATGGTTAAATCTTATCGGGACTCGGTACACGGCGGTAATAATCCGCGGGGCATCATGGCTGCCTGTACGGACTGTCATACCGACCACGCCAATGTTGTGACGCATTTGTTGTCCAAAGCGCGTTCCGGTTCGCACGACATTTGGGTGACGGTGACCAGGGATGAATCGACCCTGGATTGGCAAGCCAAACGAGAGCAGCATAACGCTTACGTGTATGACTCCGGCTGTTTGAGTTGCCACCGGAACCTGGAATCCGTGACGGCGGGACGGGGGGAACACGCCAAATACTTCTCCGGTCTCGTGGACAGCCAATGCGTGGATTGCCACGAAGGCGTTGGACACGAGAATTTGAATAAGTACCTGCTCGAGACCAAATACCGCTACCACTTCGACCAGTAACCTTCCGCTTCAATCACTTTGAACAGAGGAGAGTGTATGAACCACAAACACCGATTCACGATTGTTTTCTTCCTCATCATCCTGGCGGCTCTTGTGTTGACAGCCTGTGGCGGAAGCAGCACAGCCCAGAAGCCCGCGGCGGCGGATGTGTCTGGCGTGGCTCCTCATGCCCAAGGTATCACGGAAGACGCTCGCGGCTGTATTGAGTGCCACGCTACCGAGACCCACGGAGTCGTCTCCGATTGGGATTCCAGCCGTCACGCTGCCGAAGGCGTCTCCTGTTTAGACTGCCACGAGACCGAAGCCGGTTCCCCTATGGAACTCAAGAACATTAAGGGCCATGAGAATGTAACTGTGCCGGTTTCTATGCTGGTGCCGCCTTCAAAGTGCGCTGAATGCCACGAGGATGAGGTCGCTCAGTTCCACGCCAGCGGTCACGAGCGTGCTGCTTTGCAGGTGGAATCCAAAGATGCTATGCAGACACTGATGCTTGTTCACGAGGGGCGTAACCACCCTACGGCTTCTAACGCCTCCCAGGAGACTGGCTGTATGCAGTGTCACGGCATCCGTATCCAGGTGGATGAAAATGGGCTGCCCACACCGGATACATACCCCGTTTCCGGCATCGGCAATATCTATCCGAACGGCGAAGTGGGTAACTGCACGGTCTGCCACACGCGGCACAAGTTCACCATTGAGGAATCCCGGAAACCGGAAGCCTGTGCTTCCTGCCACCTGGGGCCTGACCATCCCGATATTGAAATTTATGAGAACTCCAAGCATGGGCAGATTTATGCCTCGGAAGGCGATACCTGGAAATGGGATAGCGACGCGGGCGATTGGGAACCCGGCGACTATCGTGCCCCCACCTGCGCCACCTGCCATATGAGCGGTATCGGCGATTTGCCGGTTACTCACAACGTATCAGAGCGTTTGTACTGGAATGCCTGGGCCAAACGCTCTGCGCCTCGCGATTCGGATGACCCCATGTCACCGCTGACCGGACACGCTGAAGAAGGGCGCGCCGAAATGAAGCAGGTTTGCCTTGAGTGCCATAGTTCCACTACGGTGGAAGGCTTCTTCTCCAGCGCGGATAAGGCTATCGTGCTTTACAATGAAGCCTATTATGACCCGGCCAAGCAAATGCTGGATGACCTCAAAGAAAAAGGGTTGCTGAAAGAGAACCCTTGGGCAGATGAATTTCAGATTTTGTACTATCACCTGTGGCACCATGAAGGACGCCGCGCCCGCCAGGGTGCACTCATGGGCGGCCCCGACTGGGCGCATTGGCACGGTTTCTTTGAATTGCAGCAAAGACTCTACCGGATGCAGGATATTTACAACTATCGCCTGGAGACTGGTAAAATCGAAGAGCCGTAGACTCTCTCTCATCTGAGATGCAAAATCCCTCCCGCCTCTGCGGGGGGGATTTTGTGTTTGTCCTTAGGGAGAGAAGACGCTCGCGGTATAATGCGGGCATTCCGTTGCTTACCATTACCGAGAACGTACGTAAACGATGGCACTTTCCGCCCCCTCCACCAAACTGGATATGCTCTACCGCCAGCCCTATTTCGCCGGCATCCCCTTGCCGGTTGTTGAGGTGCTGGCCGATGCCATGATGTTGCACGAATACCACACGGGGAAGGTCATCTTTTTGGAAGGTGATGTGTCACGAGGTCTCTATATCGTCAGAAGGGGGCGTGTGCGTCTGTATCGTTCCTCTTTCAGAGGGCGAGAAGTCATCCTCCGCATCGTGCGGGAGGGGGAGAGTTTCAACGAGGTGCCGGTTTTCGACGAAGGAGCGAATCCGGTAAATGCCATGGCGATGGATGATACCGAGATATGGATTGTGCCGGCAGGAGCCATTCGAGAGCAGTTGCAAGTATGTCCTGAACTGGCAATGACGGTCATTCAGGCCTTGTGTCAACGCTCCCGTAAATTGGTTGCTAAAGTAGCGGAGACATCCCTCTACCCCGTCACCTCACGGCTTGCAAAAGTACTCCTCGAATTGCCGCCAGAGCGGCTTTCTGGAGGCAACCGTCTTTCCCAGGAGGATTTGGCTGCTTATCTGGGAACCGTGCGCGAAGTGTTGGCGCGCTCTTTGCGGCAGTTGCAGCGTAAGGGGGCTATTCAGGTGCGCCGCGGACATATCGTCGTCCTCGACGAATACATTCTGCGTAGCATTGCTCTGATGCTCGAAAGCGAATAACGGGGGAATCACACGGTATTGACGCTGATTCGACTCCCCTGGGGTGTCTTTTGCACTTCAACGCGAGCCGGAAAAGCGTCTTTCAAACTCTCGATGTGGGTGATAACCAAAATTTTCTCGAAATCCCCCTGAATCAAATTGATAGCTTCTACCAGGCGCTGGCGGCCCTGTTCGTCCTGACTGCCGAATCCCTCGTCGATGACCAGGGTTTGCAGGCGCGCCCCGGCACGCTGCGCCAGAACGCGGGAGAGCGCCAGCCGAATGGCGAAGTTGACCCGAAAGGCCTCGCCCCCGGAGTACATTTCGTAGGCGCGCGCCCCGGCCCCATCGCTGATTTGAATATCCAGCGTTTCCTTGAGGTCATCGCGGCGAGTGTTTTTGTAGGCCTGCTGGGTGACGAACCGCACGCTCATACTGCCATTGCTCAAGCGTTCAAGGATTTCGTTGGCGTGCGCTTCGATTTCGGGCAGGGCGGCCTCGATGAGCAGCGCCGGAACGCCGTTTTTGCCAAAGGCTTCTTCCAGGCGTTTGTAACGACTCACGAGAAGACTCAGTTCATCCTGCTCGGCAAGCAGTTGGCTGCGGCGCTGGCGCTGGTCATCCAGCACTTTCACCCGTTGCTCGGCGGCCCCCACATCCATTTTGAGACGGTTCATCCGCTCTCTCAGGGCGAGCAGGTCGCGCTCCGCTTTGGGAATATCGGGGGCGCTGGCCTGGGCCGCGCCCAGGCGGGCGGCGGCCTCGGTGTGCTCCGCCTGTCGGGCGCGCAATTTTTCTTCGCGGGCGGCAAGTTCTTGTTCCAGTTCGGTGACTTCCCGTTCCAGGGGCTGTAAGGCGGCGCGGGCGCGTTCCAGTTTTTGCCAGGCCGCTTCGGCGGCGCGGCCTTCTTTCTCCGCCCGCCGGGCGGCCTCGTGCGCCTGGGCGTCGTAACCGATGGCCTTGCCTTCCTCGTCCAGGCGGGCAAGTTCGGCGCGCGCTTCGGGGGCGAAGGTCTCCTCTTGCAGGATGCGGCGCACTTCTTCCAGGCGGGGAGCGCCTTCCTGCTCCCATTTCTCCAGGCGGATTTGCATCTCCCCGCGGCGGGTCTCCAGAACGCTGAGTTTTTTGTGCGCCTGCTGTTGGCGGCGGGCGGCAGCCTCCAGGTCTCGCAGGGAACGGCGCAGTTCGGCGATGCGCTTTTGGGTTTCTTCCAACTTTTGTTTGTTTTCCAGATAGCGGGCTTTCATGCGGCGGCCTTCATCTTCCAGATGTTCCGCCAGCCCGCCGCGCTCGTCTTCGGGCAACGCCTGCCCGCAGAGGGGACAGACACCCCCTTCCGCGGCCCGCAACGTGTCAATCCGTTCCCGCAGAGCGTGGGTTTCGGCCTGGATATGGCGATTTTCGGCCTCCATTTCCCCTTTCGCTTGCAAGGCCTCTTGCAGGGCGGTTTCCAGGGCGGGACGTTCGGCGAGGGCTTCTTCCGCGGCTCGCAGCATCTCCTCCGCCTCCCGAATCTCACCTTGCAGGGCGACCTGTTCCGCCTGGGTTTTCTCGGCTTCGGCAGCCTGTCGTTTCAGGGAGCGCAACTCTTCTTCGAGGCGGGCGCGGGCGGTCTGGATGGCCTCCAGGGGAGAGCGGCGGCGCTGCTCGTGCTCCCGAAAACGGGCGGCGATTTCCTCCCAGCGCTCCAATTCTCGTCGGGCTTGCTGCCATGATTCGTAGGCCGCCTCAATCTCGGGGGCGCGGGAAACCGCGTCAAGGTAGTCGTCCCGCTCTTTCTTACGGGATTCCAGGCGCTCTTGCGTGGCTGTGTATTCCTTTTGCAAGGTTTCTACCTGGTGGGAGAGTGCTGCTACAAAGCGCTCCTGCTCCTGAAGGGTTGCTGCCGTTTGACGCATACTCTGGAGGGCCTGTTCCTGGGCGAGGTAGGTCTCCTGCAAGGTGCGGAGTTGCTCTTCCAGTTGGGCGAGATGCTGTTTACGAGACTCCTCCTCGCTGAGTTCGGCCTCCACCTCCTCTAACTGTCCCCGGATACGTTCGATGCCGGCTTGCACCGCCTTCCGGCGCTCCCTGGCGCGCTGCTGGTACTCTTCCCATTGTTCCAGGCCGAGAATGGAAGCCAGAATCTGCTTGCGCTCTCCGGGGCGTTTCTGAGTGAAAGAATCGGCCTGCCCTTGCAGGAAAAAGGCCGCGTTGACGAAGGTATCGTATTCCAGGCGCAGCGTTTCGCGGATGCGTTTTTCGGTATCCCGCAGGGAACGTTCGGTGAGGGGCTTCCACGCGCCGTCGGCCTGCTGAATCTGGAATTCCAGTTGGGCGGTTTTGCGCCGCGGTTTGGTGCGGATAATGCGGTAGCGGTTGCCTTCATACTCGAAGGTAAAGGCAACCTGGGCGGTATCGGCTCCCAAGGTGATGATGGCATCGTCCCGGCGGCGCGCCTGGCCGAACAAGGCCCAGGTGATGGCATCCAGAATGGATGACTTTCCTGCCCCGTTGTGCCCGGAGATGCAGGCGGTGTGGAAGGCGCGAAAATCAAGGACGGTTTCCTCCCGGTAGGAGAGAAACCCCTGCATGCGGAGTTCAATGGGAATCATGCCTCAGCGCACCTGCTCAAAATTGATGATGATGTTGTTCTTTTCGCAATCGTCGTAGGTGTCGAAGAAAATACGGTCGGAGAGCGGGAGGTTGGCCTGGTCGAGTAATTGAATGAAAAGCGTGTTGTGCGAGGCTACTGGCGTATCGCCAAGTTGGAATTCGTAGCCTCCATCGCCGTATTGTTTGGCCGTGCCGGAGACGGTGTAAATATCCAGCGTTTCTCCGTTGAGTGTGCCGTGCAGGTGTACGGTGACGTACAGTTTGCCGCCGCCGCGCAAATCTTCGATGTTGCCGCCTACCCCCAGCCAGTTGCAGCCCAGGTCGCTGTGGAAGATGTTCTGGATGGTGAGAGGGTCATCTTTGAGCACAAAGGCGTAGCCGCCGGGAGTGGCGGTGGGTTTGAGGGTGGGAGAAGGCGAGCCGGGAGGCGGGGTGGGCGAAAATTCCACCGTAGAGGTTGCCGTGGGTGGGAGCGGAGTTGGGGTATTGGTTGGCCGCGGTGTGCTGGTTGCTGTGGGAGCGGCGGTTTGCGTGGCCGTTGGCGGGAGTTCCGTTGCCGTGGGGACAGGGGAGGGGAGAACGGCGACGGGCGGTACGGTGGGCGGCGGGAAGGGGTTTGCGGGAGTAGCGGGGTGGAGATAGACCCAAGCGAAGAGCAATGCCGCCCCGATGGTTGTCAGCAAAACCAGGGCGGTGAGAGCGTTCCATAAACAGCCCGCGCCCTGACGGGCGCGTCTGCGGGGGGCGGGAGGATGTGTCGGTCTCATGGGAGAGGGCATCGGCGCGGGGGATGAAGTTTACGGGTCAACACGGAATTGGGGGGTAGGATGAACAGACTTCCGAGATTTCCGGGAGGCGATGTTCACCCGGAACGGCTCTCGTCAAAATCTCGGAAGTCTTACTCCCACAAATCTGGGGAGAGCCAAGTTTACTCGCTTCCCTCGACAAAATCAATCCGTATCAGGTTCTTCTGGCAATCGTCGTAGGTGCGGAAGTAAATCTGCTTGGAGATGGGCGCGCCATCGGCAGCGTAGAGTTGCACGTAGAGCGTTTCTTTTGTGCTATTGGGGTCATCTGCCAGTTGGATTTCGTAGCCGCCGTCCCCAAAAGCGGTCCCGGAAGTCGTCGTAGTAGTCAACTGGATGGGTTTGCCCTCATACTTGCCGCCTAGAAAAACGGTGATGCCGTTGACGGGGTTGCCGGCGGCATCCACTACCTGCCCGCCGACGCCCATCCACCCGCAATCATGGTTGGGCGATTGAAGCCAGGCGGGTGAATCAGCCGATGGAGCGTAGAAAGGCCGCGGGGTAGGGGTGTTGGTGGCAGTCGGCGTCCAGGTGGGCAGGGTGAAGAAGGTCGGCGTAGCGGTTGGGGGGGCGGGTGTGCGCGTCGGGGTGATGGTGGGAGTGGATGTAGGCGGCTTCGTAGGGGTAGGTGTCCAGGTGGGAGGCAGTTGATTCAGGGGCGTAGGCGTGAGCGTGGGCAGTTGCATGGCAACCGGCACAGTAGGCTGGGGGAAGGGGTTGAGGCTGCTGTCGGGATTGATGAAAATCACGGCAACAACGCCAAAAACGCACACTGTTGCCAGCAAAAACAGAGCGGTGAGGATATTCCATATCGGGGCGCGTGAGCGTGCCATAAAGAGCCTCCCTTGCTTGGGTGGGATACTGGAGCCGATAACAGATTTCTTGTGCAGTCTCAAGGAGCCGCGGCCGGGACGAGAATTTCAATCTGGCTTTGGGCCTCTTGGGTTTCTATCCAGGAGTGCAATGCCTGGGCTTGCAGGACGAGACGGGCATCAGTGCTCAATACGCGTTCTTCCTGCCTCTCGATGACCTGCACGATGTGGTAGCCCAGGTCGCTTTCGATGATGTCGCTGTATTCGCCGGGTTGCAGGGCAAAAGCGGCCTCTTCTACCGCCGGTATGAACAGGTAGCCGCGGGGAAACCATCCCAGGTCGCCGCGGGAAACGGGGTCGTATTGTGCCGCCAGGGTTGCAAAATCTGTGCCGCGTTGCAAACTGGCGTACACATCCTGGGCCTCATCGAGATTATATAGCAGAATCTGACGGGCGTGGACTTGCAACATCGTTTCAGGAACGGCAGCAATAATCCGGTCGCGCATCCAGGCCGCGGCTATCTGGCGGCGCAGGTCGTTGCGGAGCGTCGCCTCGGTGTAGGCGTTGGCCTCCAGCCAGTCTGCCCAGGTATCTCCCTGGGCGGTGCGCATCTCCTCCAGGCGGGCTTCTACGGCAGCCTCGTCGGGAGCATATCCTTGCTCCTGGGCGGCCTGTGCCAGCAAGACCTGGGTGATGAGTTCCGAGAGTGCTTGCGAGGCGGCCTCCTCTTTGGGAGCCGGTTCTCCGTCCAGCAGTTGGCGGGCGCTCTGGTAGCGGGCGTATTCGGCTTGATAGGATGCCAGCGAAATACCCTCTCCGTTGACGAGGGCGGCCAGCGGTTCGCTCGTCGGGGTGGGGGGAGCGGGGGTAGCCGTAGGGAGGGGCGTGGTCTGCGGGGTAACGGTAGCAACCGCGGGGGTAGGAGCGGCTTCCGTTGTTTGGGGTGAGCGGCATCCCGAAAGGAATACCATCAATATCCCTAGCGTACCTGCAATGCCTCCAAAGAGCAATCGTCCTTTTGTCTTATTGATGTTCATATTGGATTAGATTATACTGCAAGTGTATTTTGCCCGTAGATAGCCCGCGTGCATCGCAAGGAGTGCATGGCAGAGTGCGTACATTGCTGCGCCGTTTGTTGGCGATACTTTTCCGTTTGTTGACTCGCCTGCAGGTGGAAGGATTGGAAAATATCCCCGCTGATGGTGGGTATCTGCTGACGGTCAATCATCTCAGCGTGTTGGATGCGCCCCTGGTCTTTCACCTCATCCCGCGCCCGGATGTCACCGCTTTGGCCGCGAAAAAACACCGCCGCAACCCCGTTTTCCGTTGGTTTGTCAATCAGGCCGACGGCATCTGGATTGACCGCCACAACCCCGACGCGGCGGCCCTGCGGAAGGCCCGCGATTTGTTGCGCCGCGGCTGGATTATCGGCATCGCCCCGGAGGGAACGCGCAGCCGTACCGGCGCTTTGATAGAAGCCAAACCGGGAGTGGCTTTTTTGGCGGCCCAGGCGGACGTGCCTGTCCTGCCTGCCGTGATATGGGGCACTGAACGGGCCTGGAACGCATGGCTGCATTTTCACCGCCCCCGTCTGGGAGTGCGCTTTGGCGAACCGTTCCGCCCCCCGCCGGTGGCGCGCAAGCGGCGCGAGGCCGACCTGAGGCGTAACACGCGCCTCATCATGTGCCGTTTGGCGGAACTTCTGCCTCCGGCGTACCGGGGTGTGTACGCCGATTGCGTGAACGAGGCCGGTAACTCCGGAGAGACGGTCAGGTGATTCTTCCAAAGGAGGTTGTCATGTTGCCGTCTGATGGGATGCAATATCTCCAAATGGAAAACGCCCGTTTGCGGCAAAAAGCCGAGCGCCTGGAGCGGGAAGCGCGGCGCTTGCAGCGCGCCGTGCAGGCCTTGAACTGCCTGTTGAACGCCCTCTCCGATGTCACCCCGGAAGTTGACGCCGTTTCTTTGGTGCGCAAGGTGCTCTCTGTAGCGGTGCAAGCGGTGGATTCGGAGGACGGTTCCCTGCTTTTGCTGGATGAAAAGCGCGGGGAACTGGTCTTTGCGGCTGTGACGGGAGAGAACGCCGAAATCCTGGAAGGCTACCGCATCCCGGCAGACGAGGGTGTTGTGGGTTGGTGTATTCGTCACCGAGAACCGCGCCTGGTGGCCGATGCGCGCCTGGACCCCGATTTCTCGCCCCTGGTGGACCGCCACATCGCTTTTCAGACGCGTTCTTTGATGGCAATTCC
>JANTFR010000032.1 GCA_024763355.1 Anaerolineales bacterium
AGCATTTCTCCCGTAGAAGTCACCTGTCCGATAACGGTAGGCGCGCCCACGGTATGCTGCGTGCCGTTTTTTAGAAGGGCTTCTGCCCCGGCTCCGGAGGCAGAGCGGATGACAACGTTCAGCCTGGATGCGTCCATCAGATAGATGGCGCCGTGGTAGAGGTTAAAGCGTTCTCGAATCAACGTGATGGCGCGGTCCAGCAATTCGCCCAGGGAGAGCGTGCCGGTGGTTTCGCGGGCAATCTGCGAGGCGGTCTGCAATTGCAGGGCGCGGCGCTCGCTTTCCTGACGGGCTTCACGCTGGGCGAGGTAAGCCTGGCGGCGGGCAACCACCTCAGAGATGGGGCGCACCAGGTTGTTCAACAGAAAACGCTCATCTTCATCGAAATGATGTGTTGCTTGCCAGTTAAGGATGACCAGGCCAGGAAGGATGTTCCCGCTGCGTAAGATGAGAATTGCCATGCCGCGCATGCCCGCTTCGGCGGCCATCTGGCGTATGACCTCCGGGGCGCGGGGGTCTTGCGTGGCATCTTCCAGCAATATCAAATCGAGGTCTTGTATCCCTTGCTGGAAGGTGCGCATCTCCGGCGTATTCAGGTCTACGCGGAAGCGCTCCTTGTTGTGGACGATAGCGCCATCCTGCCAGTGGGCGACCGAATCGGTATACAAGGGCTGCCTGTTTTCATCGGTATAGATGTAACGCAGGGTAATCAGGTTGGGGGACTGCTCCTCTCGGAAGGCCAGCGGCAAGGCGGTGACGATTTCGTCCTCGTTGCCGGCTTGAGAGAGAGATGTCTGGATATTCGCCAGGCGTTCCAGCAGGGCGGCGCGCCGCTGGGCGGCTTCAGTATTGCGCAAGTTTTGGACGACAGCGGCGGCCTGTACGGCAAGCGTGTGCAACCGGCGGATTTCATCTTCGGGGAAACGGGCTGGCTCGTTGTACACAGCGTTGATGTAGCCAATCCACTCTCCGGCTGCTGTCAGTGGTACGAAAATGACGCCGTGTCCCTGGATGCGTTGGGTAAAGAGGGCACGGGTGTTTTCGTCCAGACGGGGGTCGTTTTCTGCGTCCTCGATGATGGTCGGCTGCGTGGAGCGCAGAATGTGTGAGGCGACAGGGAACTCCTTCAGAGGATAGCGGGTGGGGAGACCTGTTGGGCCGTGAGGGCGCCAAAAGGCAAAAGCAATGCTCCATTCGGGCATTTCGTCCAGCCAGGGGCGCTCGAAGAGATTTAGCGAGACGAGATTGTCCACCTGGCTCAAGATGGTGCGTTCTCGCAAAATAGTGAGGATGTCATCATACGAGCGGGCCGCGTTGAGGGCTGCACTGGCCTCGTAGAGCGATTCTGTTTCGCGCAAACTGGTCTGCGCCTGGTCGAAGAGACGGGCGTTTTGGATGGCGATAGCCACCTGGTCGGCCATGGTTTGCAGGATGGCGATGTCTTCCTGCGAGAAAGCATTGGTGAATTCGCTTTGGATGGTCATGGCGCCGATGACCTCACCGCGGGCAATCAGCGGCAAGGCCAGTTCGGAGCGGGTATCAGGCAGCAAGGGGTTCTGGAAGCGTCCCGTTTCCTGCAACACGTCCAGCGAGACGCGAGACTGGCCGTGGGCTACACACTGGCCTATCATGGAGGTTCCGCCGACCTCCAGTTTATGGCCGCGGGCTTTCATCTGCAGGCCGGCAATGCCGGTTCCGGCGCGGAGTACCGCCCAGCGCCCTGGCTCCTGGGTCCATTCTCCTTCTTTGTCCACGAGGAAGAGGCCGGCATAGTACAGGTCGAAACGTTCCTGCACCAGGTTGACGACTTCCTGAATCAGTTCGTTGACATCCAGGATGCTGCTGGCGGCGCGAGAGACTTCGGCGGCAGTCTGCAACTGGCGGGCGCGGCGCTGGGTTTCCTGCAGCAAGTTGTAATTGTCCAGCGCAATACTGGCCTGCACGACGATGGATTCGTAGAACAGGATTTCCCGCTCGGTGAAGGAGTGCGGATGTTGGTAGGCAATGAGTAATTGGCCGGGGATGCCGTCTCTGGTGCGCAGGGGGATGGCGTTCATGGCTGCTACAGAGAACTCCAGCAGGAGAGCACGCTCTTCGGGGGTGAATTGCGGGTCGTTGGCGACATCGTCGCTGGTGACGCGCTTCCCTGCTTGCAGTTGCCGGGTGTAGGGGTACAAATCCGTGGGGAACAGGGTGCCATCCTCCGGCGCAGAGACGTCCGGCTGGGTGCGGTGGTAGGCCTGCTCCAGGAAGGATTCGCTGCCCATGTGTTTGAAGCGTTGGATGGCTGCCACATCAGGGGCGTTGAATTCCTGGCAGGTTTCCAGTGTGGTTTCGAAGATGCCTTGCTCACTTTGTGCCTGCACCAGGGATTGGGTGGCTTGGAAGAGAAGGGTGGCATCTTGGGCCTGCTGCCGGGTGGTTTCCAGGCTGCGCAGGTTCTGGACGGCGACAGCAGCCTGACTTGCCAGCGCCATCAGGCGGCGTTGTTCTCTTTGCGGATACTTTCTTGGCTGTCTGGAGATGGAAGTTGCCATTCCAATCCAGCGGCCTGCCACTACCAGCGGGACGAATATGCCGCTTTTGGCTTTGTAAACTTCCGCGTACAGGCGGCGCAAATTCTCATCCGCACCTGGAAAAGTGCGAAAATCCTCGACGATGGTAGGCCGGTCGGAGCGCAGGAGACTTTCTGCTGAAGCAAAAATATTCAGTGGATAGCGTTCCTGAATGAACTCAGGGGAGACATCTGTATCTACAATTTTCCGCCCAAGTACCATCCACCACCTGGCGGGATTGCCGGTTTCCCAGGGGTGGTCGAAGATGCCCAGGTTGGCATTGCTCCCTTCGCTGCCCAGGAGGGTGTGCCGGTAGAGCACATCTAGAATTTCCTCGTATGTTTGGGCAGTGTTTAGTTCGGTGCTGGCTGTGTAAAGCGATTCGGTTTCGCGCAGGGTCTCCTGCACTTGTTGGAAGAGCCGCGCGTTCTGGAGGGCTGTACCTGCCTGGGTGACGATGCTTTGTGCCAGGTTGAGTTCTGCCCGCTGGAGAGTGCGCCCAGGGGTACGGATGTCGAGCCCGACTGTGCCAATGATTTCGTCCCCCAGGGTAATGGGGAGCAATGCCACCCCAAATATGCCATGTTGTGCAAATACGTCGCGTAAGGGGGCAATTCTGGGGTCGGTTTGGATATCATGGATGATAACCGGCTTCTTGGTGCGCAGCACTTCTTGGGCAGAGGGATTGCCTTTGATGGGGATGGATGTTCCGATAGCCTGAGGACGTGTGGGGTCTTGTGTGAAGGCTGCCCGCACAACCAACTCGGTGCGTTCTTCATTCATGACCGCGATGCCCACATCTATTTCCAGGTGCTCTCCTAACGCGCGGGCGACGATGTTCAGGCTGTTTTCGATGTCTAATGACGCCGCGACCTGACTGACAACCTGGTTGATGAAGGCCAGTTCCTCGGTGCGGCGGGCGCTTTCCTGGAAGAGGCGGGCATTTTCCAGGGCGTTGGCAATTTGGTCGGCCATGGTCTGCAGAACGGCGATGTCATCAGGCGTGAAATCGCCGGGGTGTTCGCTCTGGAAGGTCATGGCACCAATAACCTCGCCGCGCGAAATGAGGGGCAGTGCCATCTCGGAGCGCGTTTTGGGGAGCAGGGGGTTGATGTACCGTCCTACGTCCTCGGCCTCGTCGCCGCGCCAGATTTGGGCCTGTTTGTTGAGGATGCAGCGCCCAATCATGGATTCGGCGTTCAGGGCGAGTTTGTGCTGGCGGGCAAGCATCTTTTGCCCTGCTTCGCCAGTGCCGGCTCGCAGCACAGCCCAGCGGTTGGCTTCCCTTGTCCACTCGCCCGTGCGGTCTACCAGGAAGAGACCGACGTAGTAAAGATTGAAGCGGGAGCGAATCAGGGCGGCGGTGCCGTGGGCCAGTTCATCGGGTTCCAGGATGCTGCTGGCGGTACGGGAAACCTGGGCCGCGGTTTGCAGTTGCAGGCTGCGGCGTTCGATTGCCTGACGGATGGCTTGCTCGCTCAAGTAGGCGCGGCGGGTGGCTATCAGCGCCGAAAGCGGCTCGATTAACTCTTTGAGGTAAAAAGCCTCATCGGGGGTAAGCGTGTTCTCGCCGGGCCAGGTGATGAGCATTACCCCCTGCCATGTCCCCGTGCTGTAGAGGGGGAGAATGGCGGTGCCTTGTCCCAGAGGAACTTGCAGGAGACTTTGGCACAGGCCGGTCAAGGGGTCGTCTGCTTTCAGGGCGGGCACCATGTGTAATTTGTCCCGTTCCTCTATCCATAACGGAAGCGCCTGGAAAGCAGCCAGTTCTACCGGCTGGGCATCCGGGGTGGGGACGGTAAGACCATCCACCCATTGGGCTTGCATGAGCGCGGCTATGGGGATGCCGCGGTCATTGTTATCCAGATAGAAGAGAACAATCCGCTCCGGAGGGGTGGAGATGTCCAACGCCATGCTGAAAGCGGAAAGAATGTCGCTTTCCGATTGCGCCAGAGAGAGACTGTCCTTGATGAGCGAGAGCCATTCCAGTTGACGGGCGCGTTCCTGGGCCTGCTCAAAGAGCAGACGGCTGTTGAGCGCCGTAGCGGCCTGGGCGGCTACCGCTGCATAGCGTTCTTTGTCCTGCCGGGTGAAGGATGTGTTTTTCGGCCACAAAATGCTGATAATGCCCAGGTACTCCTGGCGCAGCGTGAGGGGCAGGAAGACGATGCCTTCCACACCGCCTTCCAGCATTAAGGAGCGGAGTTTGCCAGCAGGGATGTCCCGTTCGACGTTCCCTATCAGGCTGGGGGTGGTCAGGTGCTCCAGGTGGGAGATTATCCAGGGCGCGTCCTGGGCTTCGAGCGTTGCACCGACTTCCAACGGGAAGGGGCGCACCTCGCGGTGCCAGGTGTGGGTCAACGTAATGCCGGTGAGATGTCCCTGGGCGTCTCTCTCCGGTCTCCATAGGATGGCCGCGTTGGGGGTATCCCCGGCGATGTTGGGCAGGCTGAGAATTTCCAAAATGTCTTCAATGCCGCTGGCAGCGTTGAAACGGAGACTCAGTTGATAAAGCGTGCTGGTTTCGTTGAGCGCTTCCTGGGTGCGCTCTGCCAGGCGGATGTTATCCAGCCGGGTAGCGACCTGGTCGGCAACGGTGCGCATGCGCCGCAGGTGGCGCTCTGGCAGGTCGGTGAGCGGGCTGGCGCTGGAGAATGAAAGGAAGGCCAGTGGTTCGCCGCGGGCGCTTAATCCCAGGGTTGCCGAGCCGCGCAAGTTATTTGTGCGGAGCAGTTCGCGGGTGGGCGCGGGAATATTTTCATCGGCGTCTTCCACATCGCTGTAAATGATGGCGAAATCTGGGTCCTGAAGGATGCGCTTGGCCATTTCCCGATTGAGGATGGGAGAACCTAAAATGGGCGGCTCGTGATGTTTGCCGTTTTCATCCAACGGCAGCATATAAATATCGCCTCGTGTAGGAATACTGTTCTCGTCGGTTTCTCGGATAATGGTCAGGCTGACGCTTGCCATGTTCAGAGAGCGGCCCAGTAAGGCGGCACCCTGAAGCAGTTCCTCAATGCTGCCGGCTTCGCCGATGGCCCGGCTGGCCTGGTACAGCGTTTCGGTTTCTTCCAGATTTTGACGGGTTTGTTCGAACAGGCGGGCGTTCTGGATGCTGATGGCCGTCTGGCTGGCGAGGGATTCCAGTAACTCCACGGTGTGAGCATTATAGGCATGGGTTTGCTGGTAGTCCTGAATGGCGATAACGCCAATGGCGTGGTCACCAATCATGAGCGGCGTTCCCAGCCAGGAGGCAGCCATCGTCCCGATGGCATCCACTCCCAGGGCCTCGATGCGTTCTTGCGTGCCCTCGTTGATGAGCAGTGTTTTGCGGGTGCGGAGAACGTATTCGGTAAGTCCGTTGCCTCCAGCGCGTACGCCGCCGGTGCGGCGTTCTCCGTGATGGTAGAGGAGACGGAAATCAATCAGATTGCGTTCTTCGTCAAAAAGCGCTATATAGAGGTTCTGCGTATCCACCAGGCGGGATGCATATTGCTGCACCGTTTCCAGCACGGCGTCCACGTCGAGCAGGGCAGTCAGTTGGTTGCCCATTTCATTGAGGATGGCCAGTTCCTCGCTGCGCTTCTGGCTTTCCTCGAACAGGCGGTAACGCTCCAACGCCAGGGTCATCTGACTGGCTACCTGCTGGAGGATGTTCCGGGCGGTAGCAGGGAAGGCTTCGACCTGCCGGGAGCCGGTGTTCAGGGTGCCGAGAATACGTTCCCCGACTTGCATGGGGACGATGAAGCGCGTCTCGATGCCTTCTTCCAACAGAGAGGGGTCTTCGATGAAGCGCGGTTCCTGGGCGCTCATGCGGGCGTCGAAGATGGACTGTTTATGTTCGGCAGCCCAGCCGGGGGCCGTGCCGGGGGGTAGCAACTCGCCTGGCTGGATGAAATGCTCTTTTCCTGCCGTTGTGGTTACGTTGTACATGCGGAGTTTGCCGGGGCCCTCAACCAGTGAGATGGTCAGCAGGTCCACGGGTAAAATCTGGCGCAGATACCCCTGAATGGCGGGCAGGGCTTCTTTGGGGTCCTCCCGCCGGTTGAGTTCGGCAATGATTTCGCTCAGGACGCGTTCTTGCTCGGCGCGTAATTCCGTCTCGCGGAACAGACGGGCGTTTTCGATAGCGACGCCGACTTGCTGGGCGACGGCCTGGAACAACTCGAGGTTGACCCTCTCGGTGGCCAAAGGCGTCTGGCTAAAAGTGCACAGCGTCCCGATGACTTCACCTTTTGCCAGCAAGGGGATACCCAGATAAGCATGGATACCAAGCGCGGTGGCTTCATGGGAAACTTGACGCTTGTCGGCGGCCAGGTCGGGGATGTTGAGAACTTCTCCGCTTTGGAAGGTGATGTCGCACAAAGAGCCGTCCAGTCCCACGGTTTCCAATCGTTTCTGCATCACCGGAGGAAGATTCTGGGTGGCTGCCACCACCAGGCGGCTGCTCTGGCGGTCGTACATGCTAATCAGCCCCATATCCATCTGGGTGATGGTGGTTATCTGGCGCAACACCTCCTGAAAGACCTCTTCCACCTCCAGCGATTGGGCTGCGACGCTGACGATGTTGTAGAGCATCTCGGTTTCGCTCAGGGCGGTTTGCACCTGCTGAAAGAGTTGGGCGTTCTCGAGGGCCAGGGAGAGTTGGTCCACTACCTGGGCGACGAGTTGCTCCTCGTCTTCGCTCCATACGCGGCGGGGGTCTTCGTCTACCAGTTCGACGACGCCAAGGGGACGCTCTTGCAGGCGGATAGGGGCGGCCAGCGCGGCGGGATTTTCCGGAGCGGGCGGGAGGGCGACGATATCCAGGGTTTCCAGGCTGCGCAGCGCGGCCGGAGTCAAGGGGGATTCTGCCGGTTCTATCCGGTCACCTGTCACGCGGATGCCGGTCTGTCGGAAAATATCGCCGGAAAACAGGGTGGTGTCCGGGGAGGGCGGGATGGGAATAGCGGTGGATGGCTCCAGGAGTTGCGTATAGCCATGATACCCCTCATCGGCGTGGCGGGTGATGTGCATCAAGGCAGGGTGGGTTTCGCCGTTCGCGGAACGGAGCGTGACGCGAATCTCCAGGGGGAAAGAACCTTCTTCCAGCGCGGATTGAATCCGGAGTGCATCCTGGGGGAGGGCCGCGAAGCCCAAGGGCTTTCCTGCCCAAGAGTCCAGAGGGTACCCCAGCAGGGCTACACATTCCGGGCTGCATTCCCTAAAGAGTCCCTGCGTATCGGCACGCCACCGCCACCCTTGCAGAGCAGGTTGCATACCGGCGGGTTCTTTCCCGGCAGGCACACCGCTCTCCAGGTCGGTGAACAGGTCCTCCAGGCGGTTACGCAATCGTTTCTGCTTCTTCGACATATTGAATCAACTCCTGAGCCAGGGCCCGATATTGCTGCGCGCTGCGGCTGGATTTGGAGAAATGCGTTACCGGTAAACCGGCCACGGTGCTCTCGCGCAATTTTGTATCTATCTGGATGACGGTTTGAAAAACGCGCTCCGTGAATTTGGAGCGAATCTGGCCTTCGATGGTGCGGTGAATGCGGTTGCGACGGTCCAGCATGGTGATGAGGATGTTGTATACCAGCGTGGGGTTGCCATCTTGCCGAATGCGCCGAATAAGTTGCAGCATGTTGCGCAGGGCATAAGCGGAAAAATACTCTGCCTGGGTGGGGACGATGAGCCGTTCGGCAGCCATCAAGGCGTTAGAAGTAACGGCACCCAAAGATGGAGGGCAGTCGAGCAAAATGTAATCGTAAAGTTGCAGCCCGTGGAGGGCGTTGCGCAGAATGAACTGGTAATTCTGACGGATGGGGAGAAAACGCTCCGCTGTGTTCATCTCCTCATTGGCGGGGATAATATCCAGGCCAGGGAGGTCGGTCTCGCGGCTGGCGCTCAGGGCCGAACTGGTGTTGAGAAGGACGTCGGCTACCGTTCGTCGGAGTGTGTCCGGGCGCAGCCCGACGCCGAGTGTCAGATTGGCCTGGGCGTCCAAATCCACCAGCAAGACTTCGTAGCCGATTTCTACCAGCGCCCCGCCAACAGAGAGCGCGGTGGTAGTTTTGGCTACTCCGCCTTTTTCGTTGGCTATGGCGATAACATGGGGCATGGATAAAACTCCTGAACGTTACTGTTCGGGGTGAATGAGCACCTGGGCAGCGGAGACGCCCAAGGCTTGCCGCAGTTCCTGAACGGCAGTTTGGAGAATGGCGTGCGGGTCGTTGCTGGCGCGGATGCGGTTGACAATTTCCGCTGTCAGGCGTTCTCGCTCGGCGCGGCGCTGGGTGGTGGTGTAGAGCCGGGCACTATCCACGGCCAGCCCAAGTTGTTCGGCCAGAGCATCCACCAGAGAACGCTCATCGGCGTTCCACGGAGGGGATGCCGGAGATTTACGCAGACGCAAGACGCCGATGGTTTGTCCGCGCACCTGTACCGGAGCGGCCAGGGTGAGGTCATCAACCAGGATGCTTTCCCCGGCTTGCAGGGCGGCTTGCATTTCCGGCGGCCACCCTTCGCTGACAGGGCTGACCATATCCAGTTCGTCGCACAGGTAACCCTCTTGCCGACGGCTGTGGAGGAACTGTGCCCAGGCCTGACGGGTGCTTTCAGCGTAGGCCCGTTGTGCGCTTTCCAGGGCGCGTTGGTTTTCGGCGAAGAGCAAAGCATTACGGATGGCGATAGCCAATTGATTGGCCAGGATTTGCAGGGTGTCTACGTCTTCTTGGGTGAAGGCGTTTTCCTGAATGCTCTGGATATCCAGCACGCCCACGAGCGTATTTCCGGCTACGAGGGGCAGCGCCATCTCGGAGCGGGTGTGCGGCAAATCGGGATTCTCGAAGTGGACGGCATCTTGTCCGACATCAAGGGCAATGCGGGCTTGTTTGTGAGCCGCAACGTACCCTACGATGCCTTGTTCCCCGATTTTGAGACGATGGCCGCGGGCCAGCATTTTCTGCCCGCCCTGGCTGTTGGCGGCGTGCAGGATGGCGTATTGGCCTTCAGCATCCCTTAAGAAAATCCCAACATGGTAAAAGGCAAAGCGCTGGCTGATGAGTTTCACAGCGCGCTGGAGAATCTCGTCCAGGTCGTTCAATTCGGTGATGGTATGTCCCAATTCGGCGATGGTCTGCAACTGTTTGCTGCGCTGTTCCAGAATGCGGGTTCGTTCCTCCAGGTCCCGCGAGCGGGCTTCCAGCAGGGAACGGCTGGCTTGCAAATCCTGGTTGCTCTCGGTCAGGCGGCGTTCGTTTTCTTGCAGGCGGGTGACAATCTGACGCAAATCCCGCAGAGCAACCTGGATGAGGGCATCCGCTCCAATCATGGTGAGTCCGATGGCGAAAATCGTTCCTATGGCCCCGGTCGTTACCTTAGGAAAAGCGTAACGCCCTGTGTTTTCCAGCCATATGAACAATCCCATTGCGCCTGCGCTGGCGGCGATGTACGCCAGTCGTTCCCAAATGTTCAGGGTAAGACTGGCAATCATGATGGCCAGGATGTAAACCACCAGGCTGACGCTGTGAATGCCGCCGTTTTGGATGTGAGCAATTGTCAAAGTGAGCCATACCACTGCGCTGAGGAGTCCGCCGGCGGCATGCAAGCGCCCCTGGTGAAGCAATTGGCGCACCGCCACGCCGGTGATGAGCAGGAGAACTCCTGCGGGTAAGACGCGCTCCGGCCTGGTGATGCCAAACGGTGCAGCCAGAATCGCGAGGCCGGCAATGCCAAATACCACATACAAAATGCGGGTGATGAAACGGGCCTGGCGGTTGCGTTCCAGGTCTTCGTATGTGGGAGGAGAAAAGAACCTTCGCAAAGATTTGAACATGATATCGCCTATCTGTCCGCCGGTTTTTGCGGGCAGTCTCGCATGGATGGTTGTGACCGTGAAATTTTCAGGTTTCCTGGATTTTTTGGGGCGCGGTGCTGGTTTTTTGCGCCTCAGGGGGCGCTCCCAGACGGATTTCAGCCTCGGAGAGGCCCAGGGCGGAGCGCAATTCGCGTACCGCGGTTTGCAGGATGCTCTCCAGGTCCAGGGTAGCGCGCATTCGGGCGGTAGAGGTGCTGAGCAATTCTTCGCGGGAGGCGCGTTCTTGTGATTCCTGGTATAGACGAGCGCTTTCCAATGCCTGGGCCACCTGGTCGCTGACTGCCTGCATCAGGCGCAATTCCTCCTCTCCCCAGGCAGCGCGGGAGGCTTTGCGTAAACGCAGGCTGGCAATCGTTTGCTGGCGGACGCGAATGGGCAGAATGGCGGTGTTCCCTTCAGTGTACACCTGCCCGGAACGGACGGCATGGCTTGCCTCAGGCGGAATTCCCTCGTCGGCTTCCTTCTGCACGGGGACGATTTCTCCCAGGGCGGTGCGGAAGCCTCTCCAGGGGACGCGTTGAGCGTATTCCCGCCAACTGCGGGCCGAGATTTCGGCGTAAGCACGCTCGGCGCGTCGCAAGGCCTGTTGTCCTTCGGCATACAGACGGGCGTTTTCCAGGGCCGCCGCTATCTGGTCGGCCAGGTGTTGTAAGATGGCGAGTGATTCTTCGCCAAATGTGTCCGGCTGGTCGCTTTGGATGTCCAATACGCCCAGAAATCGTCCGCTCCGTACCAGAGGCAGAGCCGCCTCCGAGCGGGCAGCGGGGAGTTCAGGGAGGTTGATGAAAAGCGGGTCCGCGCCGGTGTTCAGGGCGATGCGCGCCTGATGATTGGCGGCTACGGCTCCGACGAGGCCTGTGCTTCCGACTTTCAGACGGTATCCCTGGGCGATAAGTTTCTGGGCTCCCGTGCCGCTGGCGGCTTGTAGAACAACGTATTCTCCGCTGCTGGCCGGTAAATACACACCGATGTGGTAGACCCCGAATTCCTGATGAATCAGGTTGACGGCGGTTTTCAGCAACTCCTCCGTACTGTGAGATTGAGATAACCGGTGGGAAACGTTGAGAATGTGCTCCATCAGGGCGCTTTGGGTGGACAACTGCCGGGTGCGTTCTTTCACCTGAGATTCCAGATTTTGTCTCAATGAGTCGAGTTCGGTGTTGCGTTTCTGCAGGGCGTGTTGGTTGATTTGCAGTTCGTTCAGGATAGTGTCTAGTCCACGGCGGTAGAGTGCCAGGCCAAAGGTGCTCATCAGGAAGATAGGGGTGTAAAATCCCACGTAGGGGAGCGCTGTACTTAGACTTTGTGTTGAGACAAGAATGATACTCCAGATAATGAGCAGGCTGAAGATGCCGAGCACGATAATTCCCCGGGGGCTCAACAGGATGCCGCCCAGAATGATGGAGAGCAATATCCCCATGGAGTCGGGAGTTTCGATGCCGTGGAGGAATCCGCCAAAGGCAAAGGCGGCCAGGTTGCTGCCCACAGCCAGGATGGCGGCTGCCTGGAGATGGCCTGTGTGGAGGAGGAAAAAACTTATCAACAGAAGGCCCAGTGTCACCAGCGAAAGTGTGAGAGAGAAAGCCGGGGAGGGCATGTTAATGTAAGGAATGATGAGCGACAAACCACTTGTCAAGAGAATGCCGACGAGCAAGGAATAGTGCAACAACCGGGCGGTATATAACTGCCGCAGGTCTTGGAAAGTGGGAGGACGGAGATGAGAGCGCAAGCGGGAGAACATAGTCATTCCTCGTCGGGGGCTTCCATGCGGATTTCGACCTCTGCCAGAGCAAAGGCCTGTTGAATGTGACGTACGGCGGTTTGCAGGATGTCTTCGGTGTCCAGGCTGGCGCGTACCTGGGAAGCAATTTCTGCCAGGCGGCGCTCGTTTTCGGCGCGCAGGTTGGTTTCAGCGTACAGGCGGGCTCCTTCCAGAGCCTCGCTCAGTTCGTTGACGATGTTTTGCAGAGTTTCCAGTTCTTCGGGAGTCCAGCGTCCGGCTTGCCGCGGCTTGTAAGTTTCCAGTACGCCAATGGTCGTGTCGCGTATCCGCAGGGGAACGGCGACGCGTTGTTCGTCGCCCTCTACCTGATGGACCAGGGTGTTGCTCTGGATGGCTTGCCGGGCGGTGCTTGGCAGGGATGCAGCAGCACTCAGGGCTTCCAGCCCCTCGCGGCCGCTGCGGTATCCGCCGCTGAGCAGACCTTCTTCTAGCATGCGTAGCCATGCCTGTTGACTGAGTTTCCCGTAGGCTCGCTGCGCCTCTTCCAGGGCTTGTTGCGTTTGGAGGAACAGGCGGGAGTTCTCAATGGCGATGGCTAACTGGTCGGCCAGTAATTGCAGAATGTTGACGTCTTCATCGCTGAAGGCGTTTGGCTCCGTGCTTTGCACGTCCAGCGCACCGAGCAGGATTTGGCCGGCAATCAGCGGCAAGGCCGCCTCGGAGCGGGTGGCGGGCAAATCGGGATTGTTGAAGTAGGTGGCGTCTTCGCCGACGTCCAGGGCAACGCGCGGTTGCCGGTTGGCGGTTACATACCCCACAATACCTGTTTCCCCGACGCGCAGGCGGTGCTGGCGGGCCAACATCCGCTGGCCTCCCGCGCTGTTGGCGGCGCGCAGAACGGCGTATTCCCCTTTCTCATCCAGCAAGAAAATGCCCACGTGGTAGTAGCCCAGGCGCTGGCTGATAAGGTGGGTGATGCGTTCCAGCAACACGTCCATTTCGCGAATAGAGGCAATTGTGCTCCCGATTTGGGCGACGGCCTCCAGACGCTGGGAGCGGGCCTCGATTTCGGCGGTGCGTTCAGCGACGCGTTGTTCCAACGTGCCAATGAGGGAGCGCAAACGAGATGTCATGGCGTTGAAGGCTGTGGCCAGCGTCCCGATTTCGTCCTGGCTGCGCACGGGAACCTCTACGTGGAGGTCGCCGGCGGTGATGCGCCCTGCCGTTTGGGCCAATTCATTCAAGGGCGTGCTGATGCCGCGGGTGATGTAAAAGGTGACGACGCCGGCCAGAACACTTCCGGCGAGAGCCAATCCGGCTAGAACGAGCAAGGCAATGTACACCTCTCCAAATGCGTCGGACATCTGTTCCTCAGCCAGGAGAACGGCTTGCAATTCGGGTACCCACGTGTACACTCCCAGCACTTCTTGGCCGGCATAGTTGGGGTATTGCCCCGTTCCGCTGTTTCTGTTCTGTATCGCCTGGTGGACGGCCTGGGTATCAATGTATGTGCTCCCGATGGGCATGTCAGGCTGACGCGTACTGGTAAGCAGGGCGTGGTTCAACCCTACCAGATAGGTTTCCCCACTCTCTTTCAGACCTGAGCGTTCTTGCATGATGTCATCGAGTACCTGTAAGTTAACCCGGCCGGCGATGACGCCGAGTGTTTCTCCTTCCGTCCCCAGGACAGGGCGTGAGGCGATAATCTCGGCCCGCCGGGTATTTGGGTCGTAGGTACGCGGCTGAATGTTTCCCTTCACCAGACCCAGACGGAAAAAAGTGGTGTTGCTGAGAAGTTGCCCTTGCCGGCTTTGGTCCGTGGAATAGATGACTTTCCCGTTCGTGTCCAACAGGAAGAGTTCTTCGAAGTAAGGAGTGGCGGCGAGAACTTGCTGAAACTGTTGCTCCACTTGCAGGAAGGCAGTAGCCTGTTGCGCCTGACTGCTGGATTGCAGTAAATACTGGTAGCGGAGAGCGGCCTGTGGGTCGCTCACCAGGGCTTGCAGCAAGTTTTGAAGGTTATCTTCCCATAAACCAATCTGGTTTTTCTTGAGTTGTGCCACAGAGGTCAATTGATTGAAGAGTTGCTGACGGCCTCCACTCAGAGCAAAGTATGCCGAGAGAACAGCGATAAGGACCATGGGAACAAACATTGCGCCGATGGATGTAACCAGCAGGCGGCTGCGGATGCTGATATTTGGCAACAGGCGGACGATTTCGTACAGCAGGAACAGGCCGATAAGAACAGTTGCCAGCGTATCGGAGAAAGCCAGCGCGTCTGCTTGCTGAGGCGTAAGCGTAGGCAGGAGCCGCAGGAAGATGATGCCCAGACCGACGACGAGATAGGCGACGGTTGTGGACAGCCACCGTCCCCAGCGGTTGGGCCAGGCAGCGAGCGACAGCAAGAGAACGGCCAGGGTGGCAATTGCCAGGGGGAAAAGGCTCCTGTTAGTCAGGGAAGATGAAAGAGGCACCAACAGCAGCACCGTTCCGACGCTGAGGTACCCGAGGCGAAATTTGTGCTGCCGGAAAGCCCAGTAGGCCAGGAAACTGGTGCCTGTAGCAACCGCTGTGATGATGATATTAAGCAGTACCGGCTGCCAGTCCGGATGCTGGATGTAAACGGGGAGATAACTCAGGACGTTGCCCAGCAAAACAATGGCAGCCATCAGGGAGGCGCGCTGTACAATGTACAGGCCGCCCGGCTGGCGTTCTTCCGGGGGTAATTGGGGCTTGGATTCCATATCGGGCTTTTACTCCTGAAGATATGCACCTTCCACGAAGCGCATATCGTAACCTGGGGCGTTCTCGCCCAGGGAGGCTCCGTCCAGAAAAGTGTTCCAGCGGGTGTAGTCAATCCAACCGAGGGGAACTTCCCCGGTGTCTATCAGCGGGCGGAGATACTCAAGGCCAAGTTGATAGTACAGGCGGGAGTGCTGAGGAGCGACTCTCACCAGCAAGTCGGCTGTTTCGTCGGGATGGGCCAGGACATACCGCCATCCTTGCAGGGTGGCCTCTACAAAGGCCGCGCTTATCTCAGGATGCGCATCTGCATAACCGCGGGTGGTCACGAGCAACCCCTCGTAGGTATCCAGACCATAATCGGCGGCAAAAATCGCATGAATTCGGTAGCCGTTCATCAGGGCGTCCACGGCGTCTTCGGTCAGATATCCCGGCCACACATCCACCCGCTGCTGGTAAAAATTCTGAATGTCCGGGGTGTTTAGTTGCACCTCGCTGATATCGTTTGCCGAGATGCCGACATTTTTCAACACCTGATGAATCAGGATGCGCCAATCGGCGGAGGGGATGGCAACGCGTTTGTCACGTATATCCTGCATCCGCAGGATGCCCTCTTCCTCAAAAGAAAGAAAGACGATGGGAGAAATCTGGAACAACCCCATGACGACCAACGGCTGATGTTCGTCCTGGGCGATGCGTTGGTACTGGGCGAAAGAAAGCACGGCAAACTCGCTTTGTCCGGAGAGCAGAATTTGGGCGGGGTCAATGGTCAGTTCTCCGCGCTTCCCGCCGGGCAGCAAAGAGACTTTCAAGTCGTGCTGTGCGTAGAATCCCTGCGCCTCTGCCTGATAATACCCGGCGAAATTTACCCCCTCCTCCCGGTTGAGTTGGACGCGAATTGCCGCCGGGGCCGCGCCGCCTCTCCAGCGTAGTCCGTTTCCTGTGCAGGCCGCCAGAGGAATGAGGGAAAGGGTGAGTAAGAGGAGAAAACGTTTGGGCATGATGATTATTCAGCGCCGAGATTACCGTCTCCATCCGTAGCGGTACGGGTGACATGCAGACTGACTTCCGGCAGGTCGAGTGCCTGGCGGATTTCCTGCGCAGCAGTGCGCAGCATGGCCTGGATGTCCAGGGTTTCTCGCAAGCGGGTAACAACCTGGGCGCTTGCCTGCTCTAACTGGGCGCGCCGCTGGCTTTCTTCGAAGAGGCGGGAACTTTCCAGGGTAAGTCCCAGTTCCCGCAGCACGTTTTCCAGTAAGGCGATTTCGATTTCGGCCCAGGGACTCCCGCTTTTGTAAGCGGAAATCACCCCCAGCGTGAGGCCGCTACTTTGCACCGGCAGCGTCAGGCGGTAACAGCCTCTCTCGTCGGGTGTTGAGACGGCCAGTGGACGTCCACTGGCGGCAACCTGCTGGCTGATGTCGTCCCAGGCGGCCTCAACGGGGAGAGCATCAGAGCCGATACTGGCAAAAGAGACCTCTTTCCCCGCATTGAGGAGAGCATCCCAGGCCTGCCGGTTGACCTCTCCATAGGCGCGGCGGATATCTTCCAGCGCCTGCTGACTGCGGGCAAAGAGGCGGGCATTGGCAATGGCGACGGCAATCTGGTTGGCAAGCGCCTGCATGACATCGAAATCTTCGGTGCTGAAGGCGTTGGGGTGTGTGCTTTGCACGTCCAGCACGCCTAATACTTCGTCGCCCACCATCAAAGGGACAGCCAGTTCGGAGCGGGTGTGAGGCAAATCGGGGTTGTCGAAATAGACGGCGTCCTCGCCGACATCCAGGGCAACGCGCGGGGTGCGCTGCCCGGCTGCATAGCCCACAATACCGGTTTCTCCGACTTTGAGTTTGTGTCCGCGGGCAAGCATGCGCTGTCCGCCGAGACTGTTGCTGGCTTTGAGCACAGCGTATTCGCCGCGTTCATCCAGCAAGAAGATGCCTACATGGTAAAAGCCAAAACGCTCACTGATGAGTTGCGCCGCTTGAGGCAAGAGGCGCTCCACTTCGCGAATCTGATTGACGATGTGACCGACCTCGGCAGCGGTCTTAATCAGCGTGCTGTGGCGCAGTGCCTCTGCGGTGCGCTGGGCGATGCGCTCTTCCATTTCGTTCCGGGTGACTTTCAGGCGTTCCGCCATACTGTTGAATGTGGCTGCCAGGCGTCCGATTTCGTCGTCACCGCTGACCGGAGCGCGAACATCCAGGTTGCCTTCACCCAGTTCTCGCGTGGCCTGTTCCAACTGGCTGAGTGGTTGGGCGATGACTTGCACCAGAAAAACAGCCAACATGGTGGCGGCAATCACAATCCCCAGAGCAACGAGTTGATTGCTGCGTAACTGGCTGCGCAGTCCTGCCAGGATAGCGCCCTGAGGTTCGTAGTGGGTCAAAATCCAGGGTGCCGTTTGTAGGGAGACAGCCGCGCCCCGGTAGACGCTTCGCTGAAATTCGCCAGCCGGCTCCCCTTCCGGATGCGCGTAAGAGGCCGGCACGCTGAAGAACTTCTCTTTGTCTTCCAAGGCTTGCAACAAGTCGGGGTTCTCAAGACTAAGGGTCTCCATGTAGGGCAAGGAAAGGTAACCCTTGTTCTGGAGAAAGACGAGCCGGGTGGCTTTTTCGGGGCCGACCAGCGCCAGGTCCAATTCGGGGCGCGTGCTGTGGGCCAAATGAACAAAATTGTTCTCCAGGGGGGCATACAAAACGGTGAAGGAATCACCTTCCTGTTGTTCGTCTTGAGCGGCAATCAAATCTTGTAAAGCACGAGCCTGGAAGCGGGCAGCCAAAACGCCCAGGATTTCACCACTCAGCGGCGCCTTGATGGGGGCTGCCAGGTAAAAATAGGGCGTGACCGGGTTGGGCTTGAGAGAAAATTGTGGCAGGGAGATATAAGGGGCGCCGCTGGTCAGGGGTTCTTGAAAGAAATCCCGCTGAGCGTATGTGACCTGTGCCGAGTAGGGATACATATAGCCGCTAGTGTCCTTGACCACCCGCCCGTCGCGGTCCATCAGCACGTAGCCGGAGATATTGCTCGGGTCGGTAGAGCGCAGATTGCGCATGAACTGATTGACATCACCATCCAGATTGCTGACAGGGCGTTCTTCCTGCGGAATTCGCAGGTAATCAGTCAGAAGCGGCAGTTGCGCGGCCGCGTCCACTGTTGCCAGGTTGCTGCTCAGATAGCGGTCTACTCTTGCCGCGCCCTCTTGGGCGACGGCCAGGAGTACCTGGTTGGCGTTGCGCGTGAGTACCTCGCCCAGGGAACTCAGGGTGAAAATACTTTGACCCAGGGTTGCCGCCATTGTCAGGCCTACCAGCGCAACCAGCAGTTTGCCGGATAGGGAGTAGGTGCGGAACTTCCAGAATGTGACCACAACGAAAGCGGCCGCGGCGAGCATGGAGAAGCCAAGGGAAAAGACCTGGGTGTCAGGTAAAGTTAGCCGCCAGGGGAGAACCAGTAGGTCGCTTGCGGTGCCAAGTAAGCCCATCACCACGGAAGCCAAGAACATGCGTGTGGTGTGTTTCTGAGGCAGGATGCCGGTAGCCAAGACCAGGGTGACGGCTATCATGCCGGCCCCCAAAGCCGTGCCGACGCCCTGCACAAGCGCACTGGAAATGGCCTCGGCCAGGAACAACGCCCCGAGCAAGGCGATGATTCCTCGTTTGTGCCGTCCCTGGCGGCTGAGGCGGGCGGAGTTCAAACTGCTTCCCAGCAAGAAAACCAGGACCGTCAGGATGCTCCATGCCTGCCACTGGGTATAGCCGGCGCTCATGGTGCGCGCGAACAGCCCTATGAAAAGCAGGCTGAAAACGGCGGTGCCCCAACTGTAAAGATTGGCCGCGCGCTGCTGAGGGGTGAAGTTTTCTGAGTGGTTCATGCCGTTGTCTCGTTGTTGCCGCTGAGTTGGATGTGGACTTCGGACAAATCGAGCGCCTCTCGCACCTGGGTCACGGTGGTGCGTAGAATGGCCTCCAGGTCCAGGTTTTGGCGCAATCGGCTGGCAATGTCCACAGAAATACGCTGCTGCCAGGCGTTGATTTGGGTTTCCTGATACAGGCGGGCGCCGTCTAAGGCCGGACCGAGTTCTTCACTCAGCCTCTGCATAAAGGCGCGTTCTTCAGCAGTCCAGGGAGGCGCGTCTGCCGGTTTGCGCGCTTGCAAATAGCCGATGATGGTTTCGTTGCGTACCAGGGGCACGTGCAGAAGGTGGGCATCCTGAGGGTCGGTTAAAACCTGATATGGGGCGTCTTCCGAAAGCGGCTCCGTGCCAGAGGGGGGCGCACCGGCTTCGGAGAGCAGGCGTATTCCCTGGGCGGTGCGTTTCACTGCCGGATGGGTCAACACCTCGACTTGCCGCTTCCAGATGCGACGCGTCCACAGACCGGAGGCTTCCCGTTGCGCTTCCAGTAGACGCTGCGTTTCCTGTGCCAGGCGGACGTTTTGCATAGCGGTGGCTATCTGGTCAGCCAGGGCTTGCAACACCTCGATGTCGCTCTGGGTGAAGGCCTCACTGCGAGTGCTTTGCACATCCAGCACACCCAGGAGTTCTCCGCCGGCAATGAGAGGCAGAGCGGCTTCCGATTGTGTATCCGGCAGGTTGGGATTGTTGAAATGGACGGCGTCAGCCCCGACGTTGAGGGCGATGCGCGGCTTTCGGGTGAAAGCGACGTAGCCCACGATGCCTTGTTTACCGACCAGTAGACGGTGCCCCGCTGCCAGCATTCGTTTACCCCCCGGACTGTTTGCGGCCTGCAAAACGACATACTGACCGCTCTCATCCAGGAGGAAAACACCGGTATGATAGAAACCGAATTTTTCGCTTACGCTGTGTACTGTCTGGTCGAGCAGGGTATGCATCTCCTGAACGCCGCTGATGGCTTGCCCAATCTCGATGACCGTTTGCAGTTGGGCGGTACGGCGCTCCAATGCCTCGGTGCGCTCAGAGACTCTTTGTTCCAACTGCTGAATGGTGTTCCGCAGACGGGTGGCCATTTGGGCGAAGGCGCTTCCCAGGGTGGCGATTTCATCCTCGCCGGTCAATTTGATGCTCCGCTCCAGTTCTCCGGCACTGATGGCCTGGGCGGCATCAGTCAGGTATTCCAGCGGTGCGGCTATCTGGCGGATGCTGGCCCAAACCAGAAGCACCAGGAGCGTGCCGAGCAGAGCCAGCATACCCAGGGAAAGCGCTGTGAACGTGCGCGGAGGGGCGAGAAATTCATCCTCTTGTTGCTGGACGACAACTGTCCAGCCGTTGGGCAGAACTGTGGCATAGGCGCGCCAGCGCAGCCCGTTT